>NZ_JBCLVE010000002.1:0-460290 GCF_039548515.1 Luteimonas qiangzhengi | reverse complement strand
CCCCCCCCCCCCCCCCCCCCCCCCCCCCTCCCCCCCCCCCCCCCCCCCCCCCCCCCCCCCCCCCCCCCCCCCCCCCCCCCCCCCCCCCCCCCCCCCCCCCCCCCGCTCCTACACGGGTTGGCAGGAGGGGCAGAGGTAGAGGCGGCGCGAGCCCACCATGGTCCGTTCAATCGGAGTGCCGCAGGCGGGGCAGGGCTGGCCGGCGCGGGCGAAGACCTGGAAACGAAAGCCGTCCGCCGTGTCAGCCAGATAGTCGCTGCGCATGCCATCGGCCTGGTGGATGCCGCGGGTGGAATAGCTCAGGCGGGGGATATCCAGCAGGACCCGTGCCAGTCGAGTGATCGGCTCGGCAGAGAGGTCCTTCGGTCGGCGTTTGGGATGCAGCCCGGCCGCAAACAGCACTTCGGCGCGCAGGTAATTGCCCATGCCGGCCAAAAAGCGCTGATCAAGCAGCAGGCTGCCGAGTGAGCGGCCGCGGAAGGAGGGCATCTGCAGCCGGGCAGCTACGGTGGCAACGTCAACATCCGGATCCAATATGTCCGGCCCCAAGCCGCGCAGGAACGGGTGTGATTCCACTTCATCATCCGGCCACATCGTTACGTCCGAGGCCGAATACAGCAGGAGGGCGGTGTCCGCGGTCTCCAGCGCCACGCGCAGTGAGCGGCTGGTTTCCGGACGCTCGCCCGCGCCGGCGATCTTCCACACCCCGTAGAGCTGGTTGTGGCTGTACATGGTCCAGCCGTGATCGAAGCGGGTCAGCAGGGCCTTGCCGCGTGCGGTGATCGACAGGATCCGGCGACCTGCCAGGTCTGTCTCGAAGCGCTTGAGCTGGGGAAACGCAAACTGCGCGCGGACCAGCGGCCGGCCCACAACGGCCTCGGCCAGGCGGTCGGCAGTGCGTCGTATTTCAGGACCTTCGGGCATCGCAGGTCAGATCGAGCGGGTGCGACCCCCGTCCACGGCCAGGCTGACGCCGTTGACGTAGGCTGCGGCGGGCGAGCACAGGAAGGCGATCACGCCGCCGGTCTCGTTCGGGTTGGCGAAGCGTCCCGCCGGCACCTGCGCCTGCATGGCGTCACGCACCTCGGCCTCGCTGCGGCCCTCGCGGGCGGTGCGGTCGCGGACGATCTGGGCGATGCGGCCGGTTTCGGTGAAGCCGGGCAGCACGTTGTTGACGGTGATGCCGTCGGCGGCCAGTTCACCGGCCAGGGTCTTGGCCCAGGAAGCCACCGCGCCGCGGATGGTGTTGGACACGCCCAGCCCGGGGATCGGCTCGCGCACCGAGGTGGAGATCACGTTGATGATCCGGCCCCAGCCGGCCGCGCGCATGCCCGGCAGCACGGCCTGCAGCAGCACCTGGTTGGCGAGCACGTGGCGGCGGAAGCCGTCTTCGAACGCCTGCAGATCAGCCGCGTGCAGCGGGCCCCCCGGTGGGCCGCCGGTGTTGTTGACCAGGATGTGGACCGGGCTGCGCGCCACTACCGCCGCAGCGGCCCGAGCCAGCCCAGCAGTATCGCTGGTGTCGGCCACCGCCACGGCGTGGCCGCGATCGGCCCCACCGGCCAGTCCGGAAACCACTTCGCGCAGCACGCTTTCGCGCCGCGACAGCACGGTGACGGTGGCGCCAAGTTCGGCCAGTTCCTCCGCCGTGGCGCGGCCGATGCCTTCCGACGCGCCACAGACCAGGGCGTGACGGCCGGAGAGATTCAGGTCCATGCGGTGGCTCCTGTGCAATACGGGAAAGTCATCAGGCGCGGGCGCCAAGCTTGTGGATCATCTTCGGGCGCAGGGAGTCGTCGGTCTCGCCCCGGGGCGGGGCCAGTTCGGACAGGCTGAAGCCGCGCGCCAGCGCATCGTCTTCATCCAGGCCGTCCCAGCCCACGAATTCGGCGTCCATCAGGGCGGCGCGGGCGGTGTCTTCGCTGTCATAGGCCAGGGTATTGCCGTCGCTGTCGAAGACCTCGGCGGTGCCGGCTTCGCGCACCCGCAGGCGGGCCCAGACAATGGTGCGGCCCAGCGTGGCCAGCCACCATTCGGTGTAGGAGGGAGAAGCGGGGTCGCGCGGGATGATCATGCCAGGGCCCAGTACAGTGAAACGGCGGTCGAGACGATCCCGAACAGCGTTGTGAACAACGCGATGCGTGCGGGCGTCGCCAGACCGGTGAAGTCGCGATCCGGCGACTGCCGGTATTCACCGGACAGCAGCCAGCGCAGCGCCGAAGGTTTCAGGAAGGCGCCTTCGCCCAGTTGCTCGCGCAGCGCCGGATGGCGGTCGCGCAGGTGCACCAGCGACAGCGGCCAGAAGATCACGAAGGCGGTCAGACCGCCGATCGTGACACCGAGAAAACACAGGGCGAGAAACAGGGGCATCGGGATCCGTACTCAGGCAGCGTCCGGTCAGAATTCGGCGTGGCCGGGGGCGCGCGGGTAGGGGATGGCATCGCGGATGTTGGACAGTCCGCACACGTACACCACCAGCCGCTCGAAACCGAGGCCAAAGCCGGCATGCGGCACCGTACCGTAGCGGCGGAAATCGCGGTACCAGTCGTAGCGCTCGCGATCCAGACCCATCTGGTCCATGCGCGCGTCCAGCATGTCCAGCCGTTCCTCGCGCTGGCTGCCGCCGATGATCTCGCCGATGCCCGGTGCCAGCACGTCCAGCGCGGCCACGGTGCGGCCATCGTCGTTCAGGCGCATGTAGAAAGCTTTGATCTGCTCCGGGTAGTTGGTCACCACCACCGGCCGGCCAACGTGTACTTCGGTCAGCCAGCGCTCGTGTTCGGTCTGCAGATCCAGGCCCCATTCCACCGGGAAATCGAACTTGTGGCCCGAATCGCGGAGCAGCTTGATGGCCTCGTCATATTCAATGCGCTCGAAGGGCGCGTTGACGAAGCCCTCCAGGCGGGTCACCGCATCCTTCTGCACGCGCTCGGCAATGAAGGCCATGTCGTCGCCGCGCTCATCCAGCACCGCGCGGAACAGATACTTGAGGAACTCCTCCGACACCCGCGCGATCTCGGCCAGGTCGGCGAAGGCGATCTCCGGCTCGATCATCCAGAACTCGGCCAGATGGCGGGTGGTGTGGCTGTTTTCGGCGCGGAAGGTCGGGCCGAAGGTGTACACCTTGCTCATCGCCAGCGCGAACGCCTCGACGTTGAGCTGGCCGGACACCGTGAGGAAGGTTTCCTGGCCGAAGAAGTCGCGGCCGAAGTCCACCTTGCCGTCCTTGCCCATCGGCAGGTTGGCCATGTCCAGCGTGGAGACGCGGAACATCTGCCCGGCGCCTTCGGCGTCGGAGGTGGTGATGATCGGGGTGTTGACCCAGAAATAGCCGTTTTCGTGGAAATACCGGTGCGCGGCCTGGGCCAGACAGTGGCGGATCCGGGTCACCGCGCCGAACAGATTGGTACGCGGGCGCAGATGGGCGACCTCGCGCAGGAATTCCAGCGAATGGGCCTTGGGCTGGATCGGATACGTTTCCGGATCATCCACCCAGCCGACCACTTCCACCGCTTCGGCCTGGATCTCGAAGCTCTGGCCCTTGCCCTGCGAAGGCACCAGGGTGCCGCGGGCAATCACCGAGCAGCCGGCGCTCAGCCGCCGCACTTCCGTGTCGTAGTTGGACAGTGACTGCGGGGCCACCACCTGGATCGGGGCAAAGCCCGAGCCGTCACTGATATTGATGAAGCTCAGACCCGCCTTGGAGTCGCGCCGGGTGCGTACCCAGCCGCGAACCGTCACCTCGCCGCCCTCGGGGACTTTGCCCGCAAGCGCCTGCGCCACGCTGACCGTCGTCATGCCTTGAATTCCGGATTTGATGAACAGATGAACAAGGCGGCAAGTGTACCGGAGCCCGAAAAGGTAGAATCGAGCCATGACCATCAAGCTATCTTCCGCCGCCCTGGACAGGGTCCAGCGTTTCCTCGCTTCCAACCCGGCTGCCCTTGGCATGCGCTTCGGGGTGGAGCGGACCGGCTGTTCCGGCTGGGGCTACGTGGTTGACCTTGCCCATGAGCAGCGCGACGGTGATCAGGTCATCGAGCAGGACGACGTGCGCATCTATATCGATGCCGACAGCTTCCCGCTGGTGGCCGGCACCCGGATCGATTTCTCCCGCCAGGGGTTGAACGAGCAGTTCACTTTCGAGAACCCCAAATCCGCCGGCGCATGTGGCTGCGGCGAGAGCTTCACCACCGACGCCGAGCGCATGGCCTGAGGCCAATCGTTTCCTTCACCGGGCGGGTAGTAATCCGGCCTGGAAATCCGTCATAATGTGCGGCTCGCCCTGGCATTGGCCCGGGGCGGGTGCTTGCTCCACCGCGTCCACACC
The DNA here is from genome assembly GCF_039548515.1 of Luteimonas qiangzhengi. Lineage (NCBI taxonomy): Bacteria > Pseudomonadati > Pseudomonadota > Gammaproteobacteria > Lysobacterales > Lysobacteraceae > Luteimonas > Luteimonas qiangzhengi. Next base: position 455,960 of record NZ_JBCLVE010000002.1, on the reverse strand, counting down.
GGGCGTCGGGGGGCTGTCTGGCCTGGCGGGCTGTGCTCGGGGCCGATAACCGAAAGGAAAAACGCATGCGTCACTATGAAATCGTGTTCCTGGTCCATCCGGACCAGAGCGAGCAGGTGCCGGCGATGATCGAGCGCTACACCACCCTCATCGAGGGCGGTGAGGGCAAGATCCATCGTCTGGAAGATTGGGGCCGCCGCCAGCTGGCCTATCCGATCGACAACCTGGTCAAGGCCCATTACGTGCTGATCAACGTGGAATGCGGCCAGGCCGTGCTCGACGAGCTGGTCGAGACCTTCCGCTTCAATGACGCGATCCTGCGCCACATGGTGATCCGTCGCGAAGAGGCGGTCACCGAGCAGTCGCTGATCATGAAGAACAAGGACGACAAGGGCGATCGTGGCACCGACCGACCGGAGCGTGGCGAACGCCGCCGCCGTGACGACGAAGCCGATACCGACACCAAGTCTGATGACGCGGATGATGAAGACGGCGACGACAGCGCCGACGACACGTCCGACGACAAGTCCGCCTGAGGAGCACACCCATGTCCAAGTTCTTCCGCCGCCGCAAGTTCTGCAAGTTCACCGCCGAGGGCGTGGTCGAGATCGATTACAAGGATCTCAACACCCTGCGCCAGAACATCACCGAGACCGGCAAGATCGTCCCGGCCCGGATCACCGGCACCAAGTCGAAGTACCAGCGCCAGCTGGCCACCGCGGTCAAGCGCGCGCGCTACCTGGCCCTGATTCCGTACACCGACAACCACAACGTCTGATCGAGTCCCTTCGGACAGCGAACCCGTTGCGGCGCGGCTTCCGCGTCGCTAACGAATTGGGAGCAATTCAATGCAAGTCATTCTGCTGCAGAAAATCGCCAAGCTCGGCGACCTTGGCGACAAGGTTTCCGTGAAGCCCGGCTACGGCCGCAACTACCTGGTCCCGCAGGGCAAGGCCGTGCCGGCAACCGCCGCCAACCTGGCCGAGTTCGAGACCAAGCGCGCCGAGTACGAAGCCAAGGCCAAGGCCACCCACGAAGAGGCGTTCGCCCGCCTGGCAAAGCTGGAGGATGTGACCCTGTCCATCCGCGCCAACGCTTCGCCGGAAGGCAAGCTGTATGGTTCGATTGGCCCGCGCGATATCGCCGACGCCCTGACCGCCCAGCTTGGGGTCGAGTTCGAGAAGTCCGAGGTGGTGATGGGTGAAGGCCCGTTCCGCCTGATCGGCGAGAACGAGGTCGTGGTGCATCTGCACGCCGACGTCGAAACCACCGTCAAGGTGGTGATCGAGCCCGAATCGGCTGTCTGATTCACTGCGCCCGCGCAGTTGATCAAACGGGCGTCCTACGGGGCGCCCGTTTTTTTTGCCGGGCGCACATGAATCCGGACTTATCCACAGCTTGCCCCGTAGCGGATCCACAGGATGAGGCCCTACGATGACTGACATGCAGCCGCCCCGGCCCGGGTGACTGCTTATTTCGAGGAGTTCCATCGCACATGCCAGTCCGTCCAGAGCGTCATTCTTTCTCCCAGGAGCCGCGCGGCGAGGGTCGCATCGACCAGCTGCGTGTGCCGCCCCAGTCGATCGAGGCCGAGCAGGCAGTGCTGGGTGGACTGATGCTGGCGCCCGACGCCTTCGACCGGGTCGTGGACCTGCTGGTGGTGGAGGATTTCTACCGCCGCGACCATCGGCTGATCTACCGGGCAATCCGTGAGCTGGCTGAGCGCGACCGGCCATTCGATGCCGTCACCCTTGGCGAGTGGTTCGATTCCCAGGGCCTGGCAGGGGAGGTGGCCGGCGGCGCCTATCTGGTGGAGCTGGCCAACACCACGGCCTCGGCCGCCAACATCAAGGCCTATGCGGAAATCGTCCGCGACAAGGCGGTGCTGCGGCAGCTGATCGAGGTGGGGACGGGGATCGTCAATGACGGCTTCCAGCCCGAAGGGCGGGAGAGTGATGAGATCCTGGCCAAGGCCGAGCAGCAGGTTTTCGCCATCGCCGAAGCCGGTGCGCGGGGCCGCGCGGACTTCACTCCGGTCAACCAGGCCATGGCCGAAGCCTTCGATATCCTGCAGACCCGTTTCGCCAGCGGCGAAGGAATCACCGGGCTGCCCACCGGCTACGATGAATTCGACGAGATGACCGCCGGTCTCCAGAACACCGACCTGCTGATCCTCGCGGCTCGCCCGGCCATGGGCAAGACCACCCTCGCGCTCAACATCGCCGAGTACGCGGCGCTGAAGACCAAGAAGGCGGTGGCGGTGTTCTCGATGGAGATGTCCGCCAGCCAGCTCGCCCTGCGTTTGATTTCATCCAACGGGCGGGTCAACGCGACGCGACTGCGGACCGGCCAGCTCGAGGACGAGGACTGGAGCCGGGTGACCAGCGCGATCCGCATGCTCAAGGAGTCGAAGATCTTCATCGACGACACCCCGGCGCTGTCGCCCGACGTGCTGCGTGCCAAGGCCCGCCGGCTCAAGCGCGAACACGACCTGGGCCTGATCGTGATCGACTACCTGCAGCTGATGGCGGTGCCCGGCAACAACGAGAATCGGGCCACCGAAATCTCCGAGATCTCGCGCTCGCTCAAAGCCCTGGCCAAGGAGCTGAACCTGCCGGTGATTGCCTTGTCCCAGCTCAACCGCGGACTGGAGTCGCGCACCGACAAGCGCCCGATCATGGCCGACCTGCGTGAGTCGGGCGCCATCGAGCAGGACGCGGACATCATCATCTTCATTTACCGCGATGAGTACTACAACAAGGAAAACTCGCCGGACAAGGGACTGGCCGAGATCATCATCGGCAAACAGCGAAACGGGCCCACCGGGTCATTCAAGCTCAAATTTTTCGGTGAATACACGCGCTTCGACAATCTGGCCCACGATTCGGTCGGCAGTTTCGAATCCTGAACGGGCGCGTACAGCAAGCTGAATGGGAGTGGACTGCGGCCGGGCCTGTCACCCGAAGAGCACGGGCGACTGGGTAGGATTCGCGCATCGGGTTGTACGTGTACCTGCGCCACGTGGGGTCACCGCATCCCGAGAACCACTTTCCCAAGGAGCAAAATAATGAGCAAACTCGCAACTGCAGGCCTGAGCGCGGCGCTGGCGGGAGCCCTGATGCTGGGCGGCTGTGCCACCTATACCGGCCAGACGACAGATCCCAACGATCCCAACCGTACCCGCACCGGCGCTCTCGTAGGCGCGGGCATTGGTGCAGTGGCCGGTCTGCTCAGCGGCTCTGATGCCACCGAGCGCCGCCAGCACGCCATGATCGGCGCCGGCGCAGGCGCGCTGGCCGGTGGTGCGGTAGGCGTCTACCAGGACCGCCAGGAAGCCGAGCTGCGCCGCCAGATGGCCGGTACCGGCGTGGATGTGCACCGCGATGGCGACAACATCACCCTGAACATGCCGGGCGCGATCACCTTCGGTTTCGACCGCGACGACGTGCAGGCGCAGTTCTATCCGGTGCTGAACAACCTGGCCGGCACGCTGCGCGAATATGACCAGACCATCATCGAAGTGGCCGGTCATACCGACAACGTCGGCGCCGCCGCCTACAACCAGCAGCTGTCCGAGCGTCGTGCCCAGTCAGTGGCCAACTACATGGCCGGGCAGGGCGTGAACCAGCAGCGGATGATCACTGTTGGTGCGGGCCTGACCCGACCGATCGCCGACAACAGCACCGAAGCCGGCCGCGCGCAGAACCGCCGCGTGGAAATCACCCTGGTTCCGATCCAGGGCTGATTCCCTGCTGTCACGCTGGTAAAACGACAAGGCTGCTGCGATGCAGCCCTGTCCATTTGTGGCGGACGCCGGGTCAATCCCCGGCGCTGAAACGAAAAAGGCCACCTTGAAGAAGGTGGCCTTTTCGCTGATTGCTCAGATGATTGGTGGGGTGGCGTCCCTACACATAGCGCCATAACCCATTGAATATGCGAGAGATAACGCAATTCGATTATCTCTGTTACCGCCAAACCTACCGTTCGTAGGTGCCGAAGCCCGCAAAAGACAGCGCCCCGCCAGGGGGAGCGGGGCGCTGGTGCAGTCACGCGGAGGACCCGACGCCTGCACTGCCGGTGTTTTTGTCGACACCGCCGGCTGGTCGAGGTGGCGAAGCGGAGCCACCACACGTGAGGTGCCTGCCCCACGCTCCGGCCGCCATCAGGCAGCCGGATGTTTCGGGAGATGTCACCTCCACAAAGTGGAAGTGACGACCGGTCAGGCTTCGACCGGAACCTTCACGATGCCGCGCCAATCGGTGAAGGCTGCGGTGACCACGTGGCGCACCTTCCAGGCTTTCACGTCGCGGTCGAATTCGTTCTGCTCTTCCACCTGCGGCACGCCGTTATCCGCCTGCAGGCCGGCCACCTCCAGTGTGTCGATCTGGTTCGGCGATGCGGCCACGTAGAAGGCGTCCGGCTCCAGCCGAGGCTCGACCACCAGCTGCAGGCCGCCAACCCAGCCGGCGGTCATGGCGGCATCGGCGCCGGTCGCCAGGCCGCGCGTGCTGGCCAGCAGCAGCTGCTCTGCCGCCATCTCCAGCTCCGCCGGCACGATGAGGAAGCGCGGCTGCAGGTTCAGCACGCCGCCGCCTTTGGCCTTCTGCCTGCGCAGCAGAGTGCGGGCCAGTGACAGCGATACCGCGTCGAGGCCGTCGACCTGCGCCGTCAGGTTCGCGTGGTCGGCATGGAACAGCGCCGCGCCGTCCTGCATGGTCGGGCCATCGCCATCATTGGCGGCAAACAGGCCATAGACCAGGTCCGCCTCCTTGCGCCGTGCCGCCGCCCCCATCGCCTGCGGGATGCGGACGAACGCGCCGAGGTCATCGTTTACCAGGGCTTCCCAGGTGAGTCGGATCTGTACCCCGTACTTGGCGACTGCAAACTGCGCGGCGTCTTCGTCGAGCGCGCCGTGCTTGTACTCGCCGCCCTCCGGGATGAACAGCAGGTCGGGTGCGGAACTCAGCAGGGCGCGCGTCTGGGACTTGAAGTCTTCGACCAGGCTGCGCCGGGTCCACAGCGAATGGCTCTGCGGATCCTCTTCGAAGCCCTGCCGCAGCGACTTGCCGAGCGCATTGCCGAGGATGGTCGGGAAGTCCGAGGTCGTCATTGCGGCGCGGATGGCGCCCACGCGGTCGAGCTGGCGGTAATCCTTGCCGGAACGGCGCAGGCATGCGCGCGCCAGCTCGCCGGTGTCCATGGTCATGAAGTCGCGCATCGCCGCGTGCGGCTTGGCGATCTGGACGCCGGCACGCGCCACCAGGGCGTCGGCAGCGGCGCCGATGAAGTCCGCGCCGCTCTGCGTGGGGTTGGCCAGCGCGCCAGCCGGAGCATTGAGGGGTTCGCGTCCGGCGGCGAGCACTTCCAGCGCCCGCTGTCCGAAGACCTCGAAGGAGGTGCCTTCATCGATGCACTGTTCGGCCAGGCGGGCCATCACCTGGTCACTGGGATTTGAGCGCACCGTGGCGCGGATCTGTTGCACGCGGTGGCGCTCGGCGGCGATGACTTCGGCACGCTGCGCGGCGGAGACTTGCGAAGCGGCGGACGGGGAAGGCGCGTTGTCAGGCATGAAAGTTTCTCCGGAAGCGAGCGCGCGCAGGCTTGCCGCGATGCGGGCTGGCGCGCGGTTGATGAAACGGGGGAGGGCGTCGCGAAGCGAGGCCGCAATCGGGAACTCGGCCGGCTCGTTGGCAGCGGTTTCGACCAGGTCTGCAAATCCGGCGTCGACTGCCTCTTCGGCAGTGAACCAGTGGTCTTCGCCGTCATCCAGCAAGGCCCGCATTTCTGCGACCGGACGGCCGGACTTGCTCGCATAGGCTTCCGCCATGGTCGCCGCCCACGCGTCGAGCTGTGTCGCGAACCCGCGCAGCTCAGCGGCGTTGCCGCCGGCCGATTGCGTCCAGGGCGCGTGGATCATCATCAGCGAGGCCGGCGGCATCCGCACCTCGTCACCGGCCATGGCGATCACGCTCGCGATGCTCGCGGCGATCCCGTCGACCGTCACGATCTTGCGCGCAGGATGCCGCCGCAGGCCGTTGTATATCGCCAGACCATCGGCCACCGAGCCGCCGCAGCTATTCAGGTGAACATTGATTTCCGAGACCTCATCTGGAAGCGAGGCCAGCTGTCGCGCGACTGCGGCGCCGGTGACCGATTCGACGGCGAATGAGTCCCCGATGTCGCCATAGATCAGCAGCTCAGCGGAAGCGTTGGGGCGCTGGCGCAGTTGCATCACAGGGGTGGATTGGTGTCGTGGCATGCAAACCCTCCTGGTTCGCCTCCACTGTCCGCATGATCCACTGCAATCGCTACTCGACCGATTGCACCTGCGCACCCAGGATGGTGAAGAGGCGGCGCCGCTTGGGGATAGCCATCACCAGGCGCGCCCGGTGTACCGCCCCGCGCAACGTGCCAGGCTCCGGATCAGCGCAGCTGTATCGGTGCCAGCACCGCTCTAGCGCGGCAGCTTCGCGCTCGATTGCTTCGACCTGGTTGGCAACGGACCCGCCGGCGATCTGGCCGGCACGCCGCAGCAGTTCATCACGGCGTGCTCGCTGATAGTCGGCATAGACCTGCGACACCAGTCGCGCTTCGACCCACTCCGCAAGGTCAAGCGGCAGCGGCCGCCCGGCTTGCGCATGGGCACGGAAGCGGCCGAGCTGGTCGGGGAAGGTGGCGCGCATCAATGCACCAAGGTATCCGCGGTGCCGGCCAGGCAACGATCCACCCAGGCGCGTACCTCCGGCGTGGCCGGGAGACTGTGACCGGAGGCGTTCAGCAAGGCGGCGAACATTGGGAAGTCGATCGGCGCGGATATCGACCACAACCGCTCCGCTACCACGTACAGAAATCCCGCGCGGGTCTCCGGGTCATACGACACCAGGGCGCCGCCATCGCTGGTCGCCACAGTGCGTTCCGGGTCGCGAAAAAATGTCGGGTCTGGCAGTCGGGGCAGACGGGCGTTAATCCTCTTCATCAAGGGTCTCCTGATCTGTATCACGCGAATCGTTTTGAGCTGGCTCCATGACATATCTGATGGCCATTGAAGAGAGCATGGTCCGAGCTTCGTCGGGGTGGACCGGCCCGAAATCGAACGCGTCGATGATCATGGCCACCAACCTATCGAGCCGCTTCGCCAGCTCTTCTTTCGGCACCGCATTCGCCGCTGCGGCCTCCAGCGACTGAATCCGCGCGCGTAATTCGGCATGCGTGGCAGTGGCCCCCTTCAATATGCGGGCTTGCATGCGGGCGGGGTCTACGTGGTCCAGGTATTGCCTGGTCGCTATCGCTGGATCCAACAGGCCGTCCGGCCCCAGCGTGACCCAACCCTTTTTGATCCACTTCGACACCGCCTGCCGGCTGACGCTGCACATGGTCGCGAACCGGGCAGGGGTTACCCGCATCTTCACCAGGTCTGCGGGGTCGAAGGGCAGGGTTGACGACTGCCCGGAGCCGTGGCCTGAACGTGTGGAGTCAGTGGCCATGTCAGCCTGGGAACCGGAACCGGAACCAAAGTTCAGGGCCACTATCTACACGGTCTTTGCGGCTCTGCCACCCGCATGTGCCACGACTCCAGGAGTACCTTGGCGGGGGTGGCGTATGGCTATGGGCCGGAATTTCCGTCATGTCCGTCATTTGCGTACAACTATCTGAAAGCATTGAGGAATCTTCGGAATCGTTTGCGACATTCACCGTCATCTTTGGGTCATGGATGACGCAGCGTGACGCAACGATGACGCAAGAGAATTCAGAGAATCCCTTGTCCTGCCTAGCTAAATGACGCAATGACGCAAATGACGATAAATTCTTAAAGGGTTTGTTTTTCATTGGTTGGTCTCGCTTTCCTGTTTCGCCGCCGCCTGGCGGAGTAAGCGAATCTCTCGCGCCGCTGAAGTCCGGTTGTACTCGCGGGCAATCCCTGCCGACCTAAGCGCCGGGCCCAGCCTGGTGAGAGTTGCGGACAGGGCGCGGGGCACCTTCGGCCACTGCCGGCTGCGTTGGTCGTTGGCGTCGGCGAGGTCGCGGAGACTGGCGAGCAACTCGCTTGCAGTGCCGCGCCATTCAGTGCGCGCCGCCATGAACTCCACAACCGCGCGGCCCACTGGCGAGCTGTCCAAGCCTTGCTGCAGGCCGGCATCCTGATTCGCACGGTAAGCCGCCAGGAAGTCGCTGGTCTTGAAGCCAAGGGTCGTCATGCCAGCCGCCGCCCATTGGGCGAAGTCCGCCATGCGTGGCATGGGGTCCAGCTTGACGTGCTCGTGCGTGGCCACGCAGGTACCCAGCGCCGAAAGGATTGCGCCAAAGATCGCCGGTGCATCGGCGTCGAAGTCGCGCAACAGCTTTGCCTCGGGCAACACGCGCTGCACGGGCTCCAGCTCTACATGGATGCCACGCTGCGCCAAGTCGGGCCGGGTGGCCAGCTCCTCGATACCGTTCATCACAACGGGGCGCTGCACTTCGACCAGTGTTTCGTCGAGGTTGGAGAACAAGGTGCGTTCGCTGATAGCGCCGCCGGTGGAGATTCGGCAGAGCGTGTCGCTCAGCTCCGGTGGGAGCCACGACAGGTTATCCAGGCACAGTAGCCAAGTATTGATGGCAGCAACCAGCACGTCCCGTGGTTCCTTCGGTGGCTGGCGAAGGGGCGCCGCGGATGGATCAATCAGGCGTTTCAGCAGGCGCGAGAACGTGGACTTACCGGTGCCTTGCTCGCCGGAGACCATCAGCAAGGGGTAGGGCCCTCGCGGCTTGAAAGCGCCAAGGATGAAAGCGGCTACAAGCACCCGGTCCGCAGGGGCGACGTTGGCGTACTTCCAGAGCCGGGCGAACCCTTCCGCCGGAGCGACCGTCTCATCCGGAAGCGGTAGCGGCTTCATGCGGTGCGCTCTCCGGAAGGCCACGTCGCCGCCTTGCTTTACTTCCCAGCCAAGCGCGTCCACATGGATCTCCGACCACTCCGGGTCGCCGCGGTCAATGACCAGTGCATCTTCGTCCTGAGCGGTCCGCAGCCACACCGTTCGCAGGTCGCCAGCAAAGCGCGCCTGAGCGGACAATGTGTCGATCGCGTCGACCATCGCGTTGCGGCTGCAGCCTTTCGCCGCGATGCCGTAATACTCCGCTGCCAAGTGTTCGCGGTATCCCTTTGACTCGACAGCGTGCACCTCCATGTGACCGCCATGCATCAGCTGCGCGTAAGTGTCGCCGCCTGGATCACGGAACAGCTTGTGTCGCCGGCCGATCTCCAGAAGGACATCTGCTTGCGGCCGCTTCCGGCCTTCGGCGTCATACAGACTGATTTGCAAGGCATCGTTTGCTGCTTCCTCCGGCACCGTTCCGCTGCCGTCGATGACCGTCATTTTTTTGCGCGCCGCTCGCTTGCGGGCGCTTTCCTTTGACGGTGCTTCACTCATCGGATTCATCCACCCGCTGCCAGCCGCCGCTCATCTCCATGGTGTGCAGCACCAGGTCTAGATGCTCCATGGAGGCAGTCGCCAGGCGCTGGGCCACCTCATCCTGCTCCTTGGCAGACCTAGTCCGGTTCTTGCACTCTCTCGCCGCGCGTTGATGCGCGCTCATCAGCAGCCGCATCGTGCCTCTCACGCCGAAAAGGTACTGATACCAAGCGGCGGTCATGGGCTTACCACGCATGTCGGCCAGCCTCAGTTCCTTACGGGGTCCGGTCATTGGTCGCTCTCCTGGCCGGAAGCCTGTTCGAGCAACGCCTCAACAAGGCTGCTCATCACCTCGACAGCGGTCATCAAGCCGTGCACCTGGTTCGCTTGCTGGCATGGGTCCAAATCATCGCCATTGCCTTCCGCAACAAGGCGGGCGGTCATGGCCACCTGACCCACGGATGAGTTCAGCGCATGGGCGTGGCGGATCATCTCGCCGCGGCTTTCAATGCCGGTGTCGAACTTGATGCCGATGCCGCGGTCATCAAAACAGATGCAATGAACTACCTCTTTTGCATTCATGCCGCAGCCCCTTCCGCGCAAAGCTGCTCGACGAGGCTCGCCAGCTTCTCCGCCAGCTCGCCAGCGCTGAGCTGTAGCCAACCAATGCGGTTGGCCAGCGCGAAGCGCTCATCTTCGTCGGTCGCCAGCGCCGCGCAGGCAATGGCATGGACGATCGAACTGATGACCGCAGCCGCCTTGCCACTGGCCCCGTATGCGGCCCCGGCTGTCCCGTCGGTAGGGCCCTTCTGGAAACGTTCATGGATGCTTGCGGCCAGGTCATTGGCCAAGCCGACCAGCTCGGATTCGCGGCTCTCAATCGTGCTGTCGCCAAACTCGTCCTGGATGATGCTGGTGAGGGCTGCGAGCTGCCTTGCTTCACGCAGGATGGCGGTAGTGGGAAGGGGGGATTGCTCAGTCATGGTGCGGTCTCCGTGGTGTTGGATGACCGCCGCCCCTGCATTGCGCAGAGGGTGGCGGACGACACGGGATTGGCGTACCGGCACAAGGCACCGGCGGGCCCGAAGGCCCTCCCGCATCGCCCGCCATGAACTGCGAACGTGCGTGTGCGCCCGCAATGCGGGCATGAAAAAAGCGCCTGCATCTTGGATGGGCGCTTGCGCGCCTTGTGATTCGGGACGCCAATCCCGGTTGCCGAAGTTGCGGCAACGCTTCGATATTGAGGCCATCGTGATAGGGGTGTCAAGCGCGGGGCGACGATGTGGCCGGCACATCGTTGGCAGCGCCGATGACGCGGTTGATGTGGTCTAGCACCAGCCGCTCGATCCATGCGACACGGTTCGGGCCAATGCGGACGGGAGCGGGAAACTTCCCCGCCCGAATCTCTGCGTAGATTCCGCTCGTGCTCTTGGGATAGACCCGTTTCAGCTCGCTCAGGTCTAACAGCCGGTCGCCCGATTTGAGCGGCGGCGGGGAAATATTCGTTTGCATCTACATGCACTCCGCGCAATGTGTCGTTGCGGATGCACTGTGTCGCTCGCGCCTTGCGCGAACAAAGGGGAACGACTTTTAGTCGTTACCCCTTGAACTTATGAGGTCCCTGTAGTAGCCGTCCGCCGTGTCGCGAGCGATGCCCTGGTGCCCGCTCGCTCCGTACGCCGCGACCATATCGAGCGCAATGCCTTCTGCTTTTGTCTTGCTCAGCGGGCTCGAGGACGGGGCGCAACTGGTGACCGCGGAACGGCAGTCGGCAGGAGGCACTCCCCAGAGGGCCGCAGCATGGTCTATGACTTCGTCAAAGTGCTTGCCTGTCGTGCCGGCGGTGAAACGATCCACCAAACTAGCCACCTCGTACGCCTTTTTCAGTGTGCTCCAGGCCTCGCCGTTATGCAGTTTGTAACGGCCAGCTCGACCTTCCCAGCCGAAGGCTTCATTAGGAGATTTGCCGATCGCGATGTCATCAAGGATGGCTGCTAACCACCACGCATAGCGCTCAAGATTCCCACCGTTCTCGCTGGCGTCGCGCATGATCAGGGCGCCAAACAGCCCCAGCCTCGCAATCATTTGCTTGTCACCGTCCAGCGCTTCAAGCGCGGAGCCCTCCGGCGTGTCACGCCGCTTGGAGCGGTAATCGTAGCGGCGCTCAAGGCTTGGAAGCTCCGGTTTTCCCTTCTTGCTCTTCGATCGTGACACCGCGCGCACCTCCGCGCCCTTCAAAGGAACGTCGCGGCAGCGGGGGAAGGTGCCCCGTGTTCGGCTGGCCGGCCTAGCCGCGACGTGTACGGTCAGGCGGTGCGCTTGAACTGCACCACCTTGGGATCCTCAGCGCGCAGACGGTCCAGGTAATCGGCCCATGCCTGCATCATCTTGCGGCGTTCTGCCAGGTGCGCGGTGCGGTTGTAGGCCCTGCCGTTGGGGTCGCGCACCGCGTGTGCGAGCTGGTGCTCGATGTAGTCGGGCCGGAAGTGCAACACCTCATCCAGCACGGTGCGCGCCATCGCGCGGAAGCCGTGGCCGGTCATCGTGTCAGTGTCGAATCCCATGCGCCGCAGCGCCGCGTTGATCGCGTTGTCGCTCATCGGCCGCTTCGGGCTGCGGCCGCCGGGGAACACGTACTGCCGGCGCCCGGTGAGCGGCTGCAGTTCGGACAGGATGGCCACCGCCTGGCGGGACAACGGCACCAGGTGCGGTTGCCGACTCTTCATGCGCTCCGCTGGAATGTTCCACTCCGCCGCCGCCAGGTCGATATGCTCCCACTCGGCATGCCGTAGCTCGCCAGGGCGGACAAACACCAGAGGCGCCAGGCGCAGCGCGCTGCGCGTCACCATGTTGCCGCTGTATCCGTCGATCGCCCGAAGCAAGCCGCCGATCTCCCGCGGATCCGTGATTGCCGCATGGTGCCGCTCAGGTGGCGAGGCGAGGGCGCCGCGCAGGTCCGCGACGGGGTTGCGCTCCGCCCGGCCGGTGGCGATCGCGTAGCGCATCACCTGGCCGCAGTTCTGCAGGATGCGATGGGCCGATTCAATGGCGCCGCGCTCTTCGATGCGGCGGGCGATGCGTAGAAAGTCCGGCGCGGTCAATTCGGCCACTGGCTGGCCGCCGATCCATGGGAAAACGTCCTTGTCCATCCAGGCGGTGACCTTGCTGCTGTAGGTAGGAACCCAGGTCTGCTTGTCCAGCCACTCCAAGGCGATGACCTCGAAGCTGTTGCCGGCACGCTCCATGCCTGCGGCTCTTTCGGCTTTCCGGTTTTCGGCAGGATCGACGCCCGCGGCGAGGAGCTTGCGGGCCGCTGCCAGGCGTTCGCGCGCGTCAGCGAGCCCGGTATCGGGGTAGGTCCCCAGGCTCAGCGTGTTGCGTTTGCCGGTGATCGGGCGGCGGTAATCCCAGCGCCACCACCTACCGCCGTTCGGGCGGAACAGCAGATATAAGCCGTTGCCGTCGGCCAGCTTGAAGGGCTTCGTCGGATCAACAGCTTCCTTTTTTAGCGGGTTCCATCCGGGCTTGGCTTTTCGGATGGTCGCGTCGGTCAGGCGCATGACGGTAGCTCCTAGCGGTAACAGGAACGAACTTTGGTCGGGTTACCGTCAAAGGTACCGTCAACAAGGGCAGGGTTCCACTGGAACCGACTGGAACCCGCTGGAACGGGTGCGAGGCGGAAGGCCCTGTATTTTCAGGCATTTAGAAACAAAAAAGCCCGCGTTTGCGGGCTTTTCTGATCTTCAAATGGTGGAGGTGGCGGGAATCGAACCCGCGTCCGAAGGTACTCCATCCCCGGTACTACATGCTTAGCTCGCCGTTGGATCTTGCCCCCTGACAGCACGACGTGCAAAGCGCATCAGGGAACCAGCCTGTCAGTTCAACCGCGGAAGACAGGCAACCTCCACGGCTGGTTCCTGTGATAATGACCCTACATCCACGAGCACAGGCACAAGTGGGTTCGGGGCTTACGCCTTAAGCGGCGAGAGCGTAGTTGTCGTCGTTGGCAACTAGAAGTTTGCTGCTGGATTTACGAGGAAAGCCGCCCCCTCGGCATGCACCAGGTGATTTCGCATCCCCCGTCGAAGCCAATGCACCCCCGGGAAAAACGTTCACGCTGACACCGCACAGTATAGGGGCAGCGGCCGGGTAAACAAGGTTCGGGCCAAAGCTGTGCAGCAGGGATTCACCAGCCGTACGTGGTATCAGGCGTCGCGGTTGTGGCGGCGCATGGCGCGCTGCTTCTCGCGGTTCCAGTCGCGGTCGCGCTCGGCGTCGCGCTTGTCGTGCTTCTGCTTGCCCAGTGCGAGGGCAAGCTCGGCTTTGACTTTATTGCCCTTCCAGTACAGGGCGGTCGGGACGAGCGTGTAGCCATCGCGCTCGACCTGGCCGATGAGCTGGTCGATCTCGCGCCGGTGCAGCAACAGCTTACGGGTGCGCATGGGATCGGCGACGGTGTGGCTGGATGCGGAAATCAACGGCGTGATCTGGGCGCCGAACAGGAACAGCTCGCCATTGCGGATCACCGCGTACGATTCGGTGATGTTGGCGCGTCCGGCGCGGATCGATTTCAGCTCCCAACCCTGCAGCGCGAGCCCGGCCTCGACGCGCTCCTGCAGATGGTAGTCGTGGCGTGCGCGCTTGTTGAGCGCAATGGTGCCACCACCTTTTGCCTTATCCTTGACTGCTTTCTTGCCCATGCGGCCAATTGTCTCCGATGCGGGCATGCAATGACATGCCTGTGATCGAATCAGCTCCGGAATCGTCCATGCCAAAGATCCAACGCAGCGCCCTGGTGGAACACTCCGCCACGCGGATGTTCACCCTGGTCAATGACGTTAAAGCCTATCCGCGCCGGTTTTCGTGGTGCGAGGATGCCCAGGTGATCGAGGATGGCGAGGGCCGCATGGTGGCCAAGCTGGAGCTGGGACTCGGCTCGTTCCGCACCTGGTTCACCACCGAAAACACGCTTGAGCGTCCACACCGGATCGACATGCAGCTGCGCGATGGTCCGTTCCGGAAGCTGCAGGGGCGCTGGCGCTTTCATGCGTTGGACGAGTCGGCCTGTCGGGTGGAATTGACGCTGGATTTCGAGCCGCAGTCGCGCCTGCTGCTGGCGCCGGTGACCTTCGGGCTGCAAAAGCTGGCGGACCGGATGGTGGATGACTTCATCCGCGTGGCCCGGGAAGCCGGGGATCAGGTTGGGGAGGGGGAGTGATCCAGGTGGAGGTGGTGCTGGCGCTGCCAAGGGAGTGCCGCTCGGTGCAGCTGGCGCTCGCGGTCGGCACTGCTGCAGAAGAAGCGGCTGCAGCGTCGGGCCTGTCATTGGAAGGGATCGACGGCTACGCGGTGTATGGCGAACGGGTGGCGGCGGATGCGCCCCTGCGCGACGGCGACCGGCTGGAGCTGCTGCGACCCCTGCAGCTCGATCCGAAGGAAGCGCGACGCCTGCGCGCAACCCGGGCCCGGGAGCGACAGGCGCGCCAAGGCGGGTTTGAATAGAGCGGGCCTGGATAGAGCTGCGGCCGCAGAACGGCGGCCGCGATAGCCGGCGGATCAGCGGCGGTTGCGCTCGCGCGGCAGGTTGTGGCCAAACGAGCGCCGCACTTCCTGCACCAGCTCGGCGTCACGCTCGGGGAAGTGTTCGCCTTCCCAACGCGCCACGGCGTTGTTCTCGAACCACACGGTCAGGTTCTTGATCTCGGCATTGCCACGTCGGCCGGTGCGCTGGCTGGCGGTGTAGTCCCAGCGATCCTGGTGGAACGGATCAGCGATGGAGGGCGTGCCCAGCAGCATCATGACCTGCTGCTTGCCCATGCCGGGCTGCAGCTGCTCAACCGCGGCTTCGTCCAGCAGGCTGCCCTGATAGATGGGTTGGCGGTAAGTGAGGCCACAGCCGGTGACAAGCAGGGCGGCGAGGATGGGAACAATGAGCTTTCGCATGCGGCAAGCGGGAAGTCTGGAATCCGCCGATGATACACTCACCCGGCCTGCTGCGACCTTGCCCTGCAGCAGGCATTCAGCGCGTGATCGGATCCGCGCACGACTGTTCTGGATGGAGGAATCGATGGAATCTCTGGAGCTGCGCAAGGCAGGGTTGAAGGTGACCCATCCGCGCATGCGAATCCTTCAGGTGCTTGAGCACAGCACCCCGCATCACCACCTCAACGCCGAAGAAATCTATCGCCAGCTGCTGGAGGATGGGGACGAGATCGGGTTGGCCACGGTGTACCGGGTGCTGACCCAGTTCGAAGCTGCCGGCCTGGTGCTCAAACACAATTTCGAAGGTGGGCACGCGGTCTACGAGCTTGACCGCGGTGGCCATCACCACCACATGGTGGACGTGGAGAGCGGGAAGATCATCGAGTTCGAGAACGAGGAGATCGAGCGCCTGAAGCACAAGATCGCCGAGGACCACGGCTACGTGCTCGAAGACCACTCGCTGGTCCTCTACGTGCGCCGCCGGAAATAAGCGCCGACGTCAGTCCACGTCGGCGAGCAGTCGCCTGGCGGCTGCACGGGCCTCGCGGCTTACTTCCACGCCGCCCAGCATCCTGGCCAGTTCCTCCTGGCGCAGCTTGTGGTTCAGCAAGCGCGCCTCGCTTGCGGTGCTGCCTTCGCTTTCCGACTTGCTGACCAGGTAGTGGGCATGGCCCTGGGCCGCCACCTGGGGCAGGTGGGTCACGCACAGGACCTGACGGCTGCGGCCAAGCGCGCGCAGCTTCTGGCCGACGATGCCGGCCACCGCGCCGCCAATGCCCGAATCCACTTCGTCGAAGACCATGGTCGGCACGGCATCCAGGCCCAGCGCCGCGACTTCGATCGCCAGTGAGATCCGCGACAGTTCGCCGCCCGAGGCCACCCGGCGCAGCGGCCGGGGCGGTTGACCGGCGTTGGCCGACACGAGGAATTCGACGCGTTCGGCGCCCTGCGGGTCCGGACGGTCGGTGGGCTGTGGCTCAAGCGCGATTTCAAAGCGTCCGCCGCCCATGCCCAGCTCGCTGATCAGGACGGTGGTATCGCGGGCCAGTGCTTTGGCCGCGTCCGCCCGGGCCTGGCCCAGCGTTGCAGCCGCCTTGCGCCAGCGATCCGCGGCGGCCTGGATTTCCTGGTCCAGCACCTGCAGCCGCTCATCGGCATGGTCCAGTGCGTCCAGCTCGGCAATCAATGCATCACGAGTGACGGCCAGGGCATCCGGGGTGACCCGGTGCTTGCGGGCCAGGTCGTGCAGGCGGGTCAGGCGCTGCTCGAGTTCCTGGTAGCCGTCCGGGTCTACGTCAAGATCGTCGCGCAGTATCTGCAGCTGGACGGCTGCTTCATCCAGCTGGATGGCAGCCGAGTCGAGCATCGCGTCCACTTCGGCCAGGCGGGGCTCGTGCTGTTGCACCCGGGCCAGTTCGGTGCGGGCCCGCTGCAGCTGGCCGGAGACGGCGTCATCGTCGCGGATTCGGCCAAGGGCGCTGTCGCAGGCTTCGATCAATTCGGATGCGTGGGCAAGCCGTCGATGGCTGGCCTGCAGGTCGTCGATGGCGTCCGCCTCCAGAGCCTCGGCCTGGAGTTCCTTGATCTGGTGGCGCAGCCAGTCCTGGCGCTCGGCCGGGTCACCGGCGCCCGAGAGCTGCTCGCGCTCCCGTTCAAGCGTTGACCACGCGCGTGCGGCCTGGGCCACTGCCTTCAAGGGTTCGGCATGGCGACCGTAGGCATCAAGCAGCGCCATCTGGCTGCCCCGGGAGAGCAGGGCCTGGTGTTCGTGCTGGCCGTGGATCTCGACCAGGTGCGAGGCCAGGTCAGCCAGCTGCGAAAGGGTTGCGGGGCGGCCGTTGATCCAGGCCCGCGATCCACCGTCCGCGCGCAGGGTGCGGCGCAGCTGGCAGACGCCACCATCGTCGAATTCGTGCGCCCTGAGCCAGGCATCCGCGCCCGGGGCATCGGCCAGCTCGAATCCGGCGCTCAGCTCCGCGCGTGCGGCGCCGTGGCGGACCATGCCGCTGTCCGCCCGCAGCCCGGACAGGAAGCCGAGTGCATCGACCAGGAGCGATTTGCCGGCGCCGGTTTCGCCGGAAATGACCGTCAGGCCGGGTCCGAATTCCATTTCGGTAGCGCTGGCAACGGCGAAGTCACGGATTGAGAGATGGGTCAGCATAGCGGCCTGATTGTGCAGTGCAGGGCGGCCCGCGGCCAAGCCCCGGGTGCGCACGGTCGCGACCGTATATCGTTGCAGCATGAGCCGTCGCAATGAATCCACCTCAGGACACGACCTGGATCCGCGCTCCCGGCAGCTGCTGCGCACTCTGATCGCGCGCCATATCCGCGATGGTGAGCCGGTGGGGTCGCAGACTCTTTCGCGGCACTCGGGGCTGGAAGTCAGCCCGGCCACGATCCGCAACATTCTGGCCGACCTGGAGGACGCCGGTTTCCTCAGCGCGCCGCACACCTCGGCCGGGCGCGTGCCCACGGCGCAGGGTTATCGGGTTTTCGTGGATTCGTTGTTGCAACTCAAGCCGCTGCCGGAAGCCGAGCAGGCCAGGCTGCGCAGCGGACTGGCCCCCGGCGCCGGAACGCAGACGCTGCTGGACAGCGCGTCGGAGCTGGTCTCCGCCATGACCCGCTTCGTGGGCGTGGTGAGTGTGCCGCGACGCGAGAAATTCGCCTTCCGCCACATCGATTTCGTTCCGGTGGACGCGCAGCGGGTGATGGCGGTCCTGGTCTTTGCCGATCATGAAGTGCAGAACCGCCTGATAAGGACCCGTCGCATCTGGGAGGCCGGTGAGCTGGAACGCGTGGCCAATTACCTCAATGCCAACTTCGCGGGGATGTCGTTGGTCGATATCCGCGCTGCGCTGGTGCGCGATATGCGCTCGGCCCGCAACGAGATGGAGGCGCTGCTGGCGCACACCGTCGAGCTGGCCGAACAGGCGCTCAGCGGCGACGACGAGGACATGGTGGTGACCGGGCAGAGCCATCTCATCGGGCTGCAGGACCTGTCCGATCTGGAGCGGCTGAGGGAGTTGTTCGAGGCGTTCTCAAGCAAACGCGAGATCCTGCAGCTGCTCGAACGCACCGCCAGGGCGCCCGGACTGGGCATCTTCATTGGCGAAGAAACCGGGCTGGCGCCGCTGGAAGGCATGTCGCTGGTGACCGCCAGCTACGGCGCCGGCGGGCAGGTGCTGGGCGTGCTGGGCGCGATCGGTCCCACCCGGATGGCCTATGACCGGGTGATCCCGGTGGTGCAGGCCACGGCTGGAGCGCTGGGGGCGGCGCTGGAAAGATCCCGCGGCGACTGATCGGGGCTTGAATCCCTCGCTGGCGGACCCCATTGCTCCGCCAGCGGCGGCAGAACGACCGCCACGGGACCAGAAATGAACCACGAATCCGAACAGGACAACGACTCCCGGCTTGGGCCGGGTGAGGACAGCCGGGTGCAGGACGAGGAGCAGACCGGCTCCTTGCAGGAGCAGATTGAGCTGCTGAAGGCCGAGCTGGAACAGCTGCAGGCCCAGACGCTGTTGGAGCGCGCCGACCTGGAAAACCAGCGCAAGCGCATGACGCGTGAGATCGAATCCGCCCGGCGCTTCGCCAACGAGCGCCTGCTGGCCGACATGCTGCAGGTGTTTGACAGCCTGGAGGCCGGGCTGGCCAGCGCCGGCGCGGAAGATCCGCTGCGCCCCGGGCTGGAGCTGACCCTGCGCCAGCTGATCAAGGTCACCGGCAGCTTCGGCCTGACCGAGGTGGCCCCGGCCCCCGGGGATGCGTTCAATCCGGAACACCACCAGGCCATGAGCGTGGCTGCGGTCGCAGGCGTGCCGCCCGGCGCGGTGGCGCAGCTGTTCCAGAAGGGCTACGTGCTCAACGAGCGCCTGCTGCGCCCGGCGATGGTGGTTGTGGCGCCGTCATAAGCCTTTTTGCGCGCAGGTTCATGCCTGCGAAAGCCGGCGCCGGACTTGAAGCCCGGCCAGCCGCCCCCAGATAAAGCGCATCGGCGGCCTTGCCGCCCCACTCCAGTTAAACATCAGGATCCAGAGGGAACATTCATGGCAAAGATCATCGGCATCGACCTGGGCACGACCAACTCGTGTGTGGCGATCATGGAAGGCGGCAAGGCCAAGGTCATCGAGAACAGCGAGGGCGATCGCACCACGCCTTCCATCGTCGCCTACACCAAAGACGGCGAAGTACTGGTGGGTGCCTCGGCCAAGCGCCAGGCGGTCACCAACCCGCATAACACCTTCTACGCGGTCAAGCGCCTGATCGGGCGCAAGTTCAAGGACGCCGAGGTGCAGAAGGACATCGGCCTGGTGCCCTACAAGATCGTCGAGCATGACAACGGCGATGCCTGGGTGCAGACCAGCGATGGCAAGAAGCTGTCGGCGCAGGAAGTCTCCGCGCGCACCCTGGAGAAGATGAAGAAGACCGCCGAGGATTACCTGGGCGAGAAGGTCACCGAGGCTGTGATTACCGTACCGGCCTACTTCAACGACTCGCAGCGCCAGGCAACCAAGGACGCCGGCCGCATCGCGGGCCTGGACGTCAAGCGCATCATCAACGAGCCGACCGCGGCCGCACTGGCCTACGGCCTGGACAAGGACGGCGGCGACCGCAAGATCGCCGTATACGACCTGGGCGGCGGCACCTTCGACGTGTCGATCATCGAGATCGCGGAGATCGACGGTGAGAAGCAGTTCGAAGTGCTGGCCACCAACGGCGACACCTTCCTGGGTGGTGAGGATTTCGACGCACGGATCATCGACTACCTGGTTGAAGAGTTCCAGAAGGACCAGGGCATCGACCTGCGCAAGGATCCGCTGGCCCTGCAGCGCCTGAAGGACGCCGCTGAGCGCGCCAAGATCGAGCTTTCGACCTCGCAGCAGACCGAAGTGAACCTGCCGTACGTCACCGCTGACGCTTCCGGTCCCAAGCACCTGAACATCAAGCTGACCCGGGCCAAGCTCGAGGCGCTGGTGGAAGACCTGGTGAAGAAGTCGATCGAGCCGTGCCGCGTGGCGCTCAATGATGCTGGCCTGCGGGCGAGCGAAATCAGCGAAGTGATCCTGGTCGGTGGCCAGACCCGCATGCCGAAGGTGCAGCAGGCCGTGGCCGAGTTCTTCGGCAAGGAACCGCGCAAGGACGTGAACCCGGACGAGGCCGTGGCCGTGGGTGCCGCGGTGCAGGGCGGCGTGCTGGCCGGCGACGTCAAGGACGTGCTGCTGCTGGATGTGACCCCGCTGAGCCTGGGCATCGAGACCCTGGGCGGCGTGTTCACCAAGATCATCGAGAAGAACACCACCGTGCCGACCAAGGCCTCGCAGACCTTCTCCACCGCCGAGGACAACCAGTCCGCGGTGACGGTGCACGTGCTGCAGGGTGAGCGCGAGCAGGCGGCCTACAACAAGTCGCTGGCCCGCTTCGACCTGAGCGGCATCGACGCCGCGCCGCGCGGCATGCCGCAGGTGGAGGTGTCGTTCGACATCGACGCCAACGGCATCGTCCACGTGACCGCCAAGGACAAGAAGACCGGCAAGGAGCAGAAGGTCGAGATCAAGGCCGGCTCGGGTCTGTCGGATGAGGAAATCCAGCGGATGGTCGAGGATGCCGAAGCGCATCGCGAGGACGACATCAAGTTCCAGGAGCTGGTGCAGGCCCGCAACCAGGCCGATGCGCTGGTGCACACCACCCGCACCGCGATCAAGGACAGCGGCGACAAGGTGCCTGGTGAGGTGATTGGCCAGGTGGAGTCGGCGATCGCCGAAGTTGAAACCGCGATGAAGGGTGATGACAAGGCCCAGATCGAAGGCAAGACCAAGGCGCTGGAGGAAGCTTCGCAGGCACTGTTCGCCGCGGCCGCCGCCGCCGGTCAGGCTGGAGAGGCGGGTGCTGAAGGGCAGGGCGGTGAGGCACCGGCTGACGACGTGGTCGACGCCGAGTTCACCGAAGTAAAGGACGACGTAAAGGACGAAGAGAAGAAGTAAGTCCCGCGCACCTTTACCCTGCGGCGGGAACCGTGGAGGCTGTGCTTCCCGGTTCCCGTTGCGCTTGTGGACCACGGAATACCTGGTTCGCCCGGCAACACGGACCTGATTGATGAGCAAACGCGACTATTACGAAGTCCTCGGCGTCTCCCGCAGCGCCACCGAGGACGAGTTGAAGAAGGCCTATCGCCGCAGTGCGATGAAAAATCACCCTGACCGAAACCCCGGCGATGCCGAGGCGGAAGCGCGGTTCAAGGAGTGCAAGGAGGCCTACGAGGTGCTGTCGGACGGCGGCAAGCGCCGCATGTACGACCAGCACGGGCATGCCGCGTTCGAGCATGGGATGGGAGGCGGCAACGCCGGACCGGGCTTCGGCGGCGGTGCCGACATGGGCGACATCTTCGGCGACATCTTCGGCGACATCTTTGGTGGTGGTCGTGGCCGGCCGCGGCGTGGCGCCGACATGGGCTACTTGATGGAGCTGGACCTGGAGGAAGCCGTTGCCGGCGTGGAGCGCAAGATCGAGCTCCAGACCCTGGCCGGGTGCGATGACTGCTCCGGCTCCGGCTCCGAGGACGGCAAGCAGGAAACCTGCACGACCTGTCACGGTCGCGGGCAGGTGCGCATGCAGCGCGGCATTTTCACCATGCAGCAGGCCTGTCCGCATTGCAGCGGGCGTGGCCAGGTGATCAGCAACCCCTGCGGCACCTGTCGCGGCGTAGGACGGGTGGAAGAAGAAAAGGTCCTGTCGGTGAAGATCCCGGCCGGCGTCGACACCGGTGACCGCATCCGCCTGGCCGGCGAAGGCGAGGCCGGTCCTGCGGGCTCTCCGCCGGGTGACCTGTATGTGGAAGTGCGGGTGCGTCCGCATGACATTTTCGAGCGCGATGGGGATGACCTGCACTGCGAGGTTCCCATCCGTTTTTCCCAGGCGGCGCTGGGCGCCACCGTGCGCGTACCGACTCTGGGCGGCGAGGCCGAAATCCGGATTCCCACCGAAACCCAGACCGGCAAGGTATTCCGCCTGCGCGGCAAGGGCGTGACCTCGGTGCGCAGCCGCAATCCCGGCGATCTGTTCTGCAAGGTAGTGGTGGAAACCCCGGTCAACCTGACCGCTGAACAGCGCGAGCTGCTGGACAAGTTCGAGGCCACTTTCGTGGGTGAGAGCGCACGCCGGCACTCGCCCAGGTCCAGCACCTTCGTTGACGGGGTCAAAGGGTTCTGGGACCGGATGACCAGCTGACCGCACGCTTGGTTCCGACGGTTAGACTCAGGGGCATGACCACTCCCGTTCGCCTGTTGATTCACGGTGCCTCCGGTCGCATGGGGCAGGCGCTCCTGCGGCTGTGCCAGGAGCAGGAGGGCTGCCAGGTGGTGGCCGCAGTCTCCACCCGGGTGCAGCAGCGGGTGGTGGACGGGGTGCCGTGGTTCAGAGCCGCCGAACTTGGCAATGTTCCGGACTTCGATGTCGCGGTTGATTTCAGCCTGCCGGCAGCCTTCGATGCGATCCTGGGGCTGTGCCGCAAGCGCGATCGGCCGCTGGTGTCGGGTACTACCGGCCTGTCCGGCGCCCAGCGTGACGCCATGGAGGAGGCCGCGGCCGGAATTCCCGTGCTGTGGGCATCCAACTTCAGCCTCGGGGTCGCGGTACTGCATGATCTGGTGGAGCGTGCCGCGAAGGTGCTGCCGGGCTGGGACTGCGACATCATCGAGGCCCATCACGTGCATAAACAGGACGCGCCGTCGGGTACGGCCCTGACCCTGGGTGCCGCAGCGGGTGAAGGGGGCGCACAGGCGCGCTATGCCTCGATCCGGGCCGGCGACGTGGTCGGTGAGCACAGCGTGCTGTTTACCGCTGCCGGCGAGCGGATTGAGCTGGTGCATCGGGCTACGAACCGGGACGTTTTCGCTCGCGGTGCGCTGCACGCGGCCCGCCGGGTGGCAGGAAAACCGCCGGGGATCCACCAGCTGCGCGACCTGCTGTAACCGCGGCTGCTGCCCGGGCGGCACTTCTGCGGCCCGGGTCCGGCCTCCATCGGGCCCTTTATCGGCCTCTTCCACTGGCGCAGGGTCTGACGCGCCGGTATCATTCCCGCTCGCCTGATTCCCTCACGCCCGGACACGAACCCAGTTCGTTTCCGCGGATTTCTGCAACCCGACGTAGGCGATTCCCTTGACAGTATCAGCAATCCTCGTGCTCGAAGACGGGACCGTCTTCAGGGGCATTTCGGCCGGCGCGCCCGGCCTGTCGGTGGGTGAAGTGGTGTTCAACACTTCCATGACCGGCTACCAGGAGATCCTCACCGATCCGTCGTACGCACGGCAGATCGTGACCCTGACCTATCCGCACGTGGGCAGCACCGGCTGCACAGATGAAGACGACGAAGCACCGCGCGCCTGGACCTCCGGTCTGGTGATGCGCGATGTGCCGCGCAGACCGAGCAGCTGGCGCAGCCGCAAGGCGCTGCCCGAATGGCTGGCCGAGCGCGGCGTGGTCGCCATCGCTGACGTGGACACGCGCAGGCTGACCCGCCTGCTGCGCGAACGCGGCGCCCAGAGCGGTGCCGTACTGGCGGTCGAAGGAACTATCGGGCAGGCAGACGTGGATCGCGCGATTGAAGCGGCACGCAAGTTTCCCGGTCTGGCCGGCATGGACCTGGCCAAGGAAGTCAGCACCAGCGAACAGTACGTCTGGACCGAGGGCACCCTGGACCTGGACAGCGGCGCCTGGAGCACGGCGGCGACGCGCCACCGCGTGGTGGCCTGGGATTTCGGCATCAAGCGCAACATCCTGCGGATGCTGGCCGAGCGTGGCTGCGAGGTGACGGTGGTTCCGGCCACGACTTCCGCCGCCGAAGTGCTGGCGATGAAGCCGGACGGCGTATTCCTGTCCAACGGCCCCGGTGATCCGGCACCCTGCGACTACGCGATTGAGGCCATCCGCACGTGCATTGAAAAGAAGGTGCCGGTGTTCGGCATCTGCCTGGGCCATCAGCTGCTTGCGCTGGCCGTCGGCGCCAGCACCGTGAAGATGACCAACGGCCATCACGGCGCCAACCACCCGGTCCAGGATCTGGCGAGCGGGCGGGTGATGATCACCTCGCAGAATCACGGGTTCGCAGTGGACGAGGCCAGCCTGCCCGCGAACGCGCGCGTGACCCACCGCTCGCTGTTCGACGGCACCAACCAGGGCATTGAATTGACTGACGCACCGGCATTTTCTTTCCAGGGCCATCCAGAAGCGTACCCGGGTCCGCACGACGTGGCGCCGCTGTTTGACCGCTTCATCGCGATGATGGGGGAGCGCTGAGATGCCTAAACGCACCGACATCAAGACCGTCCTGATCATTGGCGCAGGCCCGATCGTCATCGGCCAGGCCTGCGAGTTCGATTATTCCGGCGCGCAGGCCTGCAAGGCCCTGCGCGAGGAGGGGTACCGGGTTGTCCTGGTCAACTCCAACCCGGCCACGATCATGACCGACCCGGACACCGCCGACGCGGTGTATATCGAGCCGATCGACTGGCAGACCGTCGAGAAGATCATCGCCAAGGAGCGGCCCGACGCGCTGCTGCCGACCATGGGCGGGCAGACCGGGCTGAACTGTGCCCTGGACCTGGCCGACAACGGCGTGCTGGAAAAATACGGCGTGGAGCTGATCGGCGCCTCGCGCGATGCCATCCGCATGGCCGAGGACCGCGAGCTGTTCCGCGATGCAATGCGCGACATCGGGCTGGAGTGCCCCAAGGCGGAAGTGGCCCGCAGCTTTGAGCAGGCGGTGGAGATCCAGGCGACGGTCGGCTATCCGACCATTATCCGGCCCTCGTTCACCCTGGGCGGCAGCGGCGGCGGCATTGCCTACAACCGCGAAGAGTTCGAAGAGATCATCAAGCGCGGCCTGGAGCTGTCGCCCACCGGCGAGGTGCTGGTGGAAGAGTCGGTGCTGGGCTGGAAGGAGTTCGAGATGGAGGTGGTCCGCGACAGCGCGGACAACTGCATCATCGTGTGCTCGATCGAGAACCTGGACCCGATGGGCGTGCACACCGGTGACTCGATCACCGTGGCCCCAGCCCAGACCCTGACCGACAAGGAATACCAGCGCCTGCGCAACGCCTCGATTGCGGTGCTGCGCAAGATCGGCGTGGACACCGGCGGCTCCAACGTGCAGTTCGGCATCAATGCGGACAACGGTCGCGTGGTGGTGATCGAGATGAATCCGCGGGTGTCGCGCTCTTCGGCGCTGGCGTCCAAGGCCACCGGTTTCCCGATCGCCAAGATCGCGGCCAAGCTGGCGGTGGGCTTCACCCTGGACGAGCTGAAAAACGACATTACCGGCGGACGCACGCCGGCCTCGTTCGAGCCGGCGATCGACTACGTGGTCACCAAGATCCCGCGGTTTGCCTTCGAGAAATTCCCGCAGGCCAACTCGCGCCTGACCACCCAGATGAAGTCGGTGGGCGAGGTGATGGCCATTGGCCGCACGTTCCAGGAATCGCTGCAGAAGGCCTTGCGCGGCCTGGAGACCGGCAAGGTGGGGCTGGACCCCACCGATCTGGACCTGGACAGCCCGGATGGGCTGACAGCGCTGCGGCGCGAGGTGAAGGACGCCGGTCCGGAACGGATCTTCTATCTGGCCGACGCCTTCCGCAGCGGCATGAGTGTTGAACAGGTGCACGCGCTGTCGTGGGTGGATCCGTGGTTCCTGGACCAGATCGAGGAGCTGGTGTTCGCCGAGCAGGACGTGGCTTCGGCCGGTCTGGAAGGGCTGGACGGCGACCGCCTGCGCGCGCTCAAGCGCATGGGATTCTCCGATGCGCGTCTGGCCCAGCTGACCGGCAGTGACGAGCAGGCCGTACGTGCGCTGCGCCGCGCGTTTGACGTGCGCCCGGTGTACAAGCGGGTGGATTCGTGCGCCGGCGAGTTCGCCACCAGCACGGCCTACATGTATTCCACCTACGAGGAGGAGTGCGAGGCCAATCCCACCGACCGCGACAAGATCATGGTGCTGGGCGGTGGACCGAACCGGATCGGGCAGGGCATCGAGTTCGATTACTGCTGCGTGCATGCCGCGCTGGCGCTGCGCGAGGACGGGTTCGAGACCATCATGGTCAACTGCAACCCGGAAACCGTCTCCACCGACTACGACACCTCCGACCGGCTGTACTTCGAGCCGCTCACGCTTGAAGACGTGCTGGAGATCGTGGAAGTCGAGAAACCCAAGGGTGTGATCGTGCAGTACGGCGGGCAGACCCCGCTGAAGCTGGCACGTGCGCTTGAAGCGGCCGGCGTGCCGATCATCGGCACTTCGCCCGAGTCGATCGACCTGGCCGAAGACCGCGAGCGCTTCCAGAAGCTTGTGGACGAACAGGGCCTGAAACAACCGCCCAACCGCACCGCGCGCAGCCCGGAAGAGGCGCTGGTGCTGGCCCGCGAGATCGGCTATCCGCTGGTGGTGCGTCCGAGCTATGTACTCGGCGGCCGGGCGATGGAAGTGGTGCACGCCGACGAGGACCTGGAGCGCTACATGCGCGAGGCGGTGAAGGTGTCCAACGACTCACCGGTGCTGCTGGACCGCTTCCTCGACAACGCCGTGGAAGTGGATATCGACCTGATCGCCGACGCCGATGGCCAGGTGCTGATCGGCGGGGTGATGGAGCATATCGAGGAGGCCGGCGTGCACTCGGGCGATTCGTCCTGCTCGCTGCCCGCGTATTCGCTGTCCGATGACACCCAGGCCCGCCTGCGTGAGCAGGTGACCGCGATGGCGCGCGCGCTCAACGTGATCGGTCTGATGAACACCCAGTTTGCGGTGCAGTCCAATGCCGACGGCGAGGACCTGATTTTCCTGCTGGAAGTGAACCCGCGCGCCTCGCGTACGGTGCCGTTCGTGTCCAAGGCCACCGGCCTGCCGCTGGCCAAGATCGCGGCGCGCTGCATGGCCGGCCGCAGCCTGGCCGATCAGGGTATGACCCGCGAAGTGGTGCCGCACTACTACTCGGTGAAGGAGGCGATCTTCCCGTTCGCAAAGTTCCAGGGCGTCGATCCGATCCTCGGGCCGGAGATGCGCTCGACCGGTGAGGTGATGGGTGTGGGCCGCAGCTTCGGTGCCGCGTTTGCGCGGGCGCAGGAAGCCGCCAGCATCCGCACTCCACCTGCGGACGGCAAGGTGTTCCTCTCGGTGCGTGATCCGGACAAGTCGCGCTTGGTGCCGGTCGCCCGTGACCTGGCGGCTCGCGGCTACGCTCTGGTGGCCACTGCTGGCACGGCCAGCTGGCTGACCGAAAACGGCATCGCCTGCGAGCGGGTCAACAAGGTCATGGAAGGTCGTCCGCACATCGTCGACCTGATCAAAAACGGCGAAATCGCCTACATTGTGAACACCACCGAGGGCGCGCAGGCGATCGCCGACTCGTTCTCGATCCGGCGTGAGGCCCTGCAGCAGCGGGTGACCTATTCAACAACCATTGCCGGCGCCCGGGCCCTGTTGCATTCGCTGGAATTCCGCGGAACGGGGCCAGTCCTGGCGCTGCATGAACTGCATGAGGAACTGACACAGGCATGAGAGCACCACTGACCGTCCAGGGCGCACAGCGACTGCGCGCCGAGCTTGAAGAACTCAAGAGCGTCAAGCGTCCGGAGGTGATCAACGCGATCGCCGAGGCGCGAGCGCACGGCGATCTGAAGGAAAACGCCGAGTACCACGCTGCCCGCGAGGAGCAGGGCTTCGTCGAGGGCCGGATCAAGCAGCTGGAGGGCGAGCTGTCGCACGCCCAGATCATTGATGTGTCCACGCTGAAAGCCGGCTCGAAGGTGGTGTTCGGCGCCACCGTGGAGCTGGAAGACGTGGAGTCCGGCAAGGAAATGCGCTACCAGATCGTGGGTGATCTGGAAGCCGATATCAAACAGGGGCTGATCGCGATCTCATCGCCTGTGGCGCGTGCGCTGATCGGAAAGCTCGAGGGCGACGAGGTCAGCATCGACACCCCCGGCGGGACCATCGAGTACGAGATCGTCTCGGTCAGCTACTCCTGACGCCTGATGGCCAAGGTCACTTTCCTGCTGCCCGCCGCTGAGGCCTTTGGCGCACAGCGGCTGGGCCAGGATGGCGCAGCACACCTGGGTCGGGCGGATCGTCTGCCGCCCGTGGAGGCAGGCCGTCGCCCGCAGCTGCTGCGTCATTTCAAACTGTTGCCCCGGCACTGGCCGATCGCCGCGCTGAGCAGGCAGGCCGATGCAGGTGATGCAACAGGTGCGGCATGGCTGCGCGCGGACCCAGCCTGGGTCCGACCCGATATCAACGGTGCCCGGCTGCTGGCCTGTGGGCAGGACCTGCAGCTGTCTGCGGATGACACTGCTGCGCTTATCCAGGCCCTGCGGCCCGTATTCGGCGATGCCGGCTGTCCGATCGATGCACCGCATCCTGCGCGCTGGTACCTGCGACTTCCGGCTGGCACCAGCCTGCCGGAGTCGGTGCCGCCGGCCGAGGCGCTGGGCACCGATCTTGGTGACCACCTGCACGGTGAGGGCACTATTCCCAGACGTTGGCGCGCCCTGCTGAGCGAGGCGCAGATCATCCTGCACAACCATCCGCTCAACGCGGAGCGGGCCGCGCGCGGATTGTCGCCGGTCAACTCGCTGTGGTTCTGGGGCGGCGGTGTGCTGCCCGACCAGGTGGAAACAGGACACTCTGCGGTGCTGACCGCCGAAGAGGAGCTGCACGCACTGTCCCTGGCTGCAGACGCCCGGGTGGCGGAATTGCCACCGGCATTTGATCCGGATTCCCCAGCCGCGCTTGTGGACCTGCGGGCGCTGCGCGACCTGCGCCTGTTTGCCGAGGCCTGGCTGATGCCGGCGCTGGAAGCCATCGCCGGCGGGCGGCTGGCGGGGCTGACGCTGGATCTGGAAGACGGAACCGGTTATCGCTTCGGCCGTCGTCAGCGCATGCGTTTCTGGCGCCGCGCACGGCCATCGCTGGCGCAATGACGCCGCTTCGCAGTATCCGGCGCCGCAGCTATCAGACTGGCGGCAACTGGCCGGATCACATTCCACCGCTGCTGCGCCGGGTGTATGCGGCGCGCGGCATTTCGGATCCTGCGCTGGCTGCACCGCGCCTTGCCAACCTGCCGCCACCGGACGGGATGCTTGATATCCAGGTGGCCACCGGCCTGCTGGCCGATGCCATCGCCCACGACCGCCGCATCCTGGTGGTCGGGGATTTCGATGCCGACGGAGCAACCGCCTGCGCGGTCGCGGTGCGCGGACTGCGCATGCTGGGCGCGCGCAACGTGGTGCATGCGGTTCCCAACCGGCAGGTGCATGGCTACGGCCTTTCGCCGGCGCTGGTGGAGGAGGTGGCAGCACTGCAACCGGACCTGCTGATGACCGTGGACCACGGCATCGCCTGCCATGCGGGCATCGCAGCCGCCCGGCAGCGCGGCTGGCAGGTGGTGGTGACCGATCACCATCTGCCCGGCGAGCAGCTGCCCGATGCTCATGCCATCGTGAACCCGAACCGCAGCGGTGACGCTTTTCCCGCCAAGGCGTTGGCCGGGGTAGGGGTGGTGTTCTATGTGCTGCTGGCGCTGCGCGCACTGCTGCGCGGGCGTGGCGTGTTCGCCGATCAAGCCCCGGATCTCACCGTGTTGTTGGATCTGGTGGCAGTGGGCACCGTGGCCGACCTGGTGCCCTTGGAGCCCACCAACCGGACCCTGGTGGCGGCCGGGCTGCGGCGCCTGCGTGCGGGCCGCGGCAGCGCCGGATTGCAAGCGCTGATCGAGGTGTCCGGTCGTGATTCAAGCACCCTTAGCGCTGCCGATATCGGCTACGCGGTGGCGCCCCGGCTGAATGCCGCCGGCCGCCTGGATGACATGGCTCTGGGAATCGAATGCCTGCTGTGCGATGACCCGGGCCAGGCGCGCGTACTGGCTCGCACGCTGGATCAGATCAACGCCGAGCGTCGCAATGTGCAGGCGACGATGGTGGAGGAGGCGGAGGCTGCAGTGGCCCGCTGTTCCATCGCTGGGGATGGGATTGAATTGCCGGCGGCCTACTGCCTGTTTGATCCGCAGTGGCATCCGGGCGTGGTGGGTCTGGTGGCATCCAAGCTCAAGGAGCGCGTGCACCGGCCGGTCGTCGCGTTCGCCCCGGCGGAGCCGGGAAGCAGCATGCTCCGCGGCTCCGCCCGATCCATTCCTGGCTTTCACCTGCGCGACGCCCTGGCTGCCGTTGATGCCTCCCATCCCGGACTGATCGAGCGCTTTGGTGGGCATGCCATGGCCGCGGGCCTGAGTCTTCCGGCGGAGTGTCTGGAGCGGTTCGAACAGGCGTTCTGCGCGCAGGTCGCCGCGAGCATGGATAAAGCCCTGCTGCAGTCGCTGATCCACAGCGACGGCGAGCTGGAATCCGCGGAATTCGATCGCTATCACGCCGAAGCATTGCGCGATGGCGGCCCATGGGGCCAGGCGTTTCCGGAGCCGCTGTTTGATGGCGAGTTCGATCTTGTGGACTGGCAGCGCGTGGGCGAACGTCACCTGCGTATGCGTCTTGGAATTCCGGGTCGCCGCCAGCCGCTCAAGGCCATCCATTTCGGCGGATGGCGTGACCAGTCCCCGCCCTCGCGCGTGCGCCTGGCGTACCGCCTGGCCACCGACGACTGGCGCGACGCGCGGGATATCCAGTTGGTGGTCGAACATCTCGAACCGGCCTGATCAAACTGGCCTGATCAAACCGGCCTGATCAAACCGGCCTGAATCCCGACCAGCCATACGGCAGATGAAGCGTTTATGATCTGCCCGCGGCCACCGTGGCTGCAGCCGCAAGGGCGACAGGCCGGCGGAAGGATTCGACGAGGACATTCCATGAATTACGGAACACGATTGGCCCTGGGCGTGCTGATCGCCGCCGCCGTGGGCGGAAATCTGTACGCGGCGGAAGCCGAGCCGCTGCAGCACGGAGTCGACATGCGCGGAGAGATCACCACCTCCGCGAGCCTCAACCATTCCGACGGCTCGCGCAGCCGGCTCTATCAGATCGAGATCGGCGAGCGGGAGCTGGTGAGTTTCGACCTGAGCGGTCCGCTGCGGGCCCGGCTCTCGCTGTTTGACGGAGAGGAACTGGTGGCCCGCGCCGGGGATGGAAG
Organism: Luteimonas qiangzhengi; assembly: GCF_039548515.1. Lineage (NCBI taxonomy): Bacteria > Pseudomonadati > Pseudomonadota > Gammaproteobacteria > Lysobacterales > Lysobacteraceae > Luteimonas > Luteimonas qiangzhengi. Next base: position 424,469 of record NZ_JBCLVE010000002.1, on the reverse strand, counting down.
CCAGCCGGCTTCACTTGCGCTGCGGGCGCCACGCAGCGCCGGGTACACGCTGGCGGTCAGCGGGGCCGATGCCGAGGCATTCGGTCCTTACACATTGCGTTCGCAGGTGCTGGCCGGGTGGGATGGGCAGCCGCTGCGCGCTGGCAGCGAGATCATGGATTGGGTGGATGGCACTGCCCGGATTCCGCTGCGCGTCGACCGCCAGGCGATGTATACGATCAGCCTGCGCTCGGACCAGTTCGACACCATGCTGGGGATTTCAGGCGAAGGCGTGGATACCCGCGATGACGACGGCGGGGAGGGCACCGACTCGCGCCTGGGCGTGATGCTGGCGCCGGGCACCTATACGCTGACGGTCAGCGGATGGGATGACAGCGGCAAGGGCCTGTATCGGCTGTCAGTGGACAGCCGCCCGATCCCAGCGGGCCTCAACCAGGGTGGCACGATCCGTGTGGGTGGCAATGCGCTGCAGGGGGCCTACCAGGGTTCGCCGCTGAGCTATCAGTTCACCCTGCGCAGCCGCCAGCTGGTGAGCATCGACATGCGCAGCACGGATATCGATCCGCTGCTGGTGCTGCGCGGTGCAGGCGTGGAGGATTACGACGACGACGGCGGCGAAGGCCTCGACGCCAGGCTGGTGCGGGTGCTGGAGCCCGGTGATTACACCATCGAGGCGTCGGCCGCGACTGGCGGTGCCGGGCTGTTCTCGCTGTCACTGGCGGCCGAGGCGGTTCCGGAAGGCACCGGAGGCGGTCCGTTGGCCATCGGACAGACGCTGGACCGGGTGCTGCTGCCGGACGCGAGCGACCGCTATACGGTGACGGTGGAGACGGCCGGTGAATACGTCATCGACATGGGGTCCGATCAGTTCGACAGCTGGCTGGAGTTGTTCGACGCCAGCGGCGATGAAATCGCCAGCGATGACGACGGCGGCGGCGCGCTGAATGCACGCATCCGCATGCACCTGGAGCCGGGCAGTCACGTGATCGAAGCGAGCTCGATCAGTGGCGGTGGCCGTTACCGGATTTCCATCAGCGCGCTCTGATGGGCGGCGGCCGGTACAGCCCCAATCCGCGGGCGACGGCCACGCTGCCCAGCAGCGCCACGGCGAATCCGGCCAGCCCGAAGAAGAACGCCATCAGATGGCGGTCCGGCCAGCCGCCGGCATCGTAGGCGGCGCTGAAAGCCCAGGTCACCCCGTACCCCAGCACGAAGGCAACCGTGACGCGCGCAGCCCGCCGGACGGCGCCGGTCTCGTCCCCCGGCCAGCCGGTACAGGTCAGTACGCCGATGCACAGCAGCGTTCCGGCGACCTCGCCGGCAATCGCCGGGTCGATCCACGGCGTCCACCAGGCCGCCAAACCCATGGCGCATGCGCCCGCGAAAGCCAGCCACCAGGCCGGTCGGGCGCGTGGCCAAGGGTGTTCAAGATGGCGCATCAGGGTTCTGGCCAGCAACACGCCCGCCAGACCCACCACCAGTCCACCGAGGACATCGGCCAGGAAGTGCCGGCCCAGGTACATCCGCGATACGCCCATCATCAATGGCCATAGCAGGGCCAGGACCCAGATCCACGTTTTCCGCGCACGGAAGAAAAATGCGAGCCCCAGCGCGATGGCGAATGCCGCGCTGGTATGTCCGCTGACGAAACCGTACTCGTTGCGCCCGCTGGCCCGTACTGTCTCGATCGCGCCTGGATCCGGCAGGCTCCAGAATGAGTCGGCGGCGCCGTCAGCAACCAGGTGCCGATCGGCGCGTCCCTTGTCGAGCACCCGGGCGTCCACTTCGCTTGGCCGAGGCAGGCCGAAACCCTGTTTGATGCAGTCGGTCGCAAAGGCCACCAGGATCAACGCCAGCAGCACGCCCATCCCGCCCCGCAGCTTGACGCCAAATACCAGCAGCAGGATTGCCGGCATGTAGAACCAGGTATTCCCCATCCAGCTCATGAAGCGCATGAGCGCATCGAAGCCGGGGAAGGTGATCATCTGCAGCCAGAGGTTTGGATCGGCTTCGAACATCGGGCGTCCTTGCGGTCAGGATGGAAACGGGGCGGTACGTCCGGGCGGCGGTTGGTGTGGCCGGAAAGGTAGCCCGAACAGCGGTCGGAGCAGCGTACTCCGGCGGATCAGGCTCTCGTGCAACAGCAGGCAGCCGGCGATGGTGCCCACTGTCACCAGCAGTGGCTCCAGCACAGGTCCCGGCCGCAGCGCCGGCAGCCAGAACGCCAATGCCACGATCAGGCTCTGGTGCAGGATGTACCACGGAAACACGGCTTCCTGCGCGCGTGGCAGCCAGCGGAATGGACGATCGAGCAGGGTGCGGCCCCAGCCAAAAATGGCCAGCAGGGCGGTCCAGGCGTAGGTGGCGCGGGCCATGCGCTCGATCATGGCCCAGTTCACCTGCAGTGCCCACGCGGGCAGGTCACCTGGGGGCAGGTACCGGCCTGCCGCGCGCAGGGACAGTTCCAGGCTGATCGAGGCCAGGGCCAAGGCAAGCATCAGGCCACGCATCGCCACCAGACCTGACCAGAATCGATCCTCACGTGCCACCAGCCAGCCTGCGGCGAAGAAGAACAGGTACTTCGCATGCGCATACCAGTCGCCCATCAGCGCATGGGTTTCAGGCCAGCGGGGCATCAGCCACCACAGGCAGACGAACAGCCAGCCCACCGGCAGCAACATCCAGAACGCGCGATGGCGCGCAAAAAGCCAGTGGCGGATGCGGCGTCCCGCACTTCCATCCAGGGCCGGGGTCAGCGCAAGCAGCAGCATGCTGTAGACCCACACGTAGGCCAGATACCAGAGGTGGTTCCAGGTGATCCCGTGGGCGCTGCCGGCCCAGCCGCCTTCCGGCCAAGGTTGCAGCTGCAGGTAGCGGGTCATGAAGGCTCCGAAGCCGGGCTCGATCGCACCATTCCCCAGCGCCTCACAGTAGGCCTGGATGGGCACGACAGCCAACATCCCGAATGCCAGTGGCAACAGCAGGCGCCAGCTTCGCGACAGGGCCAGGCGTGAATTGCCCCGTGAAGCCATGGCCAGCCCCAGTGCAATCCCGGAAATCATGAACAGCAGCGGCATCCGCCACCGGTTGACGGCAATCATGGGCCACTGCAGCCATTCTGTCTGATGGGCGCTTTTGACGTGGTAGCCCCACTCGGCCACGTACACCATCCCCACGTGGTAGAGGATCAACAGGGCAAAGGCGAACACCCGCAGGGTGTCGATATCGTGGCGGCGGGGCATGGGTTGTTCCGGCTGGAAAGGGGTGAGCATTGCCGTCACGCCAGACGATGACCATCCGGAAGTGGCGAAGCGACGCGGCCAGGGGACGGATCGTGGGGCTGGAGGGATGGGCTGCAGGGGGCACGCCCGTTGCGCCAATACAATTTGCCCATGCACGAATCTTCCAAGTCACCAGCCCATATGACCGCGGCCGACCGGGCCCGGAATTTCTGGAGTCGGCATCTTTCCTGGCGCCGTCCGCTGGAAATCGGGGTCTGGATCCTGGTATTCGCGGCCAGTGCGGCAGCCAACGCCGTCGTGGTCCTCATCGACGCCAACCGCAGTGGCGTGGCACTGGAGCCCTGGAAGGCGATGCTGTGGGAAGGAAGCAGTGCGCTGGCTGCGCTGTTGCTGGTGCCGCCGCTGCTGTGGCTGTGCGGGCGCTGGCCGCTGCATGCGGACACCTGGCTGAAGCGATTGCCCGGCTATGCCTTCGCCAGCGTGGCCTGGTCGCTGCTGCACGTTGCCGGCATGGTCGCGCTGCGTCACGGAGGCTATGCCCTGGCGGGTGACAGCTACAGCTTCGATTGGCGCCTGGGGCTGCCCTACGAATATCTGAAGGACGTACAGACCTTCGCCCTCATCGTATTCCTCGCCCACGGATACAGCTGGCTTTGGCGCAGGATCCAGGGCGAGGCGCGGCTGCTGGACCGGCCCGACCCCGGCATTCGGGAACCACGGGGAGCGTCTGCTGCCTTTCCCGAGCATTTCCTGGTGCGGACCCTGGGTCGGGAGTTCCTGATCGCCGCAAGCGACATCGAGTGGCTCCAGGCCTCGGGCAACTATGTGAACCTGCATGTGGCCGGGCGGGCATATCCGCTGCGTAGCACGCTGGTGGGCATCGAAGAAAAGCTGGATCCGGATTCCTTCGTGCGGATCCACCGCAGCTTCCTGGTCCGCCTGCGCCAGGTGGAATCGATCGAGCCGCTGGATACGGGCGATGCCCGCGTCCACCTGCGTGACGGCACAGTGCTCGCATGCAGCCGCAGCCATCGGGAGGTGGTCCGCGCCAGATTTGCCGCCGCAGCGGGAACCGGGCGGAAATTGCTAGACTAACCGGCTTTATAACTGCCGATATTCAGCATCATGGAACTCAATCCTGTCCGCCAGCGCATCGCCGACCTGCAGCGTCGGCTGGAAGCGCTCAGGGGGTATCTTTGACTACGATGCCAAGCGCGAGCGCCTGGAAGAAGTAGAGCGCGAGCTGGAAAATCCGGACGTCTGGAACGATCCGGAACGGGCCCAGGCGCTGGGCCGTGAGCGATCGATGCTGGACAAGACCGTGAACGGGATCCAGGGCCTGCTGGAAGGCCTGTCCGGCGCATCCGAGCTGCTCGACCTTGCCGATGCCGAAGACGATGAGGAAACCGCGGATGCGGTTGCCGAGGATATCGAGCGCTACGCCCCGGGCGTGGAGGAACTCGAGTTCCAGCGCATGTTCTCCGGAAAGATGGACAGCGCGGCGGCTTTTGTCGATATCCAGGCCGGTGCCGGCGGCACCGAGGCCCAGGACTGGGCCGAGATCCTGCTGCGCATGTACCTGCGCTGGGCCGAGGACCGCGGCTGGAAAACCGAGCTGATGGAAGTCAGCGGCGGAGACGTGGCGGGCATCAAGTCGGCCACTTTCCGCGTGGAAGGCGATTACGCCTACGGCTGGTTCAAGACCGAGACCGGCGTGCACCGGCTGGTGCGTAAATCGCCATTCGATTCCGATGCCCGCCGCCACACCAGTTTCACTTCGGTGTTCGTCTCGCCGGAAGTCGACGATGACATCGACATCCAGATCAACCCGGCTGATATCAAGCTGGATGTCTACCGCTCGTCGGGCGCGGGTGGCCAGCACGTGAACACCACCGAGTCTGCGGTGCGCCTGACCCACGTGCCCACCGGCACCGTGGCCGCCTGCCAGACCGAGCGCAGCCAGCACGCCAACCGCGACCGGGCCATGAAGATGCTTGCCGCCAGGTTGTACGAGCTGGAGCTGCAGAAGCGCAACGAGGAAAGGGATGCGGTGGAAGCCACCAAGTCCGATATCGGCTGGGGCAGCCAGATCCGCAACTACGTGCTCGACCAGTCGCGGATCAAGGATCTGCGCACCGGCATCGAGCGCAGCGACACCCAGAACGTGCTGGACGGCGATCTGGATGAATTCGTCGCCGCCGCGTTGAAGTCCGGCCTGGCCGTGGGTTCCAAACGCACCGACGCCCACTGATCCATTCCCCAGCCGTACGGATCCGCGCGGCTGGGACACTCCGCTTTTTGAGATCCGCTCCATGACTGACAAGACCCCCGAACCCCAGCCCACGCACGAAGACGAGAACCGGCTGATCGCCGAACGTCGGGCCAAACTGGCATCGCTGCGGGGGCAGGGCGGGGCGTTCCCGAACGACTTCCGCCGCAACGACTACACCGGAGACCTGCAGGCCGAATACGCGGACGCCGAAGCATGGAGCGGGGAGGCACTGGAACAGCAGGGCCGCCGCGTGGCGCTGGCCGGGCGGCTGATGGCCAAGCGGGTCATGGGCAAGGCGGCGTTCGCACAGATCCAGGACGTGAGCGGCCGGGTCCAACTGTTCCTGCAATCGGCGACGCTGGGCGAGCGTTATGACGCGTTCAAAGGCTGGGACGTGGGCGATATCGTCGCCGCGGAAGGCACGCTGATGCGCACCCGCACGGGCGAGCTGTCGGTGAAGGTCGATACGCTGCGCCTGCTGACCAAGTCGCTGCGGCCGCTGCCCGACAAGTGGCATGGCCTGGCCGATGTGGAGCAGCGCTACCGCCAGCGCTACGTGGACCTGATCGTCAACCCGGAAGCGCGTGACGTGTTCCTGAAGCGCTCGCGGATCATCGCCGCGATCCGCGCCTGGCTGGATGGGCGCGAGTTCCTGGAAGTGGAAACGCCGATGATGCATTACATCGCCGGCGGCGCCGCGGCGCGTCCGTTCGTGACCCATCACAACGCGCTGGACCTGGACCTGTACCTGCGGGTCGCACCCGAGCTGTATCTCAAGCGGCTGGTCGTGGGCGGCTTCGAACGGGTCTACGAGATCAACCGCAACTTCCGCAACGAGGGCGTATCGACCCGCCACAATCCGGAATTCACCATGCTGGAACTGTACGAGGCCTATGCCACGTACGAGGACATCATGGACCTGACCGAAGCGATGATCCGCGACGTCGCCAACAGCGTCATGGGCACGACAAGCTTTGCCTGGGATGGCCATGACATCGAAGTCGGGCAGGCTTTCCGGCGCTGGAAGCTGGAAGAGGCGGTGCGCGAGCTGAATCCGGCCATCAGTGAGGCGGAGTGCCGCGATCGCGATGCGCTTGCCGCCCATTGCGCGCGGCTGAAGGTGTCGGTGAAGCAGGACTGGGGCTGGGGCAAGCTGCTGCTGGAAATCTTCGAGGCAACCGTGGAAGAGGGTCTGGTGCAACCCACCTTCATCACCCATTACCCGGTGGAGGTCTCTCCGCTGGCACGCGAGTCGGATACCGAGCCCGGCATCACCGACCGCTTTGAGCTGTTCATCGGCGGCAAGGAAATGGCCAACGGCTTTTCCGAGCTCAACGATGCGGAAGAGCAGTCAGCCCGTTTCCGCGCCCAGGTCGAGGCGCGTGAAGGCGGCGACGTCGAAGCCATGCACTATGACGCCGACTACATCCGCGCACTGGAAGTCGGGCTGCCGCCCACCGGCGGCCTTGGGGTGGGGATCGACCGGCTGGTGATGCTGCTGACCGGCTCTTCGTCGATCCGGGATGTACTGCTATTCCCGTACATGCGACCCGAGGCAAGCGGGGCCGTTCGGGACTGACTGCTGGCGGGCTGTCCTGCCGCCAGGCGTCCGGGCTTGCTTGTTCCCCCAAGATGCGGCGACCATCCAGCGTCAATGGGGTAAGCCGGCCCCGTCCAACGGGATTGCCGATTTGAATATCGTCATCGTCGACGACCAGACTTCCGCGCGGACCATGCTGCGCCACATCATCGAAGACATCGGTCCCGAGCTGGAAGTGCTCGACTTCGGTGACCCCGAGGTCGCGCTGCAGTGGTGCCAGGAAAACCGTCCTGACCTGCTGCTGCTCGATTACCGCATGCCCGGCATCGACGGGCTGGAATTCGCGCGACGCTTCCGCCGTCCGCTGCTGCATCGCGATGTCCCCATCGTGCTGGTCACGGTGGTGGGTGACGAACCCGTACGCCAGGCAGCACTGGATGCCGGGGTGATCGATTTCCTGGTCAAGCCGGTGCGCCCGCGCGAGCTGCGCGCCCGCTGTCGCAACCTGCTGCAGCTGCGCCAGCATTCCGAATCGGTCAAGCAACGCGCCCTGTCCCTTGAGCAGCGCCTGCTGTCGAGCATGCGCGAAGTGGAAGAGCGCGAGCGCGAAACCATGACCCGGCTGGCGCGGGCGATCGCCTATCGCGATGCCGGAACCAGCGCCAACCTGGAGCGTGTCGCCCGGGTGGCCGGGCTGATCGCCGAGGCGCTCGGCATGTTCGAGGAAGAGGTGCGGATGATTGAGCTCGCCGCGCCTTTGCACGATATCGGCAAGATCGCGATTCCCGACGCGCTGCTGATGAAGCCCGGCCCGCTGGACGACGCGGAGACCGCACTGATGCGCAAGCATCCGCAGATCGGCTACGAACTTTTGAGCGGCAGCCAGAACCGCTTCATCCAGCTCAGCGCCACCATCGCCCTGTATCACCAGGAACGGTACGACGGCAGCGGATATCCGGAAGGACTGTGTGGCGACGCCATCCCGCTTGAAGCACGCATCGTCGCGGTAGCGGATGTGTTTGACGCGCTGATCTCCAAGCGGCCGTACAAGCGGGCCTGGAGCCTGGAGGAGGCGCTGGATTACATCGCGGAAAACAGCGGCACCATGTTTGATCCGAAGTGCGTCGACGCGCTCATGGGCATGCGGGACAGAATTCCGGAGCTATGTGTTTCTTCCAGTAACGGCACGGTGCCGGAACGGACGCCGGTGCTGTCGTGATGACGGGCTTGCAGGGGTGGGTGAAAAGCCGCCTGCACAATCGCCCGGATAGTGAACATCTCCAGGTACTTGTGCGGATCGCGATCACTTCGCTGTTCTGCCTGTACCTGGGGTGGCAGGTCAGCCGGGGGGGCAGCAGCATCGCGGTCTACCTGACGTGGTTGATCCTTCTGGCTGAGCTTGGCGTGGCGTTCATCCTGATGGCGATGATTTTTGCGCGCCCAGGAATTTCCCACCTGCGGCGCGCGGTGGGCATGGTTGCCGACTACGGTGCCATGGGTGGAGTGATGTACCTGCTCGGTGAGCCGGCTGCACCCCTGTATGCCGTGTACCTGTGGGTCACCATCGGCAATGGCCTGCGGTACGGGCCGCGCCATCTCTATGCGGCTACTGCGCTGGCAGCAGCATCTTTTGCCGCAGTCATCCTCGTGACTCCTTACTGGTTGGAGAATCCGTTTCTATCGTGGGGCCTGCTGATCGGTGTAGTGGCGGTTCCACTTTATTTTGCTTCCCTGTTGCGGGCATTGACCGCAGCGATCGAGGAAGCAAAAAGGGCCAACGAGGCGAAAAGCCGATTTCTTGCCAACATCAGCCATGAGTTCCGTACTCCGCTCAACGGCCTGGGTGGCATGTCGGAACTGCTCGCTACCACGCGCCTGGATTCCGAGCAGCGCGATTATCTCAATACGATCCAGGCATCGACCCGATCGCTGCTTGCGCTGGTCGAGGATGTCCTGGACATCTCGGCGATTGAAGCGGGCAAGCTCAAGTCGGCGTACGAGGACTTCCACCTGGGCGAGCTGATCGAAAATATCGGTTACATCCTCGAACCAGCCGCACGCGCCAAGCGCCTCGCCTACCAGGTCAACATCGCAGATACCGTTCCCCGGCGTCTGCAGGGTGATGCGTCCCAGCTGCGACAGATCCTTCTGAACCTGGTCAACAACGCCATCAAGTTCACCGATGCTGGATATGTCCGTATCGACATTGCCACGGTGGAGAATTCCGGCCGGGACAATATGCGGCTGAGCTTCGCCGTGTCCGACTCGGGTGCGGGCATTCCGGCGTCAGCGCGCGCCAAGATCTTCGAGGCCTTCGAGCAGGGGGATATGAGCCGGGCCCGACGTCATCAAGGCACTGGACTGGGAACCACTATCGCCAAGGGCCTGGCAGAAGCGATGGGCGGCACCATCGGGTTCGAGAGCAGGGAGAGCGTCGGCAGCAGATTCTGGGTGGAGCTGCCATTCGGGGTGTCGGTCCAGACGGAGCTGGAGGGGGGCGGTGTTCTCCGTGATCCGATGGAAAGCGAGAATGTGATCTCCTTTTCCGATCCCTTCGTGCGGCACAGGGTGCGGGTGTCACCCATGCGGGTTCTCATTGCCGATGACCACGCAGCAAATCGGATGGTATTGCAAAGCCTGCTGCAGAAGGCTGGACACGCCGTGGTCTCGGTGCATGACGGTGAGATGGCGTTGGAGGCGCTGGAAGCCGACACCTACGACGCGGCGATTGTCGATCTCCATATGCCGAACCTGACCGGGTTGGACATGCTGCGGCAGTTGAGGGTGATGGAGTCCGGAGCCAAGCAGCGCACTCCGGTGGTGATTTTCAGCGCAGATGTGACGCCCGACGCCATCCAGGCATGTGAGCAGGCGGGAGCCTACAGTTTCATCGCCAAACCGGTGAGCGCCTCCAGGTTGCTGGACACGCTTACAGCGATCTCCAGGGGCGAACCAGGCAAAACCTCAGTCTCCGATACCCGCTCGAACATCGCGGTCAACGACGAGGTGCTCGACCCCCAGGTGCTGGAGGAACTCAGTGCGTTGGGAATGGGCAAGGCGTTCGAAGCCAAATTTGTTGCGCAGTGCCTGGAGGACGCGAGCAGGTCACTCGAACTGTTTGGCAAGCATGCTGCTGCGGGCACCTGGGAACAGATGCGCGATCAGGCCCATGCGCTGAAAGGCGTGGCTGGAAACCTGGGCCTGGTCAAGCTCGTGGTTGCCAGTGGGGAGGTCATGCGACTGGCAGACTGGCAGATGAGCAAGGAATGGGAACAGCGGCTGCAATCATTGCAACAAAGCCTGGAGGAGGGGAGATCGGCCTTGGCTTTTCGCGGACATTTGCAGGCCGAAAGACAGGGAAGCGAAGGTGACAGCTGAGTGGTACGTATCCCTGGATCCACATCGCCAGCGACGACCCGGTTGATCCGGGCCGTCCGGAATGCAATCAGGCAGTGACGGCGCGTACGTTGTCCTGTCGACGATATTGCGCGCGAACCAGCCGTTCCATCGTACGCAGTGACTTGTCACCGAGCTGGAGTGCGGTGTCCACCCACACCTCGGTGATCCCCATCAGCTCTTCAATCGTGATTGGCTGCGACATCGCACGGACCCGATGCATGGCGGCCCGGGCGTGCGGGATGCGGCGGTTTGCCCGGATCACCTGTTCAACAGCCCTGACGCCTTCCCCCTGCGGAACCAGCACGTCCACAAGCCCCATCCGGTAAAGCTCATCGCTTCGGAAGACATTGCCTTCCAGCATGATTTTTTCGGCCAGATGGGGAGAAATACGCTTGCACAGGAAAGAATAAGCCCCCATGCCTGGAAACAGATCGAACAGGACCTCGGGTAGTCCCATCGTCACCCCTTCCTCGGCGACGATGGTGTGACAGCTCAACGCAGCCTCGAATCCGCCGCCCAATGCGTCACCCTGTACCAGCGCGATGCTGTGTACCCCCGCGTCAAGCCCGGCATGAAAGGAATGAACGCCACGCACGCATTGCCGTGCATACGAAAGCAGGGTGCTGCGGTCGCCATTGCGGATCGCTTCGCAGAACAGCTCCAGGTCTCCACCGAGATTGAACGCGTCGGCGTCTGAAGCCAGTACCACGTGAGCCAGCCCGTCATCGGTGGCGCGATCCTTGCGCAGCTTGTTGGCAAGTGCCTGCTGGTAGGACAGGATCTCGTCGACCAGTAGAGGCTTGAAGCAGGCGCGACCAGGATTGTCTGTCAGGTCTGCGTGCATGTGGCACCAGTACACGCCACGTTCGTCGTCTTCGTGCGTGCGCAGAGTGTTGTAACGCGGTGCTACATGCAGCGTCTCGACATTGTTCATTGATTTCCCCTGAGGATGATGAGGTGGTGGGGGCCGGCCAGTTGGGCGGCTGGCCAGCGTTCTCTATGCCCGCAAAACATTTGAACTGCAAGCAGCCCACAAGGTTCGACGGTCAATCCCACCACCCACTCAGGGGAGCATCGTCACTCCGCAGATTCGTCGCGCAGTTCCCGCCGCAGGATCTTGCCGACGTTGGTCTTGGGCAGCTCCTTGCGGAACTCGATGATGCGCGGCTGCTTGTAGCCGGTCAGGTTCTCGCGGGCGTGGGCCTTGATCTGATCGGCGGTCAGGCTCTCATCCTTCTTGACCACCACCAGCTTGACCACCTCACCGGATTTTTCATCCGGAACACCCACTGCGGCCACTTCAAGCACGCCTGGCATCATCGCCACCACGTCCTCGACTTCGTTGGGATACACGTTGAAACCGGAGACGAGGATCATGTCCTTCTTGCGATCGACAATATAGAAGAAGCCCTGCTCATCCATTCGCGCCATGTCGCCGGTGTGCAGCCACTCGTCCGCATCGATGGCCGTCGCGGTGTCCTCCGGTCGCTGCCAGTAGCCCTTCATCACCTGCGGGCCGCGGATGCACAGCTCGCCCACTTCACCCGTCGGCAGCATGTTGCCTTCGTCATCCTTGATGCAGGCGTCGGTGGAAGGAATGGGCAGGCCGATGGCGCCGTTGTATTCGGCCAGGTTCATCGGGTTGATGCAGGCGGCCGGTGAAGTCTCGGTCAGGCCGTAGGCTTCCACCAGGGTGACCCCGGTCGCCTTCTTCCAGCGCTCGGCCACCGAACGCTGCACCGCCATGCCCCCGCCGAGGGTGAGCTTGAGCGAGGAGAAATCCACCTCTTCAAAGCCCGGTGTATTAAGCAGCCCGTTGAACAGAGTGTTGACGCCGGTGATGGCGGTGAAGCGTACTTTTTTCAGCTCCTTGACGAAGCCGGGCATGTCGCGCGGATTGGTGATCAGCCAGTTGTGTCCACCAAGCTTCATGAACACCAGGCCGTTCGCCGTCAATGCAAAGATGTGATACAGCGGCAGGGCGGTGATGATCGTCTCGCGGCCGGGTTCCAGGCCGTCCGCGATCCACGCCGCCGCCTGTTCCATGTTGGCCACCATGTTGCGGTGGGTGAGCATGGCGCCCTTGGCCACCCCGGTGGTGCCGCCGGTGTACTGCAGGAAGGCGATGTCCTGCGGTGAGATCGAAACTTCCGGCAGCGTGTGTTTTCGACCGGCGGCCAGGGTGTCGCGGAAGCGCACTGCGCCGGGAAGGCTGTATTCGGGCACCATCTTTTTTACATGGCGCAGGACGAAGTTGACGATCGCGCCCTTGGGGAAGCCGAGCATGTCGCCCAGGCCCGTGGTGATCAGGTGCGGGACATCAACATCTTTCAGCGCCTTCTGCGCCGTATGGCCGAAGTTGTCGAGCACCACCAGCACGCTGACGCCGGCGTCTTGCAGCTGATGGCGCAGCTCGCGCGCGGTGTACATCGGGTTGACGTTGACCACGGCCAGACCCGCACGCAGCACGCCGAAGGTGGCGATGGGGTACTGCAGGCAGTTGGGCATCATGATGGCCACCCGGTCGCCCTTCCTGAGCTTCAGCTCGCCCAGCAGATAGGCCGCGAACTGCTTGCTCAGCGCATCGACCTCGGCATAGTTCAGGGTCACGCCCATGTTGGAGAAGGCCGGACGGTCGCGATATTTTTCAAGCGCGTCCTGCAGCACTTCCGGAACTGAAGCGAACGCGTCGGCGTTGATCTGCGCCGGCGTGCCTTGGGGATAGCTCGCCAACCAAGGTCGTTCGATGGTCATGTACTCCACTCCCTAGAATATGTTGCGCGTGTGCAATGTTGGCCGCGTGCGCTGTCACTGGATTGGAGCATAGCGCTGCGGAAGCTGGCAAGGCGGCTGGTCACGGCACGTCGACGCGCTACGCTGGGCACCTTGATAAGGAGTACAGGCACGATGCGAGGGGTGGATGGAACGCGGAGGACGACGCGGGGAGCGGCTTGGAGATGGCTGTTTGCCGGTGCTGTGTGCGCCCTGGCGTTGGCGTCAGGTTGTGCACGCACGGAGCCCGAGGAGGCGTTGCGCCAGGCCGTGGCGGAGGTGCAGCAGAGCATCGAAAGCCGCGATGCCGGCACGCTGCGGCGTCACCTGGCCGAAGACTTCATCGGCCCGGGCGGAATGGACCGGGATCAGGCGCGACGCACGGCTACGCTGTACATGATGCAGCACCAGTCAGTCGGGCTGACCATGGGGCCGCTGGAGATCCAGCTTCAGGAGCCGCACGCCACCGTGCGCTTCAGCGCGGCGCTGACCGGTGGGTCCGGTCGACTGCTTCCGGATCGGGCCAACATCTATCAGGTGGAGACCGGTTGGCGGATGGAGGGAAGGGACTGGAAGATCACCAGCGCCAAGTGGACGCGCGCCCTTTGATTCCACCGTCATCGTAGGAGCGCGCCATGCGCGCGAAGCCGCGTGAATTACGGCGCTGCCACGTGGCGTCGGACTCAGCGCACTGACCGACGCCCCACCGCGGGGCCAACCGTCACGCGGCTTCGCGCGCATGGCGCGCTCCTACAGTTTGAGTGCCCCGCGTGTTGCGGGGCACCGGGGCCGGTATCAGGCTGCCTTGCGTGACGCCAGGTCGCGCAGCACGTAGTGCAACAGACCGCCATGGCGGAAGTACTCGACTTCCTTCGGCGTCAGCAGCAGCACGTGCGCTTCAAAGCGCTTCTCGCTGCCATCTTCGCTGCGGGCGAGCACGGTGGCGGTACGGGCATTGCCATCGTCCAGGCCGGTGATATCGAAGGTCTCGGTGCCGTCCAGACCAAGGGTGCCGGCGTTTTCGCCTTCCTTGAACTGCAGCGGCAGCACGCCCATGCCCACCAGGTTGGAGCGGTGGATGCGCTCGAAGCTGGCCGCAATGACCGCCTTGACGCCCATCAGGTTGGTGCCCTTGGCGGCCCAGTCGCGCGAGGAGCCGGTTCCGTACTCTTCGCCTGCAATCACCACCAGCGGCACGCCTTCGGCCTTGTACTTCATGGCCGCGTCGTAGATCGACATCTTTTCCGGCTGGCCCTGATCGCTTCCGGGGGCGCCGAAGTACAGGGTGTTGCCACCTTCCTCACCGCCGAAGAACTGGTTCTTGATGCGGATGTTGGCGAAGGTGCCGCGCACCATCACATCATCGTTGCCGCGGCGTGATCCGTAGCTGTTGAAGTCCTGCGGCAGCACGCCCCTGGACTGCAGGAACCGGCCCGCAGGCGAGTCGGCCTTGATCGCACCGGCCGGCGAAATGTGGTCGGTGGTGATCGAGTCGCCGAACAGGCCCAGCACGCGTGCGCCGCGTACATCCTCGATGCTGCCGACTTCCATGGTCATGCCGTCGAAGTAGGGCGGGTTCTTGATGTAGGTGGACTCATCGCTCCATGGGTAGAGCTCGCTGTCGGGCGAATCCATGGAGTTCCAGCGATCATCGCCGGTGAACACATCCGCGTAGTTCTTCTTGAACAGCTCCGGCCCGACGGTGGCGGCAATCATGTCGCCGATTTCCTTGTTGCTCGGCCAGATATCTCGCAGGTACACATCGTTGCCGTCGCTGTCCTTGCCCAGCGGCTCGGTGGTCAGATCGATGTCCACGGTGCCGGCGATCGAGTAGGCGACCACCAGCGGCGGCGAGGCCAGATAGTTCATCTTCACTTCGGGGTGGATCCGGCCCTCGAAGTTGCGGTTGCCCGACAGCACCGAAGCCACCGCCAGGTCGTTCTCCGCGATGCCCTTGGACACCGCTTCCAGCAGCGGGCCAGAGTTGCCGATACAGGTGGTGCAGCCGTAGCCGACAAGATAGAAGCCCATCTTCTCCAGATCATCCATCAGCCCGGCTTTTTTCAGGTAGTCGGTGACCACCAGGGAGCCCGGCGCAAGCGAGGTCTTCACCCACGGTGCGGGCTTGAGTCCCTTGGCGGCCGCGTTGCGGGCCACCAGGCCGGCGCCAAGCATCACCGCCGGGTTGGAGGTGTTGGTGCACGAGGTGATTGCAGCGATTACCACCGAACCGTCCTGGATCTGGTGCTCACAGTCGTCCATGCAGATGGTGGAGACCGGTTTGACGGCCAGGCGATCGGCCTGCGGCTGGTCGCCACCGTCCTTCTCGAAGCGGCCAACCTGGCGGTCGCGTTCGGCCTCACGGCGCGCAACCAACGGACCCACGTTGTCGTGGAAGTTCTGCTGCATGTCGCCGAGCAGCACGCGGTCCTGCGGGCGGCGCGGGCCGGCCAGCGACGGCTGCACCGTCCCCATGTCCAGCTCAAGCACGGACGAGTACTGCGGTTCCGGCGCGCCGGGCTCGTGCCACATGCCCTGGGCCTTTGCGTAGGCCTCGACCAGGGCGATCTGCTCTTCGCTGCGCCCGGACAGGCGCAGGTAGCGGATAGCCTCCTTGTCGATGGGGAAGATCCCGCAGGTCGCGCCGTATTCGGGCGACATGTTGCCGATGGTGGCGCGGTCGGCCAGCGGCAGGTGCTGCAGGCCATCGCCGAAGAATTCAACGAACTTGCCCACCACGCCGTGCTTGCGCAGCATTTCGGTCACGGTGAGCACCAGGTCGGTGGCAGTGGTGCCCTCGGGCAGCTTGCCGGTGAGCTTGAAGCCGACCACCTGTGGGATCAGCATCGAAGACGGCTGGCCGAGCATGGCGGCCTCGGCCTCGATCCCGCCCACGCCCCAACCCAACACGCCGATGCCGTTGATCATGGTGGTGTGCGAGTCGGTACCGAACACGGTGTCAGGCAGCGCCCACAGCGCGCCATCGATCTCACGTTCGAACACCACCCGCGCCAGATGCTCCAGGTTCACCTGGTGCACGATGCCGGTGTTGGGCGGCACCACCTTGAAGTCCAGGAACGCGTTCTGGCCCCAGCGCAGGAAGCCATAGCGTTCCTTGTTGCGCTCGAACTCGATGCGGCCGTTGATATCCAGCGCCTCGGTGCGGCCGAACGCGTCGACCTGTACCGAGTGGTCGATCACCAGCTCGGAGGGAATCTGCGGATTGATCTGTTCGGGCTGGCCGCCCAGCTTTACCACCGCATCGCGCATTGCCGCCAGGTCCACCACGCAGGGCACGCCGGTGAAGTCCTGCAGCACCACGCGCGCGGGCATAAAGGCGATTTCGGTGTCCGGCTCGGCCTTGGGGTCCCAGCTGGCCACGGCTTCAATGTGCTTGGCCTGCACGCTCACGCCGTCCTCGTGGCGCAGCAGGTTCTCCAGCAGGATCTTCATGGAGAAGGGCAGGCGGGCGATGTCGAACCGTTCGCCGAGCTTGGGCAGGCTGGCATAGGTATAGGTCTTGCCGTTGACCTCGAAGGTACTGCGGGCGGCAAATGAATCGGTCATTGGAACCTCCTGTAGCTGGCGCGGTGGCGCGGCGATCTAAACGTGCAGTGTACGGATGTCCGGTTCAGTTTCGGTGACGGGGCGTGCGCGACATGGCGCGGGCTCACGGTATGGGGGCGCAAGTATGTATAAAAAGGTATGTATAATGGCCGCATGCAGTCACGCCTTGGAGGCGCCCATGGAAGCCACCGTTGCCGAACGCGGCCAGATCACCCTGCCAAAGGCGGTGCGTGATGCGCTGGGCCTGACCAAGGGCACGATCCTGAAGGTCGAGCTGGAAGGTGGCCGCATTGTCCTGCGCAAGGACGTCAGCAAGGCACTGCGCGAGGTGCGCGGCAAGTACAGGCTTGTCGACGGCATGACCCGCACCGATGACGCCATGCGCGCCATCCGCGGCCGGGCCCCGGGCGATCCGGTGGACCTGTGATTGCGCTCGATTCATCGGTCCTGATCGACATCCTGATCGGCGACGAAGCGTTTGCCGAAGCGTCGGAAGCCTCCGTGGCGGATGCGCTGGTCTCTGAGGACGTCGTGGTCTGCGAGGCGGTGGTCGCCGAGGTGCAGGCCATGCTCGACACCTCGGTCAGCCTGATGGACCTGCTGTCGCCTCTGGGCATCCGCTATCTGCCGCTGAGCGAGGCGGCGGCGATGCGGGCAGGGCACATGAACAAGCGTTACCGCACCCGCGGCGGCCGTCGCGACCGCGTGGCCGCCGATTTCCTGGTCGGCGCGCACGCCATGCTCCAGTGCAGCGCACTGATCACCCGCGACGACGGCTTTTTCCGCGACTACTTCAAGGGCCTGAAGATGATCGTTCCCGTTGCCAGATAACCCCGGTGGCGCCGGTGCCACCCGCGGGCACCGGCCCATCCGAACACCCGAACCATTTCACCAGACACAGTCAGAACGACCCGGAGTACCCCCACATGTTGCAAACCTATCGCCAACACGCCGCCGAACGCGAAGCGCTCGGTATCACCCCGCTGCCGCTCGATGCGCAGCAGACCGCAGACGTCATCGAACTGCTCAAGAATCCGCCCGCCGGCGAAGAGCAGTTCCTGTTGGATCTGATTACCCACCGCGTCCCCGCGGGCGTGGATGAAGCCGCCAAGGTCAAAGCCTCGTACCTGGCGGCGCTGGCCCTGGGCAGTGAGAAGAATGCGCTGATCAGCGCGGAGCGCGCCACCGAGCTGCTGGGCACCATGCTGGGCGGCTACAACGTGTCGCCGCTGATCGACCTGCTGGATGATGGCCAGCTGGCCCCGATCGCCGCCGACGGCCTGAAGAAGACCCTGCTGGTGTTCGACGCCTTCCACGACGTGGAAGAGAAGGCCAAGGCCGGCAATGCCAATGCCCAGGCCGTGATGCAGAGCTGGGCAGATGCCGAGTGGTTCACGTCGAAGCCGGAAGTGCCGGAGTCGATGACCATCACCGTGTTCAAGGTGCCCGGCGAGACCAACACCGACGACCTGTCGCCGGCACCGGATGCCACCACCCGCCCCGACATCCCCATGCACGCCCTGGCGATGCTGAAGAACCAGCGTCCGGACGCGCCGTTCGTGCCGGAGGAAGACGGCAAGCGTGGCCCGATCGGCGAGATCCTGAAGCTCAAGGAGAAGGGGCATCTGGTTGCCTACGTCGGCGACGTGGTGGGCACCGGTTCCAGCCGCAAGTCGGCCACCAACAGCGTGCTGTGGTGGACTGGCGATGACATTCCGTACGTGCCCAACAAGCGCGCCGGCGGCGTGTGCCTGGGCAGCAAGATTGCACCGATTTTCTACAACACCATGGAAGACGCCGGTGCGCTGCCGATCGAGCTGGACGTGTCGAAGATGGAGCACGGCGACGTCGTCGAGCTGCGCCCGTACGAGGGCAAGGCGCTCAAGGACGGCGAGGTGATCGCCGAGTTCGAGCTCAAGTCCGACGTGCTGTTTGATGAAGTGCGCGCCGGTGGCCGCATTCCGCTGATCATCGGCCGCGGCCTGACCGCGCGTGCGCGTGAGTCGCTGGGACTGCCGGCCGTCGAGCTGTTCCGCCAGTCGGCGGTGCCGGCCGATACGGGCAAGGGCTTTACCCTGGCGCAGAAGATGGTTGGCCGCGCCTGCGGCCTGGCCGAAGGGCAGGGCGTTCGCCCAGGCACCTACTGCGAGCCGAAGATGACCACCGTGGGCTCGCAGGACACCACCGGCCCGATGACCCGCGATGAGCTGAAGGACCTGGCCTGCCTGGGCTTTTCCTCGGACCTGGTCATGCAGTCCTTCTGCCACACCGCCGCCTACCCGAAGCCGGTGGACGTGAAGACCCACCACACCTTGCCGGAATTCATCTCCACCCGCGGCGGCGTCAGCCTGCGTGTCGGTGACGGCATCATTCACTCCTGGCTCAACCGCATGCTGCTGCCCGACACCGTCGGCACCGGCGGCGACAGCCACACCCGTTTCCCGATCGGCATTTCGTTCCCGGCAGGTTCCGGCCTGGTGGCCTTCGCCGCCGCCACCGGCGTCATGCCGCTGGATATGCCCGAGTCGGTGCTGGTGCGCTTCAAGGGCAAGATGCAGCCCGGCGTGACCCTGCGTGATCTGGTCCACGCGATCCCGCTGTACGCGATCAAGCAGGGCCTGCTGACCGTGGCCAAGCAGGGCAAGAAGAACATCTTCTCCGGCCGCATCCTCGAGATCGAGGGTCTGCCGGAGCTGAAGATCGAGCAGGCCTTCGAGCTGGCCGACGCCTCGGCCGAACGCTCCGCCGCCGCCTGCACCGTGCGCTTGGACAAGGAGCCGATCGTTGAATACCTCACCAGCAACATCACGCTGCTGAAGTGGATGATCGCCGAGGGCTATTCCGATGCCCGCACCCTGCAGCGCCGGATCGACAAGATGGAGCAGTGGCTGGCCGACCCGCAGCTGCTGGAACCGGACGCCGACGCCGAGTACGCGGCGGTGATCGAGATCGACCTCAGCGAAATCGTCGAGCCGATTGTGTGCTGCCCGAACGATCCGGACGATGCCAAAACCCTGTCCGACGTGGCCGGAAACGTCATCGACGAGGTGTTCATCGGCTCGTGCATGACCAACATCGGCCACTTCCGTGCCGCCGCGAAGCTGCTGGAAGGCAAGCGCGATATCCCGACCCGTCTGTGGGTGGCCCCGCCGACCAAGATGGACGCCGCCGAGCTGACCAAGGAAGGCCACTACGGCACCTTCGGTGCTGCCGGTGCGCGGCTGGAGATGCCGGGCTGCTCGCTGTGCATGGGTAACCAGGCCCAAGTGCGCGAGGGCGCCACGGTCATGTCCACCTCGACCCGCAACTTCCCCAACCGCCTCGGTCGCAACTCCAACGTGTACCTGGGCTCGGCGGAACTGGCGGCGATCTGCTCCCGCCTGGGCCGGATCCCGACCCGCGAGGAGTACCTGGTGGACGTCGGCGTGATTGACGGCCATGCCGACGAGATCTACCGGTACATGAACTTCGACCAGATCGAGGAGTACCAGGAGAAGTCGGAGGAAGCGATCGCCTGATCCAAAGTTTCAACGTAAGCGCAAAGAAGAACGCCCGGCATCGCCGGGCGTTTTTTCATCTGTAGGAGCGCGCCATGCGCGCGAAGCCGCGTGAATCCTGGCGCCGCGGGAAAGCTTCGGCCCTTGCGTTCTGTCCGACGCCCCGCGGCGCGGATCCATGTCACGCGGCTTCGCGCGCATGGCGCGCTCCTACAAGTATAGAGGCGCCCCGATCTGTCTGGGTCGGGGCGGCCGCATCACAGGATCAGACTTTCTTCTGCTTCGGAATGAAGATCGTCACCGAGATCAGGGCGGCGATCGCCATCAGTGCGTTGAACGCCAGACCCACCATGCCCGCTTCGCGGACGGCCAGGTTGTCCTGACGACCCGTGAACTCGACCACCGTGCCGACCACCTCCAACCCGGTGGTGGACAGCGCGGTGAACAGGGCGGCGGAGGCCGCGACGCCAAAGGCGGCACCCAGCGACGACGCCATCTTGTAGATGCCCGAGCCCGCGCCGGCCTGGTCACCCGGCAGGTTGGTCAGCGCAGCATCCGTGGACGGCGTGGCATAGAACGCCAGGCCCAGGCCGAACAGCGAATAGGCAACGATTGCCAGGATCGCGTACTGCCACTGCATGGTGTGGGTGGCCATGAGCAGAAGGATCGAAACCAGCACGATCAGACAGCCCCAGATCATGGGCTTGCGCGGCCCGAAACGCTGCAGGAGTTTCTCACCGACGCGGATGAAAGCGATGATGAAGATCGCGTAGCCGGCGGTCAGATAACCCGCGGTGGCTGCGGACATGCCGGCGGCGCCCTGCAGCACCCACAGCGAGACCGTCAGCGCGCCGGCGGTGCCGTTGATCAGGAAGTTGGAGATGGTCGCGCCGGTGAAGACGCCGTTGCTGAACAGCTTGAAATCCACCAGCGGGTAGGGCGCCTTCAGCTCGGCGTTGATGAACACCCCGAAGGCCACCAGGAAGATCGCAACCAGCGCCCAGGTGATCAGGTTGGCCCAGCCGATGCTGGAGCCTTGGGTCACCACGATCAGCAATGCCGCCAAGGCCACCGCCATGGAGATGATGCCTGCCCAGTCGGTCTTGCCCGGACGCCCGGCCAGCGGCGCGGACTCGGGAATCTGCCGCATCAGCGCGATCGAAGCCACAGAGACCAGCGCGCAGATGATGAAGATCGAGCGCCAGCCCAGGAAGGTGGAAGCCATGAAGCCGCCAAAAATCGCGGTCAGGCCCGACCCGCCCCAGGAGCCGATCGACCACATCGACACGGCCCGCTGGCGCTGCTTGCCGTCCCAGTACACCTTCAGCAGGGCCATGGTGCTGGGCATGATTGCGCCCGCCGCCAGGCCTTGCAGGATGCGACCCAGCAGGATCATCGGCGTGGCCAGGGCGCCCTCGATGGCGAAGGCAATCAGCAGCGAACCGACGATGTTGAGCACGTTGCCGAAGAAGACGACCTTGACCCGTCCGAAGCGGTCACCCAGCCCACCCAGCACCACGATGAACATGCCCGAGAACAGCGCCGACAGAG
The DNA here is from genome assembly GCF_039548515.1 of Luteimonas qiangzhengi. NCBI lineage: Bacteria > Pseudomonadati > Pseudomonadota > Gammaproteobacteria > Lysobacterales > Lysobacteraceae > Luteimonas > Luteimonas qiangzhengi. Next base: position 402,629 of record NZ_JBCLVE010000002.1, on the reverse strand, counting down.
AAATGGCGATGTTCATCACCGGCATCGGCATGCCGACGTCGTCGGCCATCAGCGGGCCGATGTTCATCGTCGTCTGGGCGAACAGCCAGAAGGTGATGACGGCCAGCACGATGCCCAGCAGGGCTGAGTCATTGCCCTTGAAGCCGGTGCTGTTCACCGGCGCGGTATCGGCGGCGGCGCTCACTGCTTGTCTCCGATCAGCCACGGCGAAGTGGCAACCACGATGGCCTCCACGCCGCGGTCAAGCGTCGGCTGGATATCAGGAGCAAAGAATGGCGAATGATTGCCGGGCGCGTTCTCCCAGTCTTTGAACCCGCCCAGGCCCCAGTAGGTGTAGGGGCAGCCGAAGGCGTCGGGGATCACCGAGAAGTCCTCGGAGGCCGGCACCGGTGACATCTCCACCGAGTCGTCGCCGAAGTACGCATCGAATGCCGAGCGCACCTTCAGCGTGGGCGCCTCGTGGTTGGAGGTGAGCGGGTACTGGTCGTAGTAGCGGAATTCCGGTTCCCTCGGAGAGCGCGCGGCCTCGCATTCGGCGCGCACGATGCGTTCGATCGCTTCGTGCAGGTGCCTCTCCACGTCGCGGTTGAAGGCGCGGGTGTTGAGATGCAGCACCGCTGAATCGGGAATGATGTTGGACTTGGTGCCGGCATGGAAGCTGCCCACGGTGATCACCGCGGTCTCCCGTGGCGCCACTTCGCGCGAGACGACGGTCTGCAGGCGGCTCACGACTGCTGCGCCCAGCACGATCGGATCCACCCCCAGGTTCGGCATTGAACCGTGCGAGCCCTTGCCATAGAGATTGATCTCGATCGAGGCCGCGGCCGAAAACAGCGGGCCGCTGCGGATGCCGATGGCGCCACCGGGCAGGGAGCCCAACACGTGCTGACCCAGATAGACATCAGGCTTGGGAACCTTGTCGACGATCCCATCGGCGACCATCGCCTTGGCCCCGGCGGCGTTTTCCTCGCCGGGCTGGAACACCGCGATGAAGGTGCCGGACCACGCATTACGATTGGCGTGCAGCGCCCAGGTTGCGCCCAGCAGGCAGACGATGTGCATGTCATGGCCGCAGGTATGGGCAACCGGGGTTTCCTTGCCGGTGGTCTCATCCACCTGGGTCACGCCCTCGGCGGCATATTCCACGCCGGAGCGCTCGGCCATCGGCAGGGCGTCGATGTCGCCGCGCATGGCAACGATCGGACCGTCGCCGTTGCGCAGGGTCACCACCAGGCCGGTTTTGGCGATCCGCTGGATGTCCTCGATGCCGCGCGAGCGCAGCTCCTGCTCGATCCGGTCGGCGGTTTTGTATTCCTGCAGCGAGAGTTCGGGGTGGCGGTGGAAATGCCGGTAGAGCTCTTCGAGCGTTTCCCTGCTGGAATCGAGATCGGACAGGATGGTCTGGATCGACATGGTGTCTCCCGAATAGCGGCTGGATGGCGGGTCGCGCTGCACGCGACCAGTCCCACAATCCTAGCTACAAACGGGTGCCAGCAGGGTGACAGAACGCCCCCGCGCAGGCTCAGCCCAGGATCTCTTCCACCGCTGCCAGCAGCTGCTTGCGGCGCAGCAGCAGATCCAGGTAATTGCCGCCCATCTGGCGCCACAGCACCGCCGAGCGCACGGCCGCCAGCAGCACGGCGCGGATCTCGGAGACGATGTCGGCCTGGCCCAGGTAGTGCGGATTGCCCTGCACCATGACCCGCGGGCGCAGGTGGCTGACGGTGTCGGCGTACAGGGTGCCCAGGCTGCTAAGCACTTCGGGATGGGTAGGGCTGGTGTGGGCCGCTTCGATGTTGGCCGCGGCAATGCCACGCTGCACGCGCTGAACCATCTCGTGGTCGTTGACGAAGCGCCGTTCCAGCTGCATCACGGCCAAGGCCAGCTTGGGCAGCTGCTCGTCGTCGGGCAGGTTGTTGAAGTAGCCGTGCAGCAGGCGCAAGCCGGGGCGAAGGGAATCAGCGCCGCCATAAACTTCCTCGACCGAGCCGGCGTCCATGCGCAGCACGCTCTGCAGCGCGGTGCCAAGCACCGCGGCGTCGGCCTGGCCGGTCTCGGCGATCCGGCGCACCTGTTTGAGCGCCTGCGCAAGGCCTGCAAGGGCCAGTACCCGTTCCTGCATCATTCTGCTGCTGCACTCCGTGGTGCGGATCCAAGGCCGGCAATGGTACCTGCTGAGGAGGTGGGGCTGCGTTCCAGCGGCGCGTCGGTGGTCGCGATTACGGCTCCGCCCAGGCACACGTCGCCGTCATAGAGCACCAGCGACTGGCCTGGGGTAACGGCACGCTGCGAGCGATTGAAGCTGACTTCAAGGCACCCGTCATCGGCCACGCGCACCAGGCAGGCTTCGGGCGGCTGGCGGTAACGGGTCTGGGCCAGGCATTCGAATTCGGCCGCAGGCGCGGCGCCGGCAATCCAGTGGGCCGGCTCGGTCCAGGTGATCGTGGACATCAGCCAATGGCTGTCACCGCCCTGGTTCACGTACAGCACATTGCTGGCCACATCCTTACCCACCACGTACCACGGGGCCGGCGCAAAGCCGCGCACGCCGCCCAGGTTCAACCCGCCACGCTGGCCGAGGGTGAAATAGAACACGCCCGGGTGCTCACCGAGCACCTGGCCGGCCGGAGTGCGCATCTCGCCCGTTCGAGCCGGCAGGTACTGGCCCAGGAATTGGCGGAAGTCGCGCTCGCCGATAAAACAGATGCCGGTGGAATCCTTCTTCTCCGCCGTGGGCAAGCCGGCCTCGCGGGCGAGGGCGCGTACATCGGTCTTCACCAGCTCGCCCAGTGGGAACACGGTGGCCGCCAGCTGTTCCTGGCCCAGCTGGTGCAGGAAATAGCTCTGGTCCTTGCCAGGGTCCCGGGCGCGCAGGAGCCGCCATTGACCGTTGTGCTGGTCGATCCGGGCGTAGTGGCCGGTGGCGATCCGCTCGGCGCCCAGGTCGCGAGCCGCATCCAGGAAATGCTTGAACTTGATCTCGCGGTTGCAGAGCACATCCGGGTTGGGCGTGCGACCGGCGGCGTACTCGGCGAGGAAATGCTCGAATACGCCCTCCCAGTACTCTCCGGAAAAATCACGGAAGTGGATCGGGATGCCCAGCCTGCCGCTCACTGCGACCGCATCGCGGCGATCATCCTCGGCCCGGCAGTCGCCGCTGCCGTCGTCGGCCCAGTTCTGCATGAACAGCCCCGCCAGCGGCTCGCCGGCATCGCGCAGCAGCAGGGCGGCGACGGATGAATCGACGCCACCGGACATGCCGATGATGGTGCGGGGGGGAGCCATGGGATCAGACCGCGTCTGGCAGCTGGTTGAGCAGCGAGAGCGGGTAGCTGCGGCCGGCGAGGAAATCCGCAGCCGTTTGCCACACCAGCGGGCTGCGGTGGCGGCCCGCAGCCTCCTGCAGCTCGGCAGGAGTCAGCCATACGGCGCGCAGGATGCCCTCATCAAGCGGCCGGTCCGGATCGTGGCTGACCGGCTCGCCCACGAACGCAAACCGCAGATAGTGGCGGCCGCCGCTGCCGTCTGCGGCCACGGGCGCTTTCCATTGATAGGCGCCGACGAAGGCGGTTGGTCGCACCTTCCAGCCGGTTTCTTCCAGGGTCTCGCGCACGGCGGCGTCCACCAGGCTTTCGTCCGGCTCAAGGTGTCCTGCCGGCTGGTTGATCACCACTTGGCCGCCCACCCGCTCTTCCACACACAGCAGCCGACCCTGGTCCATGACCAGGGTGGCGACGGTGACGTCAGGCTGCCAGAACCGGCCTTCGCGGTAGGTCATATCAGGGCGTCCGGATCATCGAATACGCCATATTGTCCTTGTGCGGCCCCGCGGCGTCTACGTGGCGGATGCAACCGGCCCGTATAATCCACGCCATGACACGCAAGAACGAACATGAACGCGATCACGGCGTCGCGGTGCAGGCAGACCGGCCCGAGGTTGCCCGACCGCCGCTTTATTCGGTGATGCTGCTCAACGACGACTACACGCCCATGGATTTCGTGGTCGAGATCCTGGTCCGGTTCTTTGCCCTGGATGTCGAGCGCGCCACGCAGGTGATGCTGCACGTGCATACCCGCGGTCGTGGGGTCTGCGGCGTTTTCAGCCGCGAGGTGGCCGAATCCAAGGTCGCGCAGGTGAATGAATACTCAAGGATGAACCAGCACCCCTTGCTGTGCACGATGGAAAAAGCGTAAACCGGTAGGGCAGTGGAAATCCGGCGTCGCCGCCCCCATCCAAGGCAGCAGAAGCTATTTTCGGAGCACCCAGCCCCATGTTCAGCAAGGATCTCGAATACACCATCGGCCAGTGCTACAAGCACGCCCGACAGGCACGCGACGAGTACATGACGGTCGAGCACCTGCTCCTGTCATTGCTCGACAACCCGTCGGCGGAAGCTGTGCTCAAAGCCAGTGGTGCCGACTTCGAGCGCCTGCGTTCCGAACTGGAACAGGCGATCCTGACCACGGTTTCCAAGCTGCCCGGCGATGACGGGCGCGACACCCAGCCCACGCTCGGCTTCCAGCGCGTGCTGCAGCGGGCGGTCTATCACGTGCAGTCGTCCGGCAAGAAGGAAGTCACCGGCGCCAACGTGCTGGTGGCGATCTTCGGTGAGAAGGATTCGCACGCGGTGTACTACCTCAACCAGCAGGATGTCACCCGGCTGGACGTGGTGAATTACCTGTCGCACGGCATTGCCAAGGCTGGCGACGATGAGCCGGCGCCCACGGGTGACGAAGCCGAAGAGGGCAGCAGCAGCGAAGGCGGCGAGGCCAAGGGCGACGCCCTGAGCGAGTACGCCACCGATCTGAACCAGATGGCCCGCGAAGGCCGGATCGATCCGCTGGTGGGCCGTGCCGAGGAAATCGAGCGCACCATCCAGATCCTGTGCCGACGACGCAAGAACAACCCGCTGTACGTGGGCGAGGCCGGGGTGGGCAAGACCGCGATTGCAGAAGGCCTGGCCAAGCGCATCGTCGATGGCGAAGTGCCCGAGGTGCTGGCCGACGCCACCATCTATTCGCTCGACCTGGGCGCGCTGGTGGCCGGCACCAAGTACCGGGGTGATTTCGAGAAGCGCCTGAAGGCGGTGCTGACGGCGATCCGCAAGCACGACGGCGCGGTGCTGTTCATCGACGAGATCCACACCATCATCGGCGCCGGTTCGGCGTCGGGCGGCACCATGGATGCGTCCAACCTGATCAAGCCGGCGCTGGCTTCAGGCGAGCTGCGCTGCATCGGTTCGACCACGTTCCAGGAATATCGCGGCATCTTCGAGAAGGATCGGGCGCTTGCCCGGCGCTTCCAGAAGATCGACATCGTGGAGCCGACCACCAGCGAGGCTTACGAGATCCTGCGCGGGCTCAAGCCCAAATACGAGGCCCACCACGACGTCACCTACGCCGATGATGCGCTGCAGGCGGCCGTGGACCTGTCGGTCAAGCACATTGCCGATCGCCTGCTTCCCGACAAGGCCATCGATGTGATGGACGAGGCCGGCGCGCGCCAGCGCCTGCTGGCGGAGGATGTGCGCAAGCAGCTGATCGATGTGGAAGAGATGGAGACCATCGTCGCCAAGATGGCGCGCATTCCAGCCAAGCAGGTCACGGCATCCGACAAGGATGTGCTGGGCCATCTGGAGCGCAACCTGAAGATGGTGATCTTCGGCCAGGATCCGGCGATCGAGACGCTGGCTTCCGCGATCAAGCTGGCCCGCTCGGGCCTGGCGAATCCGGACAAGCCGATCGGCAACTTTCTGTTCGCCGGCCCCACCGGCGTGGGCAAGACCGAGGTCACCCGTCAGCTTGCGCTGCAGCTGGGCATCGAGCTGGTGCGCTTCGACATGTCCGAGTACATGGAGTCACATTCGGTCAGCCGCCTGATCGGCGCGCCCCCGGGTTACGTGGGCTTCGACCAGGGCGGTCTGCTGACCGAGAAGATCGTCAAGACGCCGCACTGCGTGCTGCTGCTGGACGAGGTGGAGAAGGCCCACCCGGACATCTTCAACATTCTGCTGCAGGTGATGGATCGCGGCGTGCTGACCGACACCAACGGGCGCGAGGCCAATTTCCGCAATGTGATCCTGGTGATGACCACGAACGCCGGCGCGGCCCAGGCTGCGCGGCGGACGATTGGTTTCACCCAGCAGGACCACAGTACGGACGCGATGGAGGTGATCCGCAAGAGCTTCACCCCGGAATTCCGCAACCGCCTGGACGCGATCGTGCAGTTCCAGCCGCTGGCCTTCGACCATATCCTGCGGGTGGTGGACAAGTTCCTGATCGAGCTGGAGAGCCAGCTGCAGGAGAAGGATGTCACCGTTACCGCCACGGCCGAGGCGCGCGAATGGCTGGCCAGGCACGGCTTCGACCCGCAGATGGGCGCGCGGCCGATGGCGCGGATCATCCAGGACAGGATCAAGCGTCCGCTGGCCGACGAGCTGCTGTTCGGCAAGCTGGTGAAGGGCGGCCGGGTCAGCGTGCAGGTGAAGGACGACGAGCTGGTGGTCGAGTCCTGGCCGGAGCAGGAGAAGCTGCTTCCCGCTGCTGTCGACTGAGCCTTCGGCGGGCACGCCCGCAAAGGGCGGATCCGCGAACGGCAGGCACACAAAGAAGGCGGCCAATGGCCGCCTTCTTTGTTTCCGGCGCGCCTGGGCGCTGCTCGGTTACTTCATCCGGTAGGTGATACGGCCCTTGGTCAGGTCGTAGGGAGTCATCTCCACCTTGACCCGGTCACCGGTGAGGATGCGGATGTAGTGCTTGCGCATCCGCCCGGAGATGTGGGCAATGATCTCGTGCCCGTTTTCCAGCTTGACCCGGAACATGGTGTTCGGGAGGGTCTCGGAAACGGTGCCTTCAAATTCAATGACGTCGTCTTTCGCCATGCGTCCTGTGTCGGTTGGCGGGCCGTAGGTCGGCCCATGAAAACAGTCAAACATTATGCCATATGAGCACGGCTCGCGGCAAAGCGGGTTCAGCTGGAGGCAGGGATGGACGGGGCCAGGGCGGCTGCGGGGAGCCGTCCGAACGGCTCACGCCAGTTTCCCACCAGGCCAGGCTCGGCAGCCAGACGCTGCACTTCGTCCTGAAAGCGCGACCTTGGCCAGCGCTCGGCCCCCATGCTGAGCAGGTGCGCGTTCTCCACCTGGGCATCCAGCAGCGGACAGCCGTTGCCGTGCAGCCAGTGGGCAAGCCCGGCCAGGGCCGCCTTCGATCCGCCGGATTCGGCGCTGAACATGCTTTCGCCAAAGAACATCCGGCCGACGGCGACTCCGTAGATGCCGCCCACCAGGCGCTCGCCGTCATAGACCTCCACGCTGTGCGCGTGGCCCAGTTCGTGCAGCTGTTGATAGGCCTGGAGGATCTGGGGGGTGATCCAGGTACCTGCCTGGCCCGGGCGCGGTGCCTGGGCGCAGGCCTTGATTACTTCGGCGAACGCGCAGTCCGCGCGCAGCTCCCAGCCACTGCCACGCAGGGTGCGACGAAAGCGGGAGGTCAGGCGCACGCCATCGGTGTGGAACACCATGCGCGGATCCGGACTCCACCACAGGATCGGCTGGCCCTGCGAATACCAGGGAAAGATGCCGTGGCGATAGGCATTCAGCAGCCGCGCCGGAGACAGGCAGCCGCCGATTGCCAGCAGTCCGTCCGGCTCCCGCAGAGCGGACTCCACCGGCGGAAACGGCGCATCCGGATCGGCAGACAGCAGGGGCGGACGAAAATGCATGCCTCCGATTCTAAGACGCGAAGCCCCTGTCTGTAGGAGCGCGCCATGCGCGCGAAGCCGCGTGAATCATGGCGGCGCCGAATGGCGTCGGATCCCGCGTCGGATCCCGTGTCGTGTCCGAAGGGCTGTGGCGAGGCGATGCGTCACGCGGTTTCGCGCGCATGGCGCGCTCCTACTGCGTGAAGGGCGATCTGGCGTCGAGGAGCGCCTTGTAGCGGTGCACGGAGGCGGTCTCTTCGGCGCACCAGCGGCGCAGTGGTTCGGCAAAGGCGGGATCAGCGATCCAGTGTCGGCTGCGCACGTACGTCGGCAGGAAGCCGCGTGCGATCTTGTGCTCGCCCTGGGCCCCCGGCTCGAACACGCGCAGCCCCTCGCGCAGGCAGTATTCGATGCCCTGGTAGTAGCAGGTCTCGAAATGCAGTCCGGGCACTTCCCGTTCCGCGCCCCAGTAGCGCCCGTAGAGAGTGTCGCCGCCGCGCAGACACAGGGCGCCGGCGATGGGCTCGCCACCTTGCTCCGCCAGCACGATGACCAGGGCACGCGGCATGGTCCGGGCCAGATGCTGCAGGAACCCGAGGGTCAGCGCCGGCGAGTTGCCGTAATCGGCAAAGGTGGCCAGATAGAACCCGTACATCGCTTCCAGGTCCTGCTCGCTGGCTTCATCACCATGCACCACGCGAAAGGTGATCCCGGCGCGGGCCACCTTGGCGCGCTCCTGGCGGATGTTCTTGCGTCGGCGCCGATCCAGCGCTGCCAGAAACGCCTCGAAATCGGTCCAGCCCGCATCGTTATGCCAGTGGTATTGCACGTCGGTGCGCTGCAGCCAGGCGGGGCTGAAGTTGGTGTCCTCGGGCGTGGTATGGAAGTTGATGTGCGCCGATGACAGGCCGAGCTTGCTGGCTGTGGATTCAATGGCCTTGAGCAGGGCCGGCCGGTACTGCGGGTCGCCAAGAAGGCGGGGACCGGTGACGGGAGAGTAGGGCACCGCTCCCAGCCACTTGGGAAAGTAATCGCGCCCGTACTGGGCGTAGGCGTGTGCCCAGGCGTGGTCAAAAACGAACTCCCCGTGGGAGTTCGTTTTCAGGTAGCCGGGCACCGCGGAAACCAGGGTCTCCCCCTGCCACAGGGTCACGTGATGCGGCGTCCAGCCCCATTCGCCGCGCAGGCAGCCGTGGCGCTCCATGCCTTCCAGGAAGGCATGGGTGACAAAGGGGTTGGCACCGTCGTGCAGCGCGTCCCATTCGGTCCGGGAGACGTCCGCAAGTGATTCAACGATGCGAGTAGTCAGCATTGGGACGGAAGGATTGTCCGGACGCGCAGTTACTCGCCCTTGTCCAGGAACTTCTCCGCATCCAGCGCCGCCATGCAGCCGAAACCGGCCGAGGTGATGGCCTGGCGATAGTGCTGGTCGGCCACGTCGCCCGCGGCGAACACGCCCGGCACCGAGGTGCCGGTGGCGCCGCCGGAAAGACCGGAACGGATTTCGATGTAACCGTCATTCATGGCCAGCTGGCCTTCAAACAGCCCGGTGTTGGGCGTATGCCCGATGGCCACGAAGAAGCCGTGTACGGGGATTTCCCGCGTCGACTCGTCAAGCGTCGATTTCACCCGCAGACCGGTCACGCCGGCGTCGTCGCCCAGCACCTCGTCCACCACGTGGTTCCAGACCGGCACGATCTTGCCCGCTTCGATCTTGGCAAACAGCTTGTCCTGCATGATCTTCTCCGCACGCAGGCTGTCGCGGCGGTGGACCAGATAGACCTTGCTGGCCAGGTTGGACAGGTACAGGGCTTCCTCGACGGCGGTATTGCCACCGCCGACCACGGCCACTTCCTTGTCCTTGTAGAAGAACCCGTCGCAGGTGGCGCAGGCGGACACGCCGCGACCCTTGAACTTTTCTTCCGACTCCAGACCCAGGTACTTGGCGGTGGCGCCGGTACAGATGATCAGCGCATCGGCGGTGTACTCGCCGTTGTCGCCCTTGAGCCGGAACGGTCGCTTGGACAGGTCGGCGGTGTGGATGTGGTCAAACACCGTCTCGGTATCGAAGCGCTCGGCATGCGCCTGCATGCGCGCCATCAGGTCCGGTCCCATCAGCCCGTGGGCATCGCCCGGCCAGTTGTCGACCTCGGTGGTGGTCATCAGCTGACCGCCCATTTCTAGGCCGGTCACGACCACCGGTTTGAGGTTGGCGCGGGCGGCATAAACGGCGGCGGTCCAGCCGGCAGGACCGGAGCCGAGGATCAGCAGGGGACAGTGTTTGGGGGTGCTCACATGTATACTCGCGACAGCGGAAAGACGACCTTTCGGGCCATATAGCTTGAGGGCCGGACCAGCGCAAAACAAGGCGAGCAGCAGGCTGCCAGCGCGACACAGCGTCCGCATCCACAGGTATGCAGGGCTGCTCCCGACTGCTGTTGCCAACAGGGAGACGATCTTGCGAATCGGCGTACCGAAAGAAACCAAACCGGCCGAGGGACGTGTGGCCCTGGTGCCCGCTGCCGCCGGCGACCTGGTGAGGTTCGGCCACGAAGTCTGGGTGGAACAGGGCGCGGGCGAGCGTTCCGGCCACGCCGATCAGGCCTATGCCAATCTCGGGGTGCAGATTGCTCCCGATGCTGCCGCGCTCTACGAAAAGGGCCAGTTGATCGTCAAGGTCAAGGAGCCTGTTGGCGCCGAAATCGACTACCTGCGCAGCGACCACCTCTTGTTCTGTTATCTGCACCTGGCGGCCGAACCTGCGTTGACCCGCCGGTTGCTGGAAGTCGGGCTGACTGCGGTCGCTTTCGAGACGGTGGAACTTGAGAGTGGAGCACTGCCGCTGCTGGCGCCGATGTCGGAGATCGCCGGCAAGCTCGCCGTACAGGTGGGCGCCACCCTCATGCACTCCACCAACGGCGGCAAGGGCCGCCTGCTCGGCGGCGTGCCCGCGGCCTCGCGCGGCAAGGCCGTGGTGTTCGGCGCTGGCCAGGCGGGTGGGTCGGCCGCTGCCGCACTCGCAGCCATGGGCACGAACGTGGTGGTGTTTGAAAAGCGCGTGGAGCGGATGGACGCGATGATGCGCCTGGGCGCCAACGTCACCGCCCTGTATCCCTATCAGGAATCGATCGCCAAAGAGGTCGCAGAGGCGGATCTTGTGATCGGCGCGGTGCTGATCCCAGGCGCGCGGGCGCCCCGGATGCTGAGCCGGGAAATGCTTCGCAGCATGGAGCCCGGCAGTGCGCTGGTGGACATTTCGATCGACCAGGGCGGCTGCTTTGAAACATCGCGCCCAACCAGCTGGGACGACCCCACCTATGTGGTCGAGGAAGTGACCCACTTCTGCGTCGGCAATATGCCAGGGGCAGTGCCACAGACTGCGTCGCAGGCAATCTGCGCGGCCATCGCACCCTGGGTGGACGCGCTGGCCAGCGTCAACTGGCGCGACAACCGTGCGCTGATGCGCGGGATCAACCTGGAAGCCGGCAAGCTGGTACATCCTGCGCTGCAGGACCCCGCCTGAGCGGGTTGCACCATCGGCGCGCATCGGATTCGCCGGGTACCCACAGTTGATTTAAGATCAACCGCATAGCCGACACTTTTAAGGTAATGGGCACGGTGGCGAAAGCGCTTACAGAACGGGGCAAGCGGCAACGCGGGGCCGCCCGCAAGACTGCAGGGGACAATCCGCGCCGGCAGCGGCTGTGGCGCGATATCGCGCTGATCCTGATCGCGCCGCTGCTGTTGTATCTGTTCGCCAGCCTGATCACCTACTCGCCAAGCGATCCCGCCTGGTCGAGTCATTCCGGAAATGTGACCGAGCCGCTTCACAACGTGGGCGGGCCGGTGGGTGCCTGGCTGGCCGATGTGCTGCGCTATCTGTTTGGCTATGTGGCGTTCCTGCTGCCGCTGGTGCTGGGAGCGATTGCCTGGATCGCGCTGTTCGGAATGGACAGCGACGGCGATGGCAAGGCCGACCTGGGGCCGGCGCTGCGCCTGGTGGGGCTGTGCGGCTTCCTGATTTCCTCCTGCGGACTGCTGGCACTGGGCGCGTCGAACGCGGCTGATTTCTCGGCCGGTGGCGGCGGCATTCTGGGTCGGCTGGTGGGCAATTCGCTGTATGCGGCGTTTGGCGGCGTGGGCGGCAATTTGTTTCTGCTGGCCTTGCTGCTGACCTCGATCACTCTTGCCACCGGGCTGTCCTGGCTGGCAGTGATGGACAGGCTGGGTGGCTGGGTGATGAAGCTCCCGGAGCTGCTCAAACGCAGCAGCAAGCAGGCCGGTGAATGGAAGCGGGCACGCGACCTGCGCGAGGAGCGCGTGGAAGTACGCAAGGCCGATACGCAGAAGCGGGTGCGCCGCGAACCGGTCAGGATCGAGCCGCCGGCCGCGCCGCAGGTGGAAAAGAGTGAGCGGGCCAAGCGTGAGCAGCAGATCCCATTGTTCACCGGCACGGGCGGCGGTGATTCGGGCCTGCCGCCGCTGTCGCTGCTGGACGAGCCCAAGCCGCAGCCGAAGGGCTACGACGAAGAAACGCTGGAAACCCTGTCGCGGCAGATCGAATTCAAGCTCAAGGATTTCCGCATTGATGTGCAGGTGACCGAGGCCCAGCCGGGGCCGGTGATCACCCGCTTCGAAATGGAGCCGGCGCCGGGTATCAAGGTCAGCCAGATCAGTTCGCTGGACAAGGACATCGCCCGCGGCCTGAGCGTGAAATCCGTGCGCGTGGTGGATGTGATCCCGGGTAAATCGGTGATCGGCCTGGAAATCCCGAACACGCGCCGGGAGATGATCTACCTGTCCGAGCTGCTGCGCTCCAAGGAATACGACAAGTCGACCAGCCCGCTTACCCTGGCGCTGGGCAAGGACATCGGCGGGCGCTCATCCGTTGCCGACCTGGCGCGCATGCCGCACCTGCTGGTGGCTGGTACCACCGGCTCGGGCAAGTCGGTGGCGGTCAACGCCATGGTGCTGAGCCTGCTGTTCAAGGCCACGCCCGACCAGCTGCGGCTGCTGATGATCGACCCGAAGATGCTTGAGCTGAGCGTCTACGAAGGCATCCCGCACCTGCTGGCGCCGGTGGTCACCGACATGAAGGAGGCCGCCAACGGCCTGCGCTGGTGCGTGGCCGAGATGGAGCGGCGCTACAAGCTGATGAGCGCGGTGGGCGTGCGCAACCTGGCCGGCTTCAACAAAAAGGTGAAGGAAGCGCAGGACAGCGGCCAGCCGCTGCTGGACCCGCTGTTCCGACCGGATCCGGAATCGGACGCGGTGGCCGAGCCGCTGGAGACGCTGCCCTACATCGTCGTGATCATCGACGAGTTTGCCGACATGATGATGATCGTCGGCAAGAAGGTGGAGGAACTCATTGCCCGCCTGGCACAGAAGGCACGTGCGGCCGGCATCCACCTGATCCTGGCCACCCAGCGCCCGTCGGTGGACGTGATCACCGGCCTGATCAAGGCCAACATTCCCACCCGCATCGCGTTCCAGGTCAGCTCCAAGATCGACTCGCGCACCATCCTTGACCAGTCCGGTGCCGAAACCCTGCTCGGCCACGGCGACATGCTGTACATGCCGCCAGGTACGGCCATGCCCGAGCGCGTGCACGGCGCCTTCGTGTCCGATGAAGAGGTGCATCGCGTGGTTGAGCAGCTCAAGCAGGCGGGCGGCGCCAAGTACATTGATGGCGTGCTGGAAGAAGTGCAGACCATGGGCGACGGCGTGGTGGTGGGTGCCACCGGGCTGCCTGAAGCCGATGGCGGCGATGAGAGCGACCCGCTGTACGACGAGGCGGTGAAGATCGTCACCGAGACCCGGCGCGGCTCGATCTCCGGCGTGCAGCGGCGGCTGAAGATCGGCTACAACCGCGCCGCGCGCCTGATCGAAGCCATGGAGGCGGCCGGGGTGGTGACCCCGCCTGAAAACAACGGCGATCGCACGGTGCTGGCGCCTCCGCCTCCCAAGTAGTCCGGCTCGTATTCAGCCACGCCTGTGCACACTTTGCGCAACCCGATTGATTCCCGGAGTTCCAATGAACCGCATCCTCAGCGTCATGCTTGTCCTGTTTGCGGCGGCCTTTGCCGGGAGCGCGCATGCCGATGCGCGCGCCAGCTTGGACAGCTTTACCAGCGACCTGCGCGGACTGCAGGGCGACTTCTCCCAGCAGGTGTTTGATGGCAGCGGCCGGCTGCGTGAGAGCTCCAGCGGCAGCGTGGCCCTTTCGGCGCCGCGGCTGTTCCGCTGGGAATACGAGAACCCGTATCCGCAGCTGATCATTGCCGACGGCACCCGGGTGTGGGTCTACGATCCGGATCTGGAACAGGTGACCGTGCGGCCGCAGGGCGAAGAAGAGCAGAACAATCCCCTGGCAGCGCTCATCGACCCGACCATGCTTGATCGCGACTTCGTGATCGGCGAGGGCGGCACCCGTGACGGGATGGAATGGCTGGAAGTCGCCCCGCGCGAGGCCACCGATGCCGGCTTCCAGAGTGCGCAGCTGGGCTTTGCCAATGGGGCGATGGTGAAGATGGAAGTGCTGGATGCCCTGGGCCAGCGCACCACGATTGAATTCTCCAACTGGCAGAAGAATCCGGGCTTCGCCGCGGATGCCTTCAGCTTCACCCCGCCACCCGGCGTGGACGTGGTGGGCGAACCCTGAGTTCTGCCGCCAGACTGCCTGTCTGAATAATTCCGGCCCGCGTGTGAACGCGGGCCGGTTGCGTTGGGCTGTCCTGCAAGCCGCGCGTTCGGCGTATGCATGGACAGACCCGACAGCAAGGAAGTAGCAGTCACATGCAATCAGAACCACAGATCCCCGCGCACGATGGGAGCCGTTCGAACACCGTGATTGATCGGGCGAAGGCGATCCTGCTGTCTCCACGCAGCGAGTGGCCCGTGATCGCCGCCGAGCCGGCAAGCGCTGCCAGCCTGTACACCGGCTACTTCATGCTGCTGGCTGCCATTCCGGCGGTGGCCGGCTTCATCAAGGGCAGCCTGATCGGCCACAGCGTGTTCGGCATGAGGATCACCACGCCGTTCATGTCGGGCCTGATGGGCATGGTGCTGGGCTATGCGTTGGGGCTGGTGGTGCTGTACGTGGTGGCGATGATCGTCAACGCGCTGGCGCCGAAGTTCGAGGGGCAAAAGAACCAGGTGCAGGCGCTCAAAGCGGTCGGCTATGCCTGGACCGCCGCCTGGGTGGCCGGCATTGCCGTGATCGTTCCCGGCATCGGCTGGTTGCTGGCGCTGGCCGGTGGGGTCTACAGCATCTACCTGCTGTATCTGGGCCTGCCGCACACCATGAAATGTCCGCCGGAAAAGTCGGCCATCTACACCCTGGTTACGGTGATCGCGGCGATTGTGCTGGGCTGGATCGTCGGCCTGCTGATCGCAGCAGTGACAGGTATGGGCGCGCTGGCCGGCGGGATGCTGGGCAGCGCGACCGGTGGGGGAGGGAGCAGCAGCAATGTCAGCGTGGATCCTGACAGCAGGATGGGGCAGGTGATGGATATCGGTCGGCGGCTGGAAGAAGCCGGCAAGCAGATGGACCAGGCCCGGGCCAGCGGCAGCGCGGATGAGCAGGGCAGGGCGCTGGGCGCGCTGATGGGAGCGGTGACCGGCAGTACCGATGCGGATGGCCAGGTGGTGGAAGCGGTTGCGGCAGACCGGCTGCGTGCGCTGCTGCCCGATTCCATCGGCAACATGCGTCGCACAAGCATTTCCGCCAGCCGCAGCGGAGCCATGGGCATGCAGATGAGCGAGGCCTCGGCCGAATATGCCGATGCAGGGGGATCAAACCGGATCAGCGTGGAGATCCAGGACATGGCCGCGATGTCGGGAATGATGGCCATGGCCGGCGCATTCGGCGTGGACCAGAGCCGCGAAACCGATGGTGCATACGAACGCACCTTCACCCGTGACGGCCAGCTGATCAGCGAAGAGTGGAACGCCAACAGCAATCGCGGCAAATACAGCGTGGTGATCGGTAACCGGTTCCGGCTTGAAGCCACGGGTCGTGTCGATCGCATCGACGACTTGCGCAACGTGGTCGGCCAACTGGAGCGGCAGGTGGGCGCGCTTCAGTAGGCACGCCGCAGTACGAACGCTTGGTATCGTGGGCACACGTATTCTGTGAGGTGCCCCGTGCAGGAAGACCTGCTTTCCCCTGACCCTGATCTCTCGACCGGACTGCGTCCGCTGGCCGAACGCATGCGGCCACGGACCATTGATGAAATGGTCGGCCAGCAACGCCTGCTGGCGCCGGATTCGGTACTGCGCCGCTCGATCGAAGCCGGGCGCGTGCACTCGATGGTGCTGTGGGGCCCGCCCGGCTGCGGCAAGACCACCCTGGCGCTGTTGCTCGCGCACTATGCCGATGCCGAATTCCGCGCCGTGTCCGCAGTGCTGTCCGGCCTGCCGGAAGTGCGCAAGGTGCTGGCGGAAGCCGGGCAGACCTTTGCCAGTGGCAGGCGCACGGTGCTGTTCGTGGATGAAGTGCACCGCTTCAACAAGGCGCAACAGGACGCCTTTCTGCCGCATATCGAGCAGGGCACGATCATCTTCGTTGGTGCCACGACCGAAAACCCCTCGTTCGAGCTGAACTCCGCGCTGCTGTCCCGCTGCCGCGTGCATGTGATGGAATCGGTGTCGCCCGACGATATCCGCCAGGCGCTTGAGCGCGCCCTGACCGACGATGAGCGCGGTTTGGGCGGCAGGGAAGTACGCATTGAGCCCCCGCAGCTGCAGCTGCTTGCCACAGCCGCCGATGGCGACGTGCGACGCGCCCTGACCCTGCTGGAAATTGCCGCAGAGGTAGCCGGAGGCGAGGGTGGAACCATCACCGATGCCGTGCTGGAACAGGTGCTTGCCGACCGCACCCGGCGCTTCGACAAGGGCGGCGAGCAGTTCTACGACCAGATGTCCGCGCTGCACAAATGCGTGCGCAGTTCAAACCCCGACGCCGCGCTGTACTGGCTGGCGCGTATGCTCGACGGCGGTGCGGCGCCCAGCTATCTCGCCCGGCGACTGACCCGCATGGCGGTTGAAGACATCGGCCTGGCGGATCCCCGTGCCCTGCAGATGTCCATCGATGCATGGGACGCTTATGACCGCCTGGGCAGTCCGGAGGGCGAACTGGCCCTGGCCCAGGTAACGATCTATCTGGCCAGCACCGCCAAGTCCAATGCCGCCTACAAGGCGTGGGGCGCCGCGCGCACCGACGTGCGCAAATACGGCACTCAGGACGTGCCCATGCATATCCGCAACGCGCCCACCGGGTTGATGAAGGAGCTGGGCTACGGCCGCGGTTACCAGTACGACCACGACGCGGAAGGGGGGGTCTCGCTGGACCAGACCGGCTTTCCGGATGCCATGGGCGAGCGCGTGTATTACCAGCCGGTGGCTCGGGGGCTGGAGATCAAACTTGGCGAGAAGCTGGAGCGACTGCGCTCGGAACGATCGCATGTGCTCCAACAAATCCCAAGAAACAACTCGAACAAACAGCCATAACTGTTTGTTTTAAAATAAATCGACCGAGGATGGAAACCGTCGCAGCAAGGTTATATGCTGGTTGGGCAGGGGCGACAGTTATCACTGGAGGCAGTCATGCGTAGCCATGCATCCCCAATGCTGTCAGGTCACCGCCGGCTCTGCGCGCTTTATGCCCGCGAAGCCCGTGATATTTACCCCGGTCGACCGTGGCAGGAGATCGAGCCACATGTTCGCAGCGCATGGGAGCGCACGCCCCATCGGATGGGCTGGCGCGAGGCTGCGCCCATCGTAAGGCGGTTCTGGGCGCAGTCCTGAAGGCACGTTGTTCACGCGCTGTCCCGATCAGACGGACTGAGCGGAGCAGGGGGCTCCGGAACACGCACGCCTCACGCGACGGGTCGCATGTTGGTGACCGGCAACCGCCGATCACCAGTGGAGAGCGACATGAGCAATGACAAACACGATGCCAACCGTGACCCGATCAGCGGCGCCCCCGGTGCGCACCCGGTTGGCACCGGCGTAGGCGCGGCAGCCGGCGGGGTCGCTGGCGCGGCCGTCGGTTCCGTGGCAGGTCCCGCCGGCACGGTAGTAGGCGCGGCCGTAGGCGCGGTGGCCGGCGGCCTGGGTGGCAAGGCCGCAGGCGAGGCGATGAACCCGACGGTCGAAGACGCGTACTGGCGTGAGAACTATTCCAAGGAGCCGTACGCCAACAAACAGTACGGATACGAGGACTACCAGCCTGCTTACCGCACCGGCTACGAAGCCCGTTCGCGCTATGCCGACCAGAGCTTCGAGCAGGCCGAAAACAACCTGCGTACCGACTATGAGCAGGCCAGGGGCAACTCGCGCCTGGAGTGGAACGACGCCAAGCACGCCACACGTGCGGCATGGCATCGCGTCGAACGGGCGCTGCCGGGCGATGCGGACGGCGACGGCCGCTGATCGCGGCATCGGCAGACCCGCCGATCAGCAGCAACCATGAGGCCCCGCTTGCGGGGCCTCTTTAATCTGGACTGGGCATTCCGCCGCAACTGCGCAATGCCGCGCCGCCGCAAGGCGAAGGTGGTGGTTCCATCATCCGATAAGAGCGCATAAGCCGACGCCATTGGCAGAAGACATGGCCCCATGCCAGCACGTCCACCGCTCAAAATGACCCGGGTCTGACGGATTAGGACTGGTTATCGGGGGTAGGGAAGGGATGCCGGGTGCCGGCCCAAGTCGACATCACGGCGTGTCTAGATTCGGGGCCTGCTCAGTGTGGTTCCGGCAGCTTGGCAATCACCTTGATCTCGAACTGGTAGCCGTACAGCCACGTAACACCGATGCCGGTGAGCGAGGGGTGCGGCGCTTCGCCCCAGTACGGCGCGGCGATCTCCCAAACCCGTTCGAAGTTCTCTTCCGCATCCACCATGAAAATGGTGGCGTCGATCACGTCGTCGAAGCTGCATCCAGCGGCGGCGAGGATTGCATTGAGGTTCTCAAAGGCTCGCCGGACTTGTGCCTCAAGGTCGGGTTCCACCGAACCGTCTTCGCGGCTGCCTACCTGTCCCGAGACAAACAATAGACCGTTGGCGCGCACGGCGGGGGAGTACCGGTTGCGTTTGTAGAGCTCCTGCCGGGCGGGGGGGAAAACAACGTCGCGCTTGCTCATCTTCAATCTCCGAGTTGGGGTGTCAGCTTGCTGGGTAACTTCCACACAGTCTGCGAGCAGTAGTCCGGCGGATAAACCTGCGCGTCCGGAGAACTTCGATTATTCATCGACTGGGTGGTGGAACTATTGCGCAAGCCCCGTCCTGATGTCCGCGGAACCCTCCGCAACCGCACTCAGTCCTCCGTCACGGCTTCCAAGAGCTCCCTTCCCGCGCGCCGGGTTTCGCTCTGCGCGGCCGTTGCCGTTGCCGCGGCCGCTTTGGTACCGGCGTCGGCGCAGGTCGACATGGGGCAGTGCCTGGACATGTAGTCGATGTCCAGATTCAAGCGCTCGAGCAGGAAGTCGACGAACGCGCGCACCTTGGGTGACTGCGCATGGCCGCGCGGGAACAGCGCACTGAAGGGGTAGTCCGCGCCCTTCCAGCCGGCCAGCACGCGCTTGACCTGGCCACTCTCCACCGCCGGCTTGACCATCACGTCGGCGGTGAGCGCCAAGCCTTCGCCGCACAGCAGCGCACCTTTCAATGCGGCCGGATCGTTGACTACCAGAGCCGGGTCCACCTGGAACATGCGCGGGCCTGCGCCGTCATCAAGGTTCCACTGGTAACGGCTGCCCTGGCGGTGCTTGGTCAGTGCCAGCACCCGGTGCTGCACCAGCTCTTCCGGATGCTGCGGCTCTCCGTGGCGATCCAGGTAGGCAGCGGAAGCAAACACCTGGGTGTGCAGCACGCCCAGCTGGCGGGCCACCAGGTTGGAGTCGGGCAGCTCGCCCAGGCGCAGGGCCACGTCGATCTCGCCGCCGATCAGATCGAGCGGCTCGTTGCTGAGCAGCATCTCCAAGTTGATTTCCGGGTAGCGCTTGCTGAACTCCCCAAGCAGCGGGGCGATCTTGTCCATACCGATCGAATAGGGCGCGGTGAAGCGCAGCCAGCCGCGCGGCCCGGCCTGCAGCTGGCTGACCGCGCTCTCGGCCTCGCTCAGGTCGCGGGCGATGTTCTGCGAATGCTCGTAGTAGATGTTGCCGGCCTCGGTCAGCCCGAGGCGGCGGGTAGTGCGGTGGAGCAACTGCGCGCCCAGCCGCGACTCCAGTTCCTGCACCTTGCGGCTCACGGTGGTCTTGGGCAGGCGCAGCATCCTCGCTGCACCCACGAAGCTGCCTTGCTCAACCACCTTGGTGAAGATCAGCGTTGCATTGAGGTCCTGTGACATGGCGATTTTCCGGTAGCGGACGATTGGCCCACCTGCTGGACAATTATTCCCTGATTTGACGGCTAAACAAGGCCGTCCGTCGGGAGTAAGTTGTGTCCAACCCCGCTGCAAAGGCCGCATCCATGCGCACCGTCTCCCGTCGCCGTCCCTCCTACCGCTGGCTGGTCGTGGTCCTGGCCATGGACGTACTTGGGGTGGCTGCATTGCTTTTGAATCAATGGCTTGAAGGCCCCGTATGGGTGGCTTGGGCGTTCGCCGCAGGTATCGCGGCAGCGGCCTTCCCGTGGCTGTTGCAGCTCGCCGACCAGGTGTTCAACGCGGCCCAAAGCGTCCGCACCATCCCGCTGGTGGGAGAAAAAAACCCATGAGCGGGATGATCGAAAACGGAACAATCAGACAGGACTCCATCATGCACACCATTACCTCCCCCATTCCCGGTTCTCTCCATCCCTGGCGCCGCCGCCTGGCTGCGCCGCTGCTGGGCCTGTTGGCCGCCGCGATACTGGCCGCCTGCAGCAGCCAGGCTGGCGATGAGATCGCCGCGCCGCCGCCCCAGGTCAGCGTGGCGCCCGTACTCGAACGCGCCGTGGTGCCGTGGGACGAATACACCGGTCGCGTGGTGGCGGCCGAAACGGTGGAAATGCGCGCGCGGGTCAGCGGCTACATCGACCGTGTCGCCTTCGAGGAAGGCGAAGAGGTGCAGAAGGGCGACTTGCTGTTCGTCATCGACCAGCGCCCCTACCGGGCGGCGGTGGAACAGGCCGAGGCGCAGCTGGCCCGGGTCCGCAGCGAGGCGCAGCTGGCCGCGTCGCAAAACAGGCGCGCCGATGAGCTGTTGGAAGTCAGCGCCATCTCCCGCGAGGACCATGAGTCCCGGCGCGCGGCCAGTGCCCAGGCTGCCGCCGCAGTGCGTGCAGCCGAAGCTGCGGTGAGCGCCGCCCAGCTGGACATGCAGTTCACCGAGGTGCGTTCGCCCATCGACGGTCGCGCCGGGCGCGCGCTGGTCACCGCCGGCAACCTCGCCCAGGCCGACGCCACCCTGCTGACCACGGTGGTGTCGCTGGATCCGATGCACGTGTACTTCGAAGCCGATGAGCAGAGCTTCCTCGGTTACCAGGCGCTGGCACGCAGCGGCAACCGCGAGAGCGGCGGCAATTCCGTACGCGTGGGGCTGGCCAACGAACAGGGCTATCCGCATTCGGGGCACGTGGACTTCACCAGCAACCAGGCCGATCCCGGCACCGGCACCATCCGCCTGCGCGCCGTCGTTCCCAATCCGGACCGTGTCTTCACCCCCGGCCTGTATGCCCGCGTGCAGCTGCAGGGGGCCTCGTCCGCCTCCGCACTGCTGATCGACGAGCGTGCCGTGCTCACCGACCAGGACCGAAAGTACGTCTACGTGGTGGGCGAGGACAACCAGGCCGAGCGGCGAGACATCGTCCAGGGCGGCATGGCCGTCGGCCTCCGCGTGGTGGAGGCGGGCCTGGCCGAAGGCGACCAAGTGATCGTGCACGGCGTGCAGAAGGTGTTCTTCCCCGGCATGCCGGTCTCGCCGGTGGCCATCGCCATGGGCGACCCGCCGGGTCAACCGCAGCTCGCCGACGCCGGCGCGCCGTAATCGCAGCCATAAAGAAAGGATTCCGCCGTGAAATTCTCACACTTCTTCATCGATCGGCCGATCTTCGCCGCGGTGCTGTCGATCATCATCTTCACCGCCGGGCTGATCGCCATTCCGATCCTGCCAATCAGCGAGTACCCGGAGGTGGCGCCGCCTTCGGTGGTGGTGCGTACCGCATACCCGGGCGCCAACCCGCAGGTGATTGCCGAGACCGTGGCCACACCGCTGGAGGAATCGATCAACGGCGTCGAGGACATGATGTACATGAAGTCGGTCGCCGGCTCGGATGGCGTGCTGCAGATGACCGTCACCTTCAGCCCCGGGGTGGACCCCGATGAAGCGGCGGTGCGGGTGCAGAACCGGGTCAGCCAGGTGCTCAACCGCTTGCCCGAGGACGTACGCCGCCACGGCGTGACCACGCAGAAGCAGTCACCCACGTTCCTGATGGTGGTGCACCTGACGTCGCAGGACGGCGCTTACGACACCCTGTATCTGCGCAACCACGTGCGCCTGCACGTGCTCGACGCGCTATCGCGCATCCAGGGCGTGGGCGACGCGCAGATGTTCGGCAGCGGGGATTACGCCATGCGCGCCTGGCTGGATCCGGAGCAGATCGCCTCCCGCGGAATGACCGCCGGTGACGTGGTGGGCGCGATGCGCGAACAGAACGTGCAGGTCTCGGCCGGCCAGCTTGGCGCGGATCCGATGCCCGATAGCAGCTTCCTGACCCTGATCAACGCCCGCGGCCGGCTGACCACCGTGGAAGAGTTCGGCGACATCGTGATCAAGACCGGCGGCGAGGGCGAGCTAGTGCGGCTGTCCGATGTGGCCCGGCTGGAGCTGGGCGCGGGCGATTACACCCTGCGCTCGCAGCTGGACGGTTCGGACGCGGTGGGTATCGGCATTTACCAGGCGCCCGGCGCCAACGCGCTGCAGATCCGTGACGACGTGATCGCGACCCTGGACGAGCTGTCCACGCGCTTCCCTCCGGGCGTGAAATACGAGGCGCTGTACGACACCACGATCTTCGTGCGCGAGTCGATCAGCGCCGTGGTCATCACCCTGCTGGAAGCGGTGCTGCTGGTGGTGCTGGTGGTGATCCTGTTCCTGCAGACCTGGCGCGCGTCGATCATCCCGCTGCTGGCGGTGCCGGTCTCCATCGTGGGCACCTTCGCGGTGCTGCACCTGCTCGGGTTCTCGATCAACACGCTGACCCTGTTCGGGCTGGTGCTGGCGATCGGCATCGTGGTGGATGACGCAATCGTGGTGGTGGAGAACGTGGAGCGTCACATCGAGCAGGGCGCGCCACCGCTGGAGGCCGCGCACCTGGCGATGAAGGAGGTATCCGGGCCGATCATCGCGATCACCCTGGTGCTGTGCGCGGTGTTCGTGCCGATGGCGTTCCTGGACGGGGTGACGGGCGAGTTCTACAAGCAGTTCGCCGTGGCCATCGCCATCTCGGTGGCGATCTCCGGGCTGAACTCGCTGACCCTGTCGCCGGCGTTGGCCGGGCGCCTGCTGCAGGCGCACGGTGCGCCGAAGGACAGGCTCACCCGCGGCATCGATCGCGCGTTCGGCTGGGTGTTCCGGCCGTTTAACAGGTTTTTCAACAACAGCTCCAACCGCTACCAGGGTGCCATCGGACGCATCCTTGGCCGGCGTGGGCTGGTGTTCCTGGTGTATGCCGGCCTGCTGCTGGCCACCGGCGTCATGTTCAAGGTGGTGCCGCCGGGATTCATCCCGGTGCAGGACAAGATGTACCTGATGGCCGGCGTGAAGCTGCCCGAAGGTGCGTCGCTCGCGCGCACCGATGCGCTGCTGCGCAAGGTAGGGGATATCGCCATGGAAACCGGCGACGTGTCCCACACCATGGCCCTGGCCGGTCTCAACGCCCTGCAGTTCACCAATACGCCCAACACCGGGGTGGTGTTTCTGCCGCTCAAGCCGATGAGCGAACGCAGCCGCAGCGCGGAGGAGGTGAACGCCGATCTCAACCAGCGCCTGTCGATCCTGCAGGAAGGGCTGGCTTTCTCGTTCATGCCGCCGCCGATCCAGGGGCTGGGAAACGGATCGGGCTACCAGATGTTCATCCAGGATCGCGGGGGGCTGGGTTATGGCGCTCTGCAGGAAGCGGTGGACGGCATGACCGGCGCCATTGCGCAGACGCCGGGCATGGGCTTCCCGATCTCCAGCTACCAGGCCAACGTGCCCCAGCTCGATGCCGTGGTCGACCGGGCCCGGGCCAAGGCCCAGGACGTGCCGCTGACCGAATTGTTCGACACCCTGCAGACCTACCTGGGCTCGGCCTACGTCAACGACTTCAACCAGTTCGGCCGCACCTGGCAGGTGATTGCCCAGGCCGATGCGCAGTTTCGCAGCAGCGTGGATGACATCTCCCGCCTGCGCACCCGCAACGCGAGCGGGGAGATGGTGCCGATCGGATCGATGGTGGAGATGCGCGAGACCTTCGGGCCCGATCCGGTGCTGCGCTACAACGGCTACCCGGCCGCCGACCTGGCCGGTGAATCCGACCAGCGGGTGCTGTCCTCCACCCAGGCCATGAATGCGGTGAGCGGCTTGGCCGACACGGTGCTGCCGCCCGGCATGCAGATCGAATGGACCGACCTGAGCTACCAGCAGGCCAGCCAGGGCAACGCTGCGATGATCGTGTTCCCGCTGGCGGTGCTGCTTGCCTTCCTGGTGCTGGCCGCGCTGTACGAGAGCTGGACCCTGCCGCTGGCGGTGATCCTGATCGTGCCGATGTGCCTGCTGGCGGCGATGTTCGGCGTGTGGGCGACCGGCGGCGACAACAATGTGTTCGTGCAGGTCGGGCTGGTGGTGCTGATGGGGCTGGCGTGCAAGAACGCGATCCTGATCGTCGAGTTCGCCCGTGACCTGGAGCGCCAGGGCCGCGGCATCGTCGACGCTGCGCTGGAGGCCTGCCGCCTGCGCCTGCGCCCGATCATCATGACCTCGATCGCGTTCTGTGCAGGCGTGGTGCCGCTGATGCTGTCGTCGGGCGCTGGCAGCGAGGTGCGCGCCGCCACCGGCGTAACCGTGTTCACCGGCATGGTCGGCGTGACCGCCTTCGGATTGTTCCTGACCCCTGTGTTCTACGTCGCGCTGCGCAAACTGGCGACCCGTGGTCGGGTCCCGGTTGCCAAGCCCGAAGCTTTGGAGGCTGCCCATGCGTAATGCCATCCACATGCCGATCAGCCTGCGCGTGGTGCTGCCGTCGCTGCTGGCGCTGGCCCTGTCGGCCTGCATGGTCGGGCCGGACCACGTGCGCCCAGACCTGCCGCTGTCCGAGCGCTATGGGCAGGTCTCACCGGCCGAGGGGTCGGCACTGCCCGCGCCGGATGCGGCGTTCTGGCAGGAGTTCGCCGATCCACAGCTGGATGCCCTGGTTGAGGCCGCGCTGGCGTCCAACCACGACCTGCGCATCACCCTGGCCAACTACGAGCGCGCCAATGCGCTGCTGCGCGGTGCCCGTTTCGACCGTCTGCCGACGGTCACCGCCAGCGCCGAAGCCGCGGACGTGCGCCTGTCGGCCGATGAGGCGCAGGGCATGTCGCGCGCCGGGCGCGATCACGAAAGCTGGCGGGCCGGCGTCTCGGCAAGCTGGGAGCTGGACCTGTTTGGCCGGGTGCGCCGCGGTGTGGAATCGCGGCGTGCCGATGCCGCCGCCAGCGCCGGGGATCTTGCCGCCATGCAGGTGGTGATCGTGGGGGAGGTGGTGCGTGGTTACATCGAGCTGCGCGGTGCCCAGGAGCGACTGCGCGTAGCCCGCGCCAACGCCGACAACCAGCGCGAAACGCTGGAGCTTGTGGAGGCGCGCTTCGGGGCCGGACGCGGCACTGGCTATGACACTGCGCGCGCCAGCGCCCAGCTCGAATCGACCCTGGCACGGGTGCCGGCGCTGGAGGCGGAAGTGGCTGTCCACCAGCATCGGCTGGCCCTGCTGTGCGGGCGTAGCCCGGACGCCCTGCTGGCTGATCTTTCGCAGGCGCGGCCGTTGCCAGCCGTGCCGGCGGCGTTGGATCCCGGCTCGCCTGGCGAACTGTTGCGGCGGCGTCCCGACATCGCTGCCGCCGAGCACCGCCTGCACGCGGCGACCGCCCGCATTGGCGTGGCCACCGCGGACCTGTTCCCGCGCTTCACCCTGGGCGGGCTTATCGGCAGCCAGGCCATCGACACCGCGCTGCTGTTCGATCGCGACAGCGAAACCCGGCTGATCGCGCTGGGCATCGACTGGTCGTTCCTGGACATCGGCCGGGTGCGGGCACGCATTGCGGCAGCCGATGCGGGCGCCGCCGCGGAGCTGGCCCGCTATGAGCAGACCGTCCTGCGGGCCCTGGAGGATGTGGAAAACGCGCTGGTACTTCACGCACGCAGCCGCCAACAGGACGCGCACCTGCGACGGGCCGCCGAAGACAGTGCACGAGCGGCGCAGCTGGCGGTGACCCGCTTTGAGGCCGGCGCCGCGGACCTGCTCGACGTGCTCGATTCCGAACGCACTCTGCTGCAGGCGCAGGACGCACTTGCCCAAACCCGTACCCGCACCGTCAGCAGCGCCGCGGCGGTCTACCGCGCCTTGGCGGGGGGCTGGCCGCAACACCCGCCCATCCACGAACGCGTTTCCGCCACCAGCCACGAAGGAGTCACTGAATGAATACCATCGGCATCATCGGCGCCGGGGAAGTCGGCAGCCAGATTGCCCGCAAGGCCATCGCAAACGGCTATCAGGTTGTCATTGCCAACTCGCGCGGCCCGCACACGCTTGGGCCGCTTGTGGATGAACTCGGCCCCGCGGCACGAGCGGCGACTGCGGCGGAGGCCGCCGAAGCGGCTGATTTCGTTGTCATCGCCGTGCGGCTCCGGCTGGTCAACGACATGCCCGTGGAACAGCTCGCGGGCAAGATCGTGATCGACACCAATAACTATATGGCTTGGCGCGACGGCCGGTTCCCGATTGTCGATTCCGGGAGAAAGACCGTCCACGAACTTCGCCAGGAACAGCTTCCTGGTGCGAAGGTCGCGAAGGCATTCACCCACATCCAGGCGCCTCGTCTGTTCACTTCAGCCAGGCCCTCCGGTGCCCCGGATCGCCATGCGCTGTCGGTCTCCAGCAATTTTCCCGAAGCGGTGGAGCTGGTGACGCGCCTTTACGACCAGTTCGGCTACGACACGGTCGATAACAGTCCCCTTAGCGAATCGTGGCGCAGTGCGCCAGGTCAGCCTGCATGGCTGGCCCATGCACACCAGACGAAATCCGAACTGTTTACCAACCTCGCGAATGCGTCGCGGGACCAGCCTGATGCTGCCGGCAAACCGGCATGACCTACTCACGGACCACTGTCCGCCCAATCAAGAAGGAATTCACCATGCAGAAAGAATTTTCCGGCAAGACCGTACTTATCACCGGCGGCTCCCGCGGCCTTGGCGCCGGGCTGGCGCAGGCGTTCGCCGAACGCGGCGCGGATGTAGCGATCAGCTACGCGAACTCTTCGGCCAAGGCCGAGGCCGTTGTTGACCGCCTGAAGGCCAGCGGCGTGCGTGCGATCGCCGTCCACAGCGACCAGAGTGACCTTGCGGCCGCCCAGCCACTCGTAGACCGGGTGATCGCCCAGTTCGGCAAGCTCGACATCGTGGTCAACAATGCGGGCATCGCCGTACAAGGCCAGCTGGTCGATGATCCCGACTTCAATGCGCCGGACAATAATCACCAATGGCAGGTCAACGTCATGGGAGTGGTTGCCACGACGCGCGCAGCCGCGGCGAAATTGACTGACGGTGGCAGGATCATCTTCATCGGCTCGCGGTTCGGTACACACGTCCCGGTGCCAGGGGTCGCCGACTACGCCGGGACCAAAGCCGCACTTATTGGGTATGCAAAGGGCGCGGCGCGCGACCTGGGCCCGCGCAACATCACGGTGAACGTGGTGCAGCCGGGAGTGATGCCGACCGACATGTCCGACGCCATGCTCGGTGATCCCGATGCCCGCGCGGCGATCCTTGACCTGCATCCGATCCGACGCATTGCCACGCTGGAAGAGGTCGCGGAAACGGTCTGCTTTCTCGCAGGCCCGTCCGGTAGCTACATCACCGGCGAGGTCCTGAGCGTGTCCGGCGGCGCCGCCATCTGAACAATCTTCGCAATCCCTCCCATCAGGGGGAGGAATCCAGCGTCACCCAGTAGCTACATCACTTCCGAGGACATCGAAATGCTCATTCCTACTCAGAACCACCACGATCAAACTCCTGGCGCTGCTTCGTCGCCGGCTCCCACGGTCAGTTGGACGGACGATCCAATCCACGTGCACCACCGTACCGTGAACATCGAAGGGGTCAGTGTCTTTTACCGTGAAGCCGGCCCATCTGACGCGCCGGCCGTGCTGCTGCTGCACGGATTCGGAGCCTCCTCCCACATGTTCCGCGATCTGATACCGAAGCTTGCCCATCGCTACCGCGTACTTGCCCCCGATCTGCCAGGGTTCGGCCAAACCACCGTCCTGCCTGACACAGAGTTTGAATACAGCTTTCAGCGGCTGACTTCCGTGATTGATGCGTTCACCGCCGTCATGGGGTTGAAGCGTTACGCGATATACGTGTTCGACTTCGGCGCACCCGTGGGCTGGCGCCTGGCGGTGAATCATCCGGAAAAGATCTCGGCAATCGTGAGCCAGAACGGCAATGCTTACGAGGAAGGACTCAGTCCTGGCTGGGCGGATATGCGCCGGGCATGGGCTGAACCAACTGCTTCGAATCGGGAAGCATTGCGCAAGTTCAACACGCCGGAGATGGTCAAGTGGCAGTACACGGAAGGCGTTAGCGACCCCTCGGTGATTCCTCCGGAAACGTACCAGTTGGCGTCCTCGGCAATCGCACGCATCGGCGAAGAGGCGCAAATGGACCTGATGCTGGATTACCGAACGAACATTGAGCATTACTCACAGCTGCACCAGTACTTCCGGCGCTACCAACCGCCCACGCTCGTGATCTGGGGCGACAAGGATCCGTTCTTTACGCCAGCCGGTGCGCAAGCGTTCAAACGAGACAACCCCAATGCCGAAGTTAAGCTCCTGGACAGCGGTCACTTCGCCTTGGAAACACATGGTGCGGAAATTGCTGCGGCGATGCTCAAGTTGCTGGACCGGAGTGGAGCGGGCGCGTCTCATCGATGACGGGAACCGGGCTTGAGGAAATTGTGCTGTCTTATCACTCCGTGCTATGCGGCGCTGATTAGGCCAAGTTATCGGGGGTACGCGATAGCGGCCTCACGGTGCGGGGCCGCACGGACACTCGGGGCTGATTCGGTCGCGGGCACAGGGGGCAGCCTCGCCCCGCGATTTGTCGCCGCTGGAAAAGCACGAGCCGGAAGCCGTCGCCGAGTACCTGGCCAACCTTCAGCCGCGGTCGCCATCGTTGCCGTGGCCCGCGCCGATCTACGACGGGCGCCAGGCGGTGGCGCAACCCCGCGTGTTCGGCATCGCCAGCGATGAGGGCTACAACGGGCGCGGGGAGTGGAAGGAAGCCTCGTACCACTGCCAGACGGAGCAGGGCACCCGCGTGGTGACGGACGAGCGCCAGGCGCGCGGCATTGCCCGGTGGGGCGAATCTTACAACCCGTTCATGCAGCCCCTGCCGGAAGGGCACGGCACGCGCATAGGGGAGGGCATGGAGCCTGCCGGGCCCGCTGCTGCAGTCGGTGCCGAAGTGTTCGGCGCCGTCGGTACGGTTGGGCGTCCAGACGTTGCCCCGGAGTTCGGCACGCTCACTCGCCCGGTTCTTTAGCGAAGCCTTCGGCGGTGCATTCGTGTTCGGTGCCACCGACCACGATCACCGCCGATTTCATTTCGGTGTTTTGCGCAGCGGCTGCCGCTGCCGCCGCCCTGCACGCGTCGAAGAAGCGTTTCAGCTTCGGATTGGCGTCGAGGTCGAGGGGTGGCGAAATGCAGTCAACGATCTTGCCCCATTCGTCGGGATAGAGCTGGATGCATTCGGCCTCGGTTTTGCCTGGCGGCGCGGGTGTGGTGATAAGCGAAGTCGCAAGCACGATGGCTGCAAGCATGATTTCCCTCTGGTCGCAGCCGTCCGGGGCCGCGTCTGGGCATTGTGGCCGATGTAGTGGGTCCGCTGTCCAGCTTGCCCACGGCGACCGCTTCGGCCTGGTGAGTGTCCGGTGGGTCGCCCCTGGTCACTCACGCGCAGGCCGGCAGCCAGTCCCGCTCCCACGCCAAACCGCTTTGATTAGCTCCGACGT
This sequence comes from Luteimonas qiangzhengi, assembly GCF_039548515.1. Taxonomy (NCBI): domain Bacteria; kingdom Pseudomonadati; phylum Pseudomonadota; class Gammaproteobacteria; order Lysobacterales; family Lysobacteraceae; genus Luteimonas; species Luteimonas qiangzhengi. Next base: position 372,695 of record NZ_JBCLVE010000002.1, on the reverse strand, counting down.
CGGGACAATGGAGCTCGCGCCCGAGCTGGGTCGCTCTGTCAGCGGAACATCACCATGTGCCGCCACATCTGGTCACCGAGCTCTAATGTGCCCTCGGTAACTATTTGATTGTATAGAGCTAGTGTGGAAAAAGAGCAGACGAGTCTGCGTAATTCAACGCACTATTATGGGACCACATTTCAGCGCTACGCACTCTAGAGGCACTTTTTTCGGAGTAACGCACTCAAACGTGCCTTCCAGTGCAGATGATGCAGTCAGTTATGCATCCTTTTGCACGGAACTTCTTGGACGGCTTCCCCTGCCGACCCGTTCACGGCGCTGATTCGACTCGTCGGCCTCCTCCAAAAGGTCTGCTGCGGAGTGGAAGGAGTCCATCGAAAGCCAGACAACATGCACCTTGATCAGATGACCCTGGTCTCGAACAGCCAGCATCCACGGTTGAGTCAAGTGGGGTGAATCTCGACCCATGTCGAAGAGCTCAGGGATGTGTCGGGACAATGTCGCCCTCAACCCCTCAGCGTAACCGCGCGCGAGAAGGCATCCGCACACCCGGATCAAGAGGTTTAGTTCGGCGAGGCTGGATTGTTCATGAAATTCGGAATCCGACCTTCCATTCAAAGCGAGGTCGATCAGATTTGGGATCGGGCGATATGCGACCGGATGTAGGCATGCCATGTTGAGAAAATGGCGACCAGCTACATCCCACGGGGGAAGGGCGGATAGTCGCCCAGAGAACCCCCGCATCGCGGGCTGGAACATTTTTGGTGATTGGATGCCTGCCCCCGCCAAGAACAGGGTCATCTCTCGATCAGTGAGCGTGCTGGCCGGAAGTTTGAGAGCGAGATTCGCAGCGACGTGCACGATGGATTTTTTCATTTGCGCCGGAACAGTCAAGAAGCCCGGCCGAACCCGCCGCAACACCTCAAGTTGTTCCAACGCTTCTCTATCTAGCAAGTGAGAGCGAACGTTTGCATCGTACGCTTGCCGGAAGTATCGGCAGTGGCTGACTCCCACATGCTTGTACCATTTATAGGCCAAGCTACTCGGCAACTGAACTAAACTGGCCAATGCCGCTTGGGGGGCGGCAGGTAGCTCAGGTATAACGAGCAGGGTGCGCGCGCGCTCCTTAGCGGCCCACGCCAAGTAGCGGGCAATGAACTCAGTTGCCCCTTCGGGTGGTCCAGCAGATCGCTTGAGAGCCGCTTTCGTGGAAAGCAGTACATGGCCACAGGGGCAATTAAGATTCTGGTCGAAGCACCAGTCTGCGTAAGCAGGAGGCTTATTACCACAACGTCGGCAGGTGGTCTGCAACGTGACGCCGTGCCAAGGACATCCTTGAATCCAAGGAAGTTGATGTAACAGTGTGTGGTAGCCAGAGTACATACATTGTGGGCAGTACCGCAGCGACCAGCCTGATCTGAGGATGTCTGACGGTGCCTGAAAGGGGAACCATGTCGTCAAGTTCCATACTCGAGGCACTTCCGGTAGTCGCATCGATCTAGCCAATGCCGATTGGCGTGCCTCCGAGAATGTCATCACCTCTGAAAGGTCGTCCGCACGCCGGGTGCGGATACCGAACTGTCGAAACAGGTCTACAGGCTTTAGGGCATTTAGTCGCACCATTCGCGCAAGGACCCCGAAGCTTGATGTTGCGGGGAGGACAGTAATATCGCTGCCAACGAATGGTGCTGTCAGTGAAGAGGCAAATGGAGTCAGAGTGGTGCGGGCCACCGTACTCAAGAGATTTGCCGGACGGCTCGTCTCGCGAGGTGGTGGGGTCACGCCGGCACCCCCCGGTAGCCTGGCTCGATCTCCAGGTACCCAGCTCTCAGCAAGGCTTCACGGATGTTTGCTTCACTCAACTCTACAAAGTCCGGGTCTTCGTAAGCCACTCGAACAAGAACGAAGTACACGAAGCGCTCAAAGGATTGCATCGGCCATTCTTTGACGTCGGAGAGACCATGTTCAGATCGCAATGAATTGATCACGGAGTGAATTAGGTCGAGCTGGGCGCCGATCCTCCAGCCAGCAGCGTAGGCCTTCGGCGCAAAATACTGGGTAAAAGGAACTCCGGATCCTTCAGGCCAAGTCAATTCTTGATCATATTCGCGTAATGCAAGTGCTACATCCGAGACAAGTTGATCTTGTTTGTCGGCTTCCGGAATATCCCACAACAGCCCAGTGAAGTGATGAGACGTGGTAAAAAAACGCCCGAAAATGTGCCTCGGCGGACGCTTATCGATTGCAGACGGCCCATATCGACCCGAGTCAGATTGATTGATGAAGAAGAAGAAAATGCGCCCAGTCTTCTCGCACTCATTTACAATCGACATGGCATGTTCATATTCGTCTGAAGAGAAACGATTAGCTTCGTTAACGCCTACACCTAGTACCTCCGCTCCCTGGCGGTAACCTTCCTCTTGGAGCATTCGTATGGCGCGCATGAGTGAACCGTTGCTTGCTGCGCTCGATGGGACTTTCTGTCCTTGTTGCAGAAGAAGCGATGTGGCGAAATAACCTTCTCCTGGTTTCGCAGGCTTGGTGTAACTGAACTCACTCATATGCATGGGGTATGGACGCCACTCATCAGTCTGGGAAAGCTGGCGAAAGCCAAACGTTTTTCCGATTCGGCCAATGCCATCAATCCAGATGGCATCGCAGCCCATCTCAATGCTGTTCCTACAGTCTCCAGCAAGCCGTTCACCAGGACGTGTAATGATCATCGGGCGCTTGGAACGGAGCATCGGATGGCGAGGATCATTGGTCATGGCGTGGCTCCTCTGATGATCACGAGGCATGACCGAACAGGGCCTCTGTCAATCCTGCTATGGGCTTTGATCTCGGCGTTACGATCGATCATTACTCTCGCATCGCTGCGGCCACTGCCGAATATCGGATCTGAGTTCGTCACACCTAGTTCCCCTATGGCGTTAATTAGGTCATAAGTTTTCTGCCGGTGGAGATGCCGTGCAACCGTTTCCAACGGACGTGAAAAGAAATATGAGGTCAGCGTCGGCGCAGCCTTACTGGTCCACCCCGAGGAGCAAGTCCGGTCAAAGTTCGAGCAGCGCCGCTTGACGTGCTACTAGGCAATTCATCAGACTTCCGCGGTTGCTTCGCGCTCGCGACTTCATTCGCCGCCCATTTCAGTCGTCGGGCACAGTCACGGACATCGGCGTGATATGCATCGATCATGTCGTCGATGCCCTCCCAGCGGGAGGGACTGGATTTCCTAAGCTTCTCGGCTCGCTTGCGTTCTACCAACGTGTGCGGTGTCGACGCATAAGGGTGTAGCGCCGTTAGTGTGACGTAAGGTAGTCCGCGATCGTCGAGCAATGTGAGGAACCTGGCATCGTCGTCTTCGATGAACCCATCAAATTTGCGACCGATTAGGTCAGTACGAGGATTTAGCTTCTCGCTACGATACGTCCCGTAGCAGTAGTTGACATGGGGAAGCACGCCGTTTGCAGCACTGCCACGAATCGTGACTTGAACTCGAACACGCCGCATGTCGCGAGCGTCATCCGCAGTCCGAGAGGAACGCAGCGGCATACCACCAAGTTCTATGAAGGTCTCAGTTATTTCCCGCGGACTACGCTGATGCATTTCAGCGTGAGGAGTTACATTGTAGGCGCTGACTGTAACGTCTATAAAGTCTTCCAACAGGTCGGTAAAGATCGGATAGTTGGATGCTTGTTTTGTAGAAATTCTCTGTTTAATTCGGTGTTTCGTTTCCGGTTCGAAACCACCAGCCAGAAATCTAAGCACCTTGTGCTCGATCACTTTGAAGAACGCCTCGATCTCTCCTCGTTGCTCAGGAATGCCCGCTACCCCGAAGCGGTACATGCCGAGATGGTGGTGTAGCATGGTCCGGCGGGCATGCTTGGCGATATGGCCGGAAAAATTGTCCATCGACAACTTGAGCGCACGCGGAGCATAGCTATGGTCAGCTGTAGGCATCCATGCATTCGGGACGTAGTTGAGCCGCCGCTCGCCGAGGTTTCGAGGCCGCCAAGCAGTGAGACTTCCTGCAAGAGTTCGCAATAGGTCAAATTGATCGTACGACTTGCCTATGATCAATTGCCAAGAGATACAAGATCGAGATCCTACGTCGATCTCAGCCAGTATCAGCAGCCCAGAAATGGCCGCAGAAGCGTATGTTCCATCCGGCAAGGGGATGGCAACTGTCTGATCCTCCAGATCGATGTAGTGCCCATCGAATTGGACTTCGTCAAAGGGTCGGATAACTGCCAGGTCCTTCCACTTCGTCAGAGTCATCGGAGCGGCGAAAGCTGCGGCCTGCTCGGTAGTGCGTGTATGTGAGCGTCTGATGAAGTTCACCAGCGCTCGGCGGCCACCATCTCGTGTATTGAGTGGATAGCAATCGTCCAAATCCTTTGCCGTGAGGATCCGCTTCATTTCTTTGTAGAGCCGATTGAACGCAGGGCTTGATTGCTTACGGGTCGGGAGCGCACCTGCAAATTTGCCAATAAGAGTGCCGATCTCCGGAATGGCGAGCACGAGCCTCGCCATGGCGTGTGCCTTGCCAAGAATCGGGAGCCCCGTCTCCCTGGGCTGAGGATCGACCAGCCGCATTCTTGGGGTGCAGACGGCGAAGCCATTTATCCCGCCCTTAGGTGCGGGCCCCGCAACGAGGTTGAGCATTCGGCGCAGGGTTTTTGGATGGAGGTTGTGTGCATCGGAAACCTGCTTAATGGAGGTCCCTTCCAACAGCGCTACCAGTGCAGCGACCCTATTTTCGATAGCAAGTTTTTCGTCTTCGCTACGATCCTTCATAGCTTTCGTGTCAGGTCTTGGCAGTGCCAGAAGGGCCTTGGCTTCAGTCAAGGTGAAGCGCACAGTCATGATCAAGCCCTCCGCCCCACTACGGTGCGCCGGGTGAGTTCCTCGCCTCGATCGAAGTCAAGTTTTCCAAAGTAGATCAGCTCGCATGTCACGGCTTGGACATCAGCTGGATCAAAAGGTACGAGCGCAGCCTCGATCTGGTCGATTCGTGCACGGGATTGCTTTTCAAAGAGCGTGAGAACTCTGGCGCCCAATGCCAGCCGGTTCCCCAAGGTCTGGGCTACTTGGGTAAAAGCCAGGATGCGGTTGTGCTGTGCGATGGCCCCGCCGGCAACGCGTACATCGTGTTCAGTTATGAAGCGCAGATGCAGCCCAAAGTCCTTTGCAGTGGCGAGCCAACGCTCAGCCTCGCGTGGTCGCAAGGTCCCGCCGGCGACGTGGACGCAATCGGCATCAGGGACCAGAAGTAGGTACTCCTCCGCACCTGTCACATGACGGACCCAAAAATGGAGCTCTACATTTTTGTCACCTATGGCTAGAAAACGAGGTCGCTCCGTATAACAGGCGATAAGGGGGTTGCATTCAAGATCAAGAGCTACCGCTATTGCAGGTAACCCATGAACTTCAACAATGCGCCGCTCTTTCACGGACAGAAATCCGTAGATGTCTTTTTTCTCGAACTCGCGTCTCTTGAACACTCTCGGATTAAATGGACGGGAATTGAGTTGATGGGACGGTGCGAGCTCTAACTCGAGATCTTGATCTGCGTGCATGGGCTTTCCTTAGGCGAAAGCCCGCCCGTCGCCCGGGGAGAGGGGCGCTTGCAAACGCAACAGCGTGGGCGCTATGATTGGTTCGTGAGACGCCAATCAGTGGCACCTAAACCCTCTCGGATTGCAGTCCGCGGGGGTTTTTTATTCCGTACGGGCGGGTGTGAAATTTCTAGGTTTGGCGTGCTTCCATCATTGTTATTGAGTGGATTGGGTTTGGATCGGCCCTAGGGCACTTGGCTACCCATGGGTACTCTGTTCAGCTTGCCAGTTTTCCTGGCTACGTTGGAGGCGCTGCTCCGATCTCGATCAGTGTCGCTTTGTCTTCGTCTGAACGCTGCTTTAAACCGAGAGCCAGTGCGATCCTGTGCGCTTCACCTCTGCGGCCTTTTGTTCGGCCGGATAGGACGGAGTACACATTTGCCTTCCGGAAACCGTTCTTATCCGCCCAGTGAGCGATTGATAAACCGTTCGCTTCAAACGCTCGCTTGAGTTTTAGGTGCTGATCGGGCATGTCCGGGGCCTATGCAGTTTTCCGGACACTATGCTCCTCGATCGTCAGGGTCAAGCCATGTTAATCAACGTGTAACGTTTCATCCGCTTTAGATACTCAGCACGTAATCCCCGCGAGCCGTCTCGATCGGACTCCCTGATAGTTCGTTATCCACGCCATCAATTGACCGCGCATAACTATCTCAATTGGCTGGATATTCAAAAATCGGCGACGGGCTGCGATTTCGGCTGACGCCGGTCATGCCTCCGTGCGTGAATGACGACCGGAATCGAATTGGCCGGCACATTCGATCTGACATAGTCCGAGGCCCTTTCTTGAGTTTATATTTTTGTGCCCGGATGAACGTTGTGTGCTGTGGCAAATGAGAGAAAATGCGTCTCACGCGCCTTGCGACACGCGCTCAGCGGAGTCGGCTTCCGTGGCGTGTGAGGAACGCCCCCATGACGGTCCGGTCCTGCAAGATCCGGTCCGGAAGAGAAACGCCCAACTTTTCGGAAATGTCGAGAGCGAAGCGTATTTGTGCGCCGGTTGGGCGGCGCGGATCAGGCTCCATCGCCGTCACCAGAGTCCCCAGGATGGCTTGCGCTGAGAGCTGGCCGAGACGTTCCTGTCCGATTGCTGGCAACGCCTCTCTCAGTCGCAGCGATATTTCATCTGCGATGTCTGCCCGAATCGGCAGTAGGGTCTCTTGACCTCGGCTATCAACTACTAGCAATCGCATATCTGCGCCCGGGTAGATATATCTAGCCTACACATATGGTGGTAGCGATGGAACTAGCGTTCTTCCTAACGTGTTCAGGATGGACGAAGCCTCCGAACTACGGCAATTGGGCGCAGCGATGCGCGTATTCAGGTCTGGGCTGGGTCTCAGTCAAGAGCTCTTTGCAGACAAAATAGGGATGCACCGGGCCTATTACGGTGCGATCGAACGAGGGGCTCAGAACATCACTGTCAGTACACTGACGAAGATCTGTAGCGGCCTCGGCGTGAGCGCTTCGGAAGTGCTGGGCGAAGCCGGACTTTAGTTGCGATCGTCCGACTTAAGCGGCGTTAAAGCGACGAACTGATGCCAAGTACAAGCGGGGCAGGGCGCGGGAGATCTTGGTGACCTGATGCTCGAACACCGAGTAGGGACCGCTGCGCTGGCCGACAGAGATCAATAGCCCGCCATCGACACTGGTCCGCTATCTTGCCCCACCTTGGTGGCGGACCCCGGGGAATTCGGCTTGCGAAAGCTGCCATGAGCTCACAGCGGGGGTCATTGTTTTTCCGGGTTTTTCGGGGCGCTGTGTTTTGGCGGAGTTAGCCCCAGCGGCGCATCGAACGCCGGTCTGAAAAGACTGGCCAACGCATCCAACTCGTTCTGCGTCAACGTTTCCCGCACCTCTTTCGCGATTCTGGCCCGTTGGGCTTCGCGGCTTTCTCGCGGATGACCGGAACTGCCTGCACTCTCCGCTTGCTGTGCAGTGACTGCTTGCCGCGCCTGGTCGCCAACTAAGGCAAGCTCTTCTGCCAGAAATCGGAGAACTTGTTCAAAGGGCCCGGCTTCGACGACCACGCGTTCGCGAATGTACTCGCCAAGAGTCTGGCCGGCAGAGCGTGCGCGGAGCATAAGCATGCGCTTCTCGGCAGCGCTGAAATTTACGCTGACCGGAGCGGTCTTGGTGACGCTGGAGAGGGTCATGTGGTGATCTTAGCTCCTTGTGCTCGTGTCGTTGTACATTGCACAAACCGGATGATCGTCAGCAATGCAACTCGCTTTCAATCGGTCCAGGAAGGGCGTGCATGGATACAGGCTCCCAGAGCCGGGTCTCAGGTTTGAAGACGGGCAGGGAGAGTAGGCCGGCAAGAAAAACTTGTCAGTTAGTATTTCGCTGAACGGGCGAAGCACTGGCTGTTGAGCGTCTACCATGGGGCGCATGGATACGAAGCAGCCAGCAGGAGTGTCTGACACATTCACGCAGCGCCTGGATGCCTTGGAAGTCGCACTTCCCGACCTCATCCAGGCCAACCCCGAGCCTTCCGACTTCTGGGAAGCGTTCTTGGCCGTGGCGGACCCGTTGGAGGGCGAGGCCGGGCCGCATCAAGGCCTGGTCCAGCAGCGCATCGCCACCATGCTTGCACGGCACGGGCGTTACATTTCCTTGGCCCCGCTAGGAGAGGAGTGACCCATGTGCTACTCGGCCCAGGTATGGGCGGACTACGACGCATATGTGCGCGCGCGTTTAGCCGATGCCAAGCGAAAGTTCGCGACTAAGCCCACGAAGACCGCAGAAAAAGACGCCGAGATCGCCCCGCGCAAGATGGAGCAGCTCAAGGGACAGCTCGCCACCCTCAAGCGCAAGGAGGACCGCCCGAGCGACCACCGGATCTTCCCCGGCATGTATGCGCCGGTCATGGTCTGGGAGGAGAGCAAACGCGTCATCAAGCCCATGCGCTACCAGTGCCGGCCCGCCGGCAAACCGGCCTCGGGTTCTACCCCGAAATCTCGGCTGGCAGATTAGGACGTTCAGTTCGATTCGTTTGGCAGCGTCGAGGGCTCAAATGGAAGACATGCAACCAGAGACAACTGCGACAGATGCTGAGAGGGCCGCAGCGATCATCAGCGCGGTGCCGCTAGATCGACGCTCCGGACGCTGCCGGTAGCGGAGGCCAACATAGACAGCTGCAGCTGCGACAATCGCGACAAGATAGTGACCGCTTGATGCAGTCACCATGAAGATGCATGCCGCGGCAATGGCCGGTGTCTTATGCAGCGGATTGGAGGGCTCGACCATAGTGAGTGCGCTTGGGGAGACGCACCTGAGTCTAATTGAAGTGGAGCATGGCTCAGTCGCGACGCTGACCGATAGCGACTGGCAACTGGCGCGTTCTATGGAGATTAGGGAGCGTTATCGGGGGTAGGGCACGTGTTCGTTCCAGCCCCCGCGGATAGCTGACCATCGCTTATACCGGTTCGCGGCGGCCGCTCTGTGCGAGGCGGAACAAGTGTCACCAAGATGCCGGCCGGGCTACGGTTCCCCGCAGCCCGGGACCTCAGTTCCATCGGTACCCCACTGGGCACCTGTACGAAGGATCCGTTACAGCTCTGATCGCCGCAGCAGCTGCGCATTGATCGCCACAATCACCGTGCTCGCGGACATCAGGATCGCTCCAACCGCGGGTACCAGCAGGATGCCCGCCCATGCCAGCACGCCGGCGGCCAGCGGTATCGCAACGATGTTGTAGCCCGCCGCCCACCACAGGTTCTGGACCATCTTGCGGTAGCTGGCCCGGCTGAGGCTGACGATGCGGGCGACGTCGCGCGGATCGGAGCGAACCAGCACCACGTCTCCGGCTTCCACAGCCACGTCCGTGCCGGCCCCGATCGCGACGCCCACGTCCGCCGTCAGTAGGGCAGGGGCGTCATTGACGCCGTCGCCCACCATTGCAACCTTCCTGTCCCCCTGCTGGAGCTCCTGGATCTTGGCAACCTTGTCCTCGGGCAGGACTTCAGCAAAGACCTTGTCGATATTCAGTTCGCGGGCCACGGCCTCGGCGACAGCCCAGGAATCACCCGTCAGCATGGCGACCTCGATGCCGGCGGCGTGGAGCCGTTCGATGGCTTCACGCGACTCGGGCCGTACAGCGTCGGCGATGGCGAACGCGGCGATCACGCGGTCATCGGCGATCAGGTAGCTGGCAGATTGTGCATTTCCAGCGGCAACGTCAGCAGCTTCCTGGATGACTTTTCCGGGTTGGACGCCCAATTGCCTGAGCATGCCCGGGCCACCGACGTGAAGCGTCCGGCCTTCCACCTCGGCGCGCACACCAACGCCGGGCATCGACTCGAAGCCTCTCGAGGCTGGCACATCAAGCCCGCGTTCGTTCGCACTCGTGGTCAGCGCATTCGCAATCGGGTGTTCCGCGTCCCGCTGCACGGCTGCAGCCCATCGCAGGGCGTCTTCCTCGCTCGTCCCGTCTTCGACCGTCATCGCCACCACCCGGTGCGATCCCAGGGTGAGCGTGCCGGTTTTGTCGAACACAACCACATCGAGATTGCGGGCCTCTTCCAGGCCACGACGATCACGTACCAGCAATCCGTTGCGCGCCCCCATCGTCGTCGAGATCGCCGTTACCAGCGGCACCGCCAGGCCCAATGCATGCGGGCAGGCGATCACCAGGACGGTAACGACGCGCGTAATGGTGAAATCCAGCGTCGCACCGAATGCCCACCACGCGATGAAGGTCACGACGCCGGCGCCGATGGCGACGAACGTGAGCCAGAATGCCGCACGATCGGCCAACGCCTGGGCACGCGAGCGGGATGACTGGGCCTGGGCGACCAGGCGCATGATCCCGGCCAGGGCAGTGCGGTCCCCAGTGCCGGTCACCTCGACCCGCAACGAGCCCTGGCCATTGACCGTCCCCGCGATCACTTCATCGCCTTCGTGCTTCTCGATGGGCTCTGACTCGCCGGTGATCATTGATTCGTTGACGCTGCTTCGCCCTTCCTTCACGACGCCGTCGGCGGGGATGCCGGCTCCCGGCCTGATCAGCAACAGGTCTCCTTCCCGGAGCGCGTCGATCGATACCGACTCGGTCTGGTCCCCGCTGGTGATCCGGACCGCGGTATCAGGCAGCAGCTTGGCAAGCTCATTGAGGGCACCCTGGGCCTGGAAGATCGAGCGCATCTCGATCCAGTGACCCAGGAGCATGATCGTCACGAGGGTCGCCAGCTCCCACCACAACGCTTGTCCCGGATACCCCAAGGTGACCGCCGCGCTGTAAATGAACGCGACGCCGATCGCCAGCGAGATCAGCGTCATCATTCCCGGGAGCCGGTTCGAGAGCTCGTCCCACGCGCTACGCAGGAACACCCAGCCGCCGTACAGGAAAACAGCGGTACCGAAGATGGCGGGAATGTAGGCCGAACCGGGGAACCGCGGCGCGGTGTACCCGAACCATTCCTGGAGCATCGGTTCCCACACCAGGGCGGGGATCGTCAATGCCAGGCTCAGCCAGAACTTGTCGCGGAACATCTCCACGCTGTGGCCGGCGTGCTTGTCGTGCCCCGCATGAGCGTCGGCGTGCTCGCCATGCGCTTGATGATCGTGCTGATGATGGTCGTGTTGCGTCATGAGTCTGCCTTCCAGGATGGGCTAGCGTAATACTGCATCAGTAGGGAAACGGATCCGATGTTCTACAGGTGCCCGGATCTGGCGATGGCCAAAACCAGCCGAAGCGAGAGCAGTCCTGCAGCGGCAAAAGCCAGGATCGCCAGTAACGACAGGTGACCGAACACTTGCGGGCCGTCCGAATGCAGGCTCAACAGCGCGCCGCTCAGGTACAAGCCCAAGGTGACCAGCGCCAGCGCAAGCCGGTTACCCGTGCGGGCAAGTGTCTCCTGCGTGGAACTCAAGCCGTGGTGGTGTACAGAAAAGGCCGGGCGACCGTCACTCAGCTGCGCCTGCCGCAACAGATCAGCGGCGATCTGCGGCAACTGGCGTGCAGTGCGGGCCAGCCGCATGGCAATCGGTCGACTGCCGCCAGGGCGGCTGGAATCGGCGATATGGGCGATGTCCGCTGCCCGGGCCGACAGCGTCCCGAGCAGGTCCAGGTCCGGGTCCAGTGCCCGCAGCGTGTTTTCGACCAGGAACAGCGTCCGGATCAGGGACAGCAGGTGGGCCGGAAGCCGGAAGCCGGCGCCCTGTCCAATCCGTGCCACGCGCCAGATCGCCTCGGCAATAGACCACTCCGCCAACGGGCGGCTGGCCATCTCGGCCAGGATCAGGTGGATCTCGCGCACATGCGATCGACGATCCACCTGCGGAGGGAAGAACCCCAGGGCGATTGCCGCATCCAGCACGCCTTCGGCATCGTCTGCTGCAATGGCCTCGACCATGCCGCCGAGCGCTAGCCGGGATGCGGGATCAAGCACGCCAATCGAGCCGAAATCATGCAGGCACAGACGGCCATCGTCGAAGAAGAACAGGTTGCCCGGATGGGGATCGGCATGGAACACGCCGGCCCCGAAGAGCTGGTGCACATAGGCTTCGAGCAGCCCATTCGCCAGCGCTGGCGCGGCCGTGGTTCCGTATGCGGACTCCAGGCGGGTCCCGTAGCTGCGGTCCTGGACGATCACGTCGCGAGCAGCATACGGCTCGACGACGTGCGGCTGGGTAATGGAAGGCAGGGAATCGAGCACCTTGGCCATGCGCCGCATGTTCTGCGCCTCGTGACGCATATCGACCTCGTTGCGCAGGAACGCACCCAGTTCGTCCACGAGCTCGAGCGGGTGGTGGCGCCTGAGCGGTGGCCAGAGCCATTGGGCCACCCGCACCGTGCGCCGCAGCAGCCGCAGGTCAGCCTGCACCTGCGCATGGATGCCGGGGCGAGTGACCTTGACGACCACATCCCGACCGTCATGCATGCGCGCCGGGTGGATCTGCGCCACTGAAGCCGCAGCCAGCGGCCTGTCATCGAAGCTGGCAAAGAGCTCATCGACAGGTGCCCCGAACGCCTGTTCGACAATGCGCCTGGCCTGGTCCGCAGGAAACGCCGGCACGTCGCTGTGCAATTGCGACAGCGCCTCGCGATAGGGCGCAGGCAGCAGGTCCCAGCGCAAGCTCAAGCCCTGGCCCAGTTTGACGAAGGTGGTGCCCAGCCCCACCAGGGTGGTGCTGATATAGGCGGGAAGCCGGTCGGGTGCCCGCCGGCGCAGCCGAAGCACGGTGACTCCGAGCTTCAGTCCGGCCCAGGCTATCTGGCCTCCGCGCCGCACCGTGCCAGCCATCAGCGCAAAGCCCCGGCCGGCCGGCTCACGACGCCGACCCCGTTTCCGGGCGCAGGATCGTGTCCGGGTCACCCCGGTCCTCCAGCGCCGCCAACTCCGCTTCGGACAACAGACTGTCGCGGGACTCGCCAAGGACGCCCGCGGCCGCGTCGACCACGTGTGCCCAGGTGCTGCGGTTGGCAAATAGCAACCCCGGCACGTCCAGCGTGCCTCCGCGGTTGACGAAGCCCAGCGCCGCGGTCGTAGCCGGACCTGTGTCCAGCCGGCGCAGGGCGCCGAGGAAAGGATCCGGGCGGGTGTGTGTGACAAATACGCGGGGCCGGCCGACCGGAAACAGCGCCTGCACCGCGCTGTCCGGATGCGAGTACCGTGCTTCCTCCGGATCGCGGGGCTTGCGGAAGCGGCCGGGCTCGCTGAGATAGATGATTGCTGCCGACACGCCGCGTTCGACCAGACGCGCCTGCGCGCGGCGTACTTCCTGCAACTGGTAAGCCCCGGTCGCGACCAGCAGGATCGGCGCCGTCTCTGGATCGCCGTCCAGGCACAACGCACCGTTGGCTGCCAGCGCCTGTGCCTGGTCAGGCGTCAGTTCGTGGGGCAACGGGCGCTTGGGGACGACCAGGGTGGTGACGGTGCCGCGCTGCGCGTAGGCGTGGGCGAGGGCGGCTGCGGCGCCGTTGGCATCAGGAGGGAACACCACGCGCGAGACGTCGGCCATTTCGCCCAGGAGCGCCTCGGCCATGGTCGGATCCTGGTGGGAAAGCTCGTTCTTGGCGTTCTCCCAGGTATGGGACGTCAGGACGAGCGGAACGCCGAGCCAGCCGGGTGGCCGGCCGGCCTGGGCCTGGTGCCGCCCGAAAATCAGCTCCTGGCGGATTGCGCCCAGCATCTTCGGGGCAAACGCTTCATACGTCACTACCAGATTCAGCCCGCCCTTGTTGCCGAGCGCGGCGCAGACCACCGCTTCCTCGTTGAGCGCCGTAATGACCGCGCCCGTGGTCGATTCTGCGACGCCGGGCTCGGGCTCGTGCACCCGGTGCTTCATCGCGTCCAGGGTGCGGTCGAGCTTGTTGCTGCGCAGTTCGTCGGGATTGCCCACGCGCACGCGCAGCCCGGGATTCGCTTCGGCGATGGCGACGAACTGTTCGTCGAGCGCGGTCATCGGCGAGCTTTCGCCCCCGACGCCACGGTCGGCGACCATGGGAACGCGGGGCGGCTCCACCTGGCGATCGGCCAGCGCATGGTCGCGCTCGCGTACCCGCTGCTGGTCATCGTGGCTGTTGAGGGCGGCAATGGCTTCTTCAAGCTCGGACATGGCCACGAACAGCGCCGCGGCACCTTCATTGAAGAGCGTGCGTGCCTCGGCGTCCTTCGCCGGATTCCCCGGCAGGGGCAGGTTGTGAGAGGCGTTGGTGCCGGCGCCGGGGAAACCAAAGCCCTTGACGGTTTCGGCGATGCCATAGGGCAGCTGCACGTCGGTATCTGGGAGGGCGGCGCCCGCCTGCAGGCGCGACTCCATCACGTGGATCCCCCACGCGATGCTGGCCGGATCGCGGCCGTCCAGCGCGACCGGATCAAAGCCGTTCAATCGCAGGTGCCTGTCCAGCCAGCGCTCGCCGCCCTGCTGGGTGATCTGGCTGCGCTGTTCGATGCGCCGGCCGTTGAGGATGATGATGGGGCTGACGAGCCCGCTGTCCTCGGCACGCCACCAGCGCGGCGCCCAGTCGCTGCCACGCTGCTCCTCGAATGCACCGTCACTCAGGAAGGCGACCAGGCGTTCGTCCTTCAGCGGCGCATGCACGTACTGCAGCTCGGCAAAACCGAGATAGCCGCCCTCCATTACCCCGCCGGCGGTGTGCGCATTGACGTGGGAGCCAAGAGGCGAGGCCGGCGTTCCGTCCGGATTGAGGGTGTAAGCGTAGAAGTCGCCGACGAACCGGCTCAGCCCCGCGTCGGAGCGGTCGTAACGTTCGGCGTGCCTGTCGGTCATGTTGCCAACCAGCAGGTTCAGCGCGTCGATCGCGGCCACGCAGTGTCCCTGGCCCATCATCCACGCGCGGGTGACCCCATCCAGGGCGTCCATCAGCAGGTAGCCGGCATACGCGGGCACCATGTTGAGGGACCCGCCGGTGTGACCTTCTGGCGTGATCTTGAAATCATCGATCTCCAGGGCCGCACCGTCGGTACGGACGCGTTGGCTGTAGGTCATGTGCGCCACCAGCCACATGCCGGCACTGGTGACGCGGTCGGCCGCGGCGAGCCGCTGCCAGGCGGTGCCGGCATCGGGCGTGCGCCCAAGGGCCACCAGTTCGTCCACCATCTGGCGGACCCGAAGCTGGGTGAGCGGGTCATGCCGGATCACGCCGTAGCCGGCAGCCCAATGGGCGAACGCGGGATCGGCCTGGCGGTGGGCGTCGGCCAGTTCAAGGATCCGCTGGCGCTCGGCGGCCGACAGCTGGTCGGCGGTGCAGCAGTTGAGATGCAGGTTCATGTGCCCTCCCGGGTATCGATCGAAGCGGTCATCGCGCATCCTCCAGACCAACGCGCTCCAGGTGTTCAGGCACGCGTGCGCGCCAGCCCAGCTCGCGCTGCACGCGCCCGCGCAGCGTGTCGGCTGCGTCGGGCTCACCGTGGGTGAGATAGACCATGCGCGGTGCGGACGGCGCGGTGCGCATCCAGTCCAGCAGCTCACCGGCGTCGGCGTGGCCAGAGAAGCCTTCAAGCTGCACGACTTCGGCGCGGATGGGAACCTCGCGGCCGAACATGCGCAATGTGCGCTTGCCTGCCGCCAGCGCGGCACCGCGTGTTCCGCCAGCCTGGTAGCCGGCGAGCAGGATGGCGTTGCGGTCATCGGGGCCGAACGCCTCGATGTGGTGCAGTACCCGACCGCCGGTGATCATGCCGCTGGCCGAGATGATGATCATGGGACCGCGCTGGCGGTTGAGTGCCTTCGACTCTTCAACCGTGTTGACGAAGGTCGCCAGGTCGAACATCCGCTCGCAGTCCTCGTCGGACACATGGTGTTCGGAGTGGTGGGCGTGGTAGTGCCGGGTGGCGTTGATGGCCATCGGGCTGTTGAGGTAAACCGGGACGCGAGGTATCTCCCCGCGCTCACGCAGACGTGCGATATGAAGCATGAGGCCCTGGGCACGACCAATGGCAAATGCGGGGATGACGATCACCCCCCCACGGGCGGCGACACGGCGGATGATCGGGGCCAGCTCCGCCTCCTGATCGACTGGAACGTGCTCGCGATTGCCATACGTGGATTCGCACACCAGTACGTCACAGGCGGGCAGGGGCGTTGGCGGATTCATCAGGGATTCCTGCTGGCGTCCGAGGTCGCCGCTGAAGTGCAGGCGCTGGCCGTGGACATTCAGGCTGACGTGCGCAGCGCCCAGGATGTGGCCCGCAGGATGGAACTGCACCGTGAAGCCCGGAGCCACCTCGACTCTGCTCTGGTAATCGTGCCCTCGGAGTTGCTTCAGGCTGTGTCGCGCATCGGCCTCCGTGTAAAGCGGGCGAGGCTCTTTGTGCCGGGAATATCCTTTGCGCGCTGCGTACTTGGCTTCTTCCTCCTGCAGATATCCGCTGTCGGGCAACAACAGCCCGCACAGCGCGACGCTCCCGTGGGTGCAGTGGATCCGCCCACGAAATCCTTGTTTCACCAAGGCAGGCAGATATCCCGAATGATCCAGGTGGGCGTGGGTAAGGACTACCGCGTCGATCGAGGCCGGGTCCACGGGAAAGGGCGCCCGGTTGCGCTCGCGCAGCTGCTTGTAGCCCTGGAACAGCCCGCAGTCCACGAGCACACGCTGGCCATTGGCCTCGATCAAGTAGCGCGAGCCGGTCACCGTGCCGGCGGCACCCAGGAACTGCAGGGTGGGGCGGGAAGGAATGGACATGGGGAACTCCAGTTCAAAAAGGGATGCACGCGAGCAGCACCAAAGGTCGGCGAACCGGCCACGATGCGGTCACGGCCGGACCAACTCCACTGTGTCGTTCACCCGCGGGGTTCCCGAGAGGATCTCCGCCGCGGCGTAGTGGGTATCAAACAACTCGACGATGCGGACCTGCCCAACCGCCTCACGCCGGTAACGAACCCTGCCCGTTCGGGAGCGACGTATCTGTCGCACGTGGCGTACTACGTCCAGGACCTGTCCAACCTGGGCCCCGTCGGCCCGTCCGACACACACCACCAGTGATTCGTCCTGCTGCTCCAGTACTTGGCCCCGCATCCAGATGCTATGGCGAAAGCCGCCATCGTTCGCCCAAGACACGCCGGGCGCCACGAGCGCCATCGCGAGAGCGAGGACAAGCGCAATCCAGCGGAAATTGGTGGGCGGGGCGATTTGGCGGAGGGCAGAGATTTGCGCGTTCATTGAGTTTCCCCTCGTGAAAAAGGCAGTCACGTTCTTCTCCTGCGCAGTTGCCGCTGTTTGATCAACGAATACAGCGCCGGGATCACAGCGAGCGTCAGGATGCTTGAGGACACCATGCCCCCGACCATGGGCGCAGCGATCGGACGCATGACTTCCGAGCCGGCACCGGAGCTCCACATGATTGGGAGCAGACCGGCCATGATGGCGATCACCGTCATCATCTTCGGGCGCACGCGATCCACGGCGCCTTCGACAATGGCATCGCGCAGGTCATTGGCGTCCAGCGAACGCCCTTGCTCGCGACGTTGCGCAGCGCGTGCCTCTAGAGCCTGATCGAGGTAAATCAGCATCACCACGCCGGTTTCCGCGGCCACACCCGCCAGCGCGATGAACCCGACGATCACAGCCACGCTGACGTTGTACCCAAGCGCCCACATCAGCCAGATCCCGCCGACCAGCGCGAACGGGACGGACAGCATCACGATCAGCGATTCGGTCACGCGGCGGAAGTTGAGATAGAGCAGCAGGAAGATCAGAGCTAAGGTGACCGGGATCACGACCCGCATCTTCTCCGCTGCACGTTCCATGTACTCGTACTGCCCGCTCCAGGTGATGAAGTAGCCGGGAGGGAATTCCACGTGCTCGGCCACGGCTTCCTGGGCCGCCTGGACGTAACTTCCCAGATCGCTTTCCCGCGTGTCCAGGTAGATGTAGGTCGCGAGCATCGCATTCTCGGTGCGGATGCTGGGGGCTCCGGTCCGGGCCTCGATGTGCGCCAGTTCCCCCAGCGGTACCTGGGCACCCGACGGGGTGTGCACCAGGACCTGCGTGCCGATCCGGTAGGGATCGTCGCGCAGCTCGCGTGGATACCGCACCACGGCATTGAACCGCTGTCGCCCCTGGATCATGGTGGTCACCACCTCGCCGCCCAGGGCAGCGGCGATCACGTCCTGCACCTCCCCCTGGGTGACGCCGTATTGCGCCAGTGCCTGCGGGTCAGGGGTGATGTCCAGGTAGTAGGCACCGGTGAGCCGCTCGGCAAATGCACTTGTGGTTCCAGGCACCTGGCTGACCACGCCCTCGATCTCCGTGGCCAGGGCATCGAGTTCCTCCAGGTTGTCACCGAACACCTTGATACCCACCGGCGTGCGGATGCCCGTGGCCAGCATGTCGGTGCGGGCCTTGATCGGCATGGTCCAGGAATTGGCGATGCCCGGGAAATCCAGCGCCGCGTCCATTTCCGCAATCAGCTTGTCGACGTCCATCCCATCGCGCCATTGATCCTCCGGCTTGAGGTTGATGACGGTCTCGAACATCTCCATCGGCGCCGGATCGGTCGCGGTCAGGGCCCGGCCGGCCTTGCCGAACACGGACTCGACCTCCGGAAAGCTCTTGATGATCCGGTCCTGCTGCTGCAACAGCTCCGCCGCCTTGGTCACGGACATGCCGGGAAGCGACGTGGGCATGTACAGCAGCGTCCCCTCGTTCAAGGTGGGCATGAACTCGCTGCCCAGCCGGGACGCGGGCCACAGGCTGATGGCCAGGGCCAGCACGGCAACGGCGAGCGTCGCCACGCGATGGCGCAACACCACGTTGATCACGGGCCGATAGACGGCAACCAGGAAGCGGTTCACCGGGTTCTTCTGCTCGGGAACGATCCTGCCGCGCACGAACAGCAGCATCAGCACCGGGACCAGGGTGACGGAGAGCAGGGCGCCCCCGGCCATCGCGAACGTCTTTGTGAATGCCAACGGCTTGAACAGTCGTCCTTCCTGCGCTTCAAGGGCGAATACCGGCAGGAATGAGACGGTGATGATCATCAGGCTGAAGAACAACGCGGGACCGACCTCGCGGCAGGCGTCGATGATCAGCTGTGCCCGGCTGCGCGAGCCGTCGCTGCGCTCGATGTGTTTGTGCGCGTTCTCGATCATCACGATCGCCGCGTCCACCATCGCGCCAATGGAGATGGCGATGCCGCCCAGGCTCATGATGTTTGAGTTCATGCCCAAGGCGCGCATGGCGATGAACGCGATCAGCACACCCACCGGAAGCATGACGATGGCCACCAGTGCGCTGCGTGCATGAAACAGGAACACCAGGCACACCAAGGCGACGATCAGGCTTTCTTCAAGCAGGGTCGTACGCAACGTGCTGATCGCCCGCTCGATCAGATCCGAACGGTCGTACACGGCCTGGATGCTGACCCCTTCCGGCAGCCCGCTTGCCAGTTGGGCCAACTTCTCCTTGACCCCCTGGATCACGGCTCGAGCGTTCTCGCCGTACCGCGCCACGGCAATGCCGGCCACGACCTCGCCTTCGCCATCCAGGTCGGCGAGGCCGCGGCGCTCGTCAGGGACCAGTTCCACGCGTGCAACATCCCGGATCAGGACCGGGGCGCCACCATCGGCTTTCAGCACGAGGGTCTCGATATCCTCGATGCCCTGCAGGTAGCCACGACCGCGCACCATGTACTCGGTTTCGGCCATCTCGATCACGCGGCCACCCACGTCCCGGTTGCTCGCGGCCATCACTTCGCCCACTCGCGACAGGGGGATGTCGTACTCGCGCAGCCTCGCCGGGTCGACCGTGACCGAGTATTGCCGTACGAACCCGCCGACACTGGCCACTTCCGCCACGCCCGGAGCGGTCGTGAGCTGGGTGCGCAGATACCAGTCCTGCATGGCGCGCAGCTCATCCAGCGAATGCTGATCGCTCTGGAGCACGTACTGGTACACCCAGCCGACACCCGAGGCGTCCGGTCCCAGCGCGGGGACGACGCCCGGGGGCAGGTTCTGGGCGGCGACATTCAAGTTCTCGAGCACCCGCGAGCGTGCCCAGTACAGATCGGTGCCTTCCTCGAAGATGACGTAGACAAACGATGCGCCGAAGAACGAAAAGCCACGCACGTCCCTGGAACCGGGGACCGCCAGCAGCGTGCTGGTAAGCGGATAGGTGACCTGGTCCTCCACGACCTGGGGGGCCTGGCCGGGGTATTCGGTGAAGATGATGACCTGCACATCGGACAGGTCAGGCTGTGCGTCCACCGGGGTGTTCATCAACGCGTAGATGCCACCGGCGACGACCGCAATGCCCATCACCAGCACCAGGAACACATTGCGCACCGACCATTCGATAAGCCGTCCGAGCATCTCAGTGCTCCCCGTGGTCGGAGTGGTCGTCGTGGCTGCCGTGGCCCCCGGGGGATCCATGGTCCGCGTGGTCGGCGTGGTCCGTGTGGTCCGTGTGGTCCTCGTGGTCCCCATGGTCTATGTGGTCTATGTGGTCTATGTGGCCTTCGTGGCCTTCGTGGCCTTCGTGGTCGGGGTGGCCTTCCGGGCCCTGCATCTCGTGATCACCGTTCAAGTGGGAATCATCCATCGCGCCGTGATCATGCTCACCGTGCGCGTCATGGCCCTCGACCGGCACCACGTCGTGATCCCCATGTCCGGTCATGCTCTGCAGCGCCGCCTGCAGGTTGCTCTCCGCATCGATGAGGAAGTTGGCGGACACCACGACGTCTTCGCCTGCCTCCAGGCCGTCCAGGACCTCGACCCGATCACCCCCGCGACGTCCCAGCGTGACTTCACGGGGCGCGAAGCGACCCGGGCCATCCTGCACCAGCACGATCTGGCGCAACCCGCTGTCGAGCACTGCCGAGCGCGGGACCGTCAGGACAGGCTGCGCCGACGGATCCTGCAGTTGCACGGTGCCGAACAGCCCCGGCCGGAGGAGGCCGTCCGGATTGGGAAGGGCGACCCGCACATCCACGGTGCGGGACTGGGCATCCAGCACCGGCTGGACGAACGTCACCTCACCATTGAAGGTGTCGCCGGGCAGGGCCACGGACTCGAAGCGGGCAGTTTGCCCGACCGTGATGTTGGCCGCCTGCGCCGCAGGCACCTTGGCCACCAGCCAGACCGTTGAGAGGTCAGCCAGGCGCAGGACCGTCTCACCGGGCTCGAATCGGGCCCCCTGGACGATGTTTTTTTCCACGACCACCCCGTCCACGGGGGAAGTCAGCACCATGTTGTGGGTGCTTCCCGAGCCGCTCCGGCCAAGCTGCACGTCCTGGATTTCCCAGTTGCGCAAGCGCGTCCGGGCGGCATCGCGCAGTCGGGCCATCGAGGCGGCGCCGGCGGGATCCGTCTCCGCCAGCTTGCGCGTTGTCTCATCGGCCAGCCGGTATTCCTGCTGGGCCGCCGAGAGCTGCGGGCTGTACACCGACAGCAGCGGCTGTCCCGCGCGCACCCGCATGCCGCTCTGGTTGGCGTGCAGGCGTTCCACCCAGCCCTCGAAGCGTGGGGCGATCGCGTACTGGCGGGTTTCGTCCACCTCGATCGTGCCGCTGGTACGCACCTGGATCAGCAGCGGCCCGCTTTGCACGGCTTCGGTGCGCACCCCCAGCGACTGCACCCGGTCAGGAGACATCACGACGGTGCCCGGCGCGCTGGGGGGCGCATCGCCCGCATACACCGGCACGTAGTCCATCCCCATGGAATCCTTCTTGGGAACAGGCGAGGTGTCGGCCAGCCCCATGGGATTGCGGTAGTAGAGGATTTCGCGTTCAGCGGGGGCGGCTGCCGCACCCTCCGCGGTATCCGGCGTGCCGGAACGGCCGGCGATAAAGCCTATGGCCATCGCTGCCAACGCGGCGGCGATCGCCAGTGACAGGCCCTTGGTACGGCTCATGGCATTTCTCCTTCGATGGCGCGCACGGCCGCGGCGCCGGTCAATTCGTCACGTAACGCATCCACCCGGGCCAGGTCGGCGCCTTGCCACTCGTTGAGGGCTTCAAGCAGGGTGCTGAAATCGACCTCGCCGACCTGGTAGCTGGCCAGCGCGGACTGATAGGTGGCGTCCGCCTGTGGCATCAGGCGGTTCTCGATCAGCAGGCGCTGCTCACGGGCGCTTTGCCACTGGGCCCACGCCGAGGCGCCGCGACCCTGCAGCACGCGCTGGGCCTGGTTGGCGCGCGCCAGCGCGGCGTCGTGGAGCAGGCGTGCCTCGCGCTCCCGTTCGCGCCGGGCCCGTTGCTGGAAGGGGATTTCGACTTCCAGCATGAGCTCCGTGCTTTCAACGCCGTTGCCCATCTGCATTGCCCCCACGCCCAGGGTGATGTCCGGGAAGCGGTTGCGCCGCTGCAACGCGGAACTTGCCCGTGCCGCGTCGGCGATCTCACGCTGGGATTGCACGGCGGGGTGGGCATCCACTCCTTCCAGGGCCACGCTCAGCTCCGCGCTCAGCACGTGCAAGGCGGGAACTTCAGCCGGCGGGGCGAGCGGCGCATTGGGGTCACGGCCGAGCAGCGCGTTGAGCCCGGCGATTGCCTCGTTCTTCGCAGAAATGCGCTCGATCCGCTCGCGCTGGAGCGTGGTCTGTTCGACCTGGGCGCGAATGGCGTCCTGCTGCGGTGCCCGACCCAGCGCGTACCGCACGCCTGCCATTTCCTCGATCTGGCGCAGCAGTGCGATGCGTCGATCCAGCACGGCGACGGCTTCGTCCGCGTGCCAGTACCGCACGTAGGCTACTTCTGCGTCGGCCATCAGATCCCGCGAGGCGGCGCCCCGGTCCAGGTTCGCCGCAGCCGCCTCGTGGCGTGCAGCGGTCCGCGCGAGCTCGCGCTTTCCCCACAGCGGAAAGCGTTGGCGCAGCGCGTAGTCGACTTCGCGACCCCCGTCGGCTCGTCGCCAAGGCGCGTCGGGGCCGCGAAAAATGACGGATGCGGACGGGTCGGGCAGGGCGCCTGCAGGATGGATCCGGGCCTGGGCGGCCTCGGCTTCCAACCCAAGGGCGCGAAGCTCCGGGCTGTGCTCAATGAGCCAGGCACGCACCGAATCCACGGTTTGGCCGGGAACCGGTTTTGCAGCGATCGCCGGCAATGTGAGTGCCCAAAGCGTGGCGGCGAGGGCGAGCTGTAGCCACGCAGGGCGGGGTGATCGCCAATACATTGCTTTGCAATCCCTGGACTTCGTGATTGATGCCATTTCGTTCATGCTCTGCCGCGCTCACTCGGAAGGCGGTACGGGAAGGTGGGGACATGCCGTGCGCGGCACGGCCGGTACAAGCACCAGGATTCACCCATTGAGGACGGACCCTGGTATTCAATGCTTTACGCGGCAGCGGCCATCTCACTGCAGCTCTCAGCACATCGCCGGCACATCTCGGCGCAACGTTTCATCTGCTCGTCATTGCCAAATGCCTCGCAGCTGTCCGCACACCGACGACATATCTCGGCACAAGCGTTGCAAACGACGTGATGGGCGCTGGAACCACGCAACATTGCATCCGCGCTCGTCGCGCAGATGTCCGCGCACGTGGAAAGCAGGTTGATGTGATCCGACGCGGCATGGTCGCCGCCTTTGCCCAAGCAGTAGCTGATGGTTTCCAGGCAGATCTGATGACATTCAGTGCAGTTTTCGATGCACGAATTCATCGCCTGGGTTCTGTCCTTCGCGGTATGGTGACTCATGTTGTTGTCCTCTTTACTCGCGGGCAGATAGTCGGCCTGCCCGAAACACCGCCCCTGTTTCGCGCAGCCCTAGTGATTGGAGAACGGTTCGGTCGTTCCATCTCGCCTGACGAGCTCGACGGTGAAGGGTTGTTGGCGAGCGTCGGGCGACTCCATGCCGGGGGAGCCCATTGGCATCCCTGGGAGCACCAGGCCTACGGCATCCGGCTTCTCCTGGAGCAGGCGCTTGATGTCTTCGGCCGGTACGTGGCCTTCAACCATGTAACCGCCAATCTCCGTGGTATGGCACGAGCCCTTCGCGTAGGGCACGCCCAATCGGTCCTTTACCGGCCCCAGGTCCTCCATGTCGTGGATCTCGACCTGGAAACCCGCGTTCTCCATGTGCTCCACCCAGTCGCCGCAACACCCGCACCAAGGTGTCTTGTGGACCACCATCAGGGGGAACTGCGCCGCGGCCACTACCGGCTCGGGTGCGGAATCCGGGGCTGCTGACATGCCGGTTACGGTTTCGCCGCTAGGCACCGTCGTGGCGGTTTCCTGGGAGCAGGCGGCCAGAGAAAACAGGATGGGTGCCAGCCATAGGACGGACTTGGTCAGACGGGTTTTCATGGGTTCTCCAAGGGGCAACGTGGGGTCATTGATAGGGACTGAGCAAGCCGAGCACGGAAACGATCACCAGGATCAGAAGGGCAATGACTCCTTCCAACCCGATGCTCAGCTGCAAATGTCGGATCGGTCGATCGGGTTCGTGTTGGAGCCGGTCCAGCCGGGGCGCCAATCGCCAGCGATGCAGGGCCGCCAGGACAAGCATGGCTGTGAAGAGCGCGAGCTTGAGCGCCATCAGCCGCCCATAGTCACCGGCAAAAAGCGAAGTCATCGACCAGCCGAGAAGCTCTGCGTAATGGAACGCGCCAGTCACGACCAATAGACCGACGAAGATGGTGCCGGGCAGGGCGAACGCGTGAAGCACCGGTCCGAGCGGTGTTGCGCGCCGTCCCTTTCGCACCACGAGCAGGCCCAGCAAGGCTGCGATGGCTCCGATCCACGCACCGGCGGCCAGCAGGTGCACGACCCCGGCGGCGAGCCTCGCACCACCTGAAACTCCATCGCCCGCCGCGGCGTGTCCGTTCCAGGCGAGCGTAGCCAGCGCCACACCAGCCGTGATGCTGATAGCCCGGATCGGAAGCTGTTTGCCAGGCCGACGCTTCCAGACCAGTGCCAACACAAGGAAGAGCAGCGCTGCCAACCGGCCTAATGCGGCGCGACCCGAGGAGGTATCGAGCAAGTACCAGGCAAGGTCTTCGCGCGTCAGTTCAAATGCCCCCATCCCCAGGATGGCTGCCGGAGCGCGCACGACCTCGGTGGCCAGCAATCCCAAGCCCAGCAACGCGCCGCCAAACAGAACTGGGCGCAATGGGACGCCGGGCAGCGGTTGCGGCTCTGGCCGACCTCGGGTCGTTGACGCCGAGGCGTACCAGACGAACAGCGGCAGACCGAACAGCAGCATCAGATCCAGATACTGGAAGAACCGAAGCGCGTAATCGACCTGGCTGCTCATGGCGGCGATCATTCATTCGATAGAGAAGAAAAATTCGCCTGTCATGGGGTGGTTGTCTTCCCCGACGGCCCGCCAATGCACGCGGTAGGTACCCGCATCCAGTGAGTGGTGCGGTTTGGCACGCAGGTTGGTGCCTCCGTTGACCACCTGAACGTCCACATGCGGAGTGGTCGCCCCAGCCGGGTCTGCTTCGTTGACCCGCTCCAATCGGACCGTTGACGCGCGGGGGACCAGTTGCTCGTTGAACACGAGATCGATCTGGGTCGGCGATGCGACGACGTCATCGGCAGCCGGGGAGGACTCGATGAGCGTAATATGGGCTTGGGCAACTGTTGAGATCAGCAGGCCGGCGACGAGGCCGGCACCAATGCCCCAGGAGCGGAATCTGGAGTTGTGGTTCATGGCGGAAACACCTGGGTTCGCCCATCGGGGCGGGACTGCGCGACACCACCATTGGTGCCACGGTCTCCAGCCTATGAATGCGCCGCTGTCAGGTCGGTGACCCGTTCATTACGTTTCTGTCATGTAGCGCTCATTTATCCACATGGCTGTCGCGGGGGTCGGCTGCGCGCGCCGTTACAGCAAGACCAGGAAAATGACGCAAATGTAATGTTCGGGTCATTGCGGCGACAGTCTCGGGCAATTAGGTTCTAGAGCCTTGCGCGCTCCTCCGTAGGCGCACCAGTTCTGGAGATCTTGATGTCCTTCATTTCCCGCGGCTCCGCCGCCCAAAGCCTTGGCCTGAGCCGGCGGCAGTTCGTCCAGGGCCTGGCCGCCGGTGGAACCCTGTTGGGCCTGGGTGCATGGCCCAGGCAAAGCTGGGCATTGCGCTCACCGGGCCAACTGGAGGTACTCGCGGGAACGCAGTTCGATCTGAGCATCGGCGAAACGCCCGTCAACTACACCGGCAAGGTCCGACCAGCCATCACCATCAACGGCTCCGTACCTGGCCCGATCCTGCGCTGGAAGGAGGGCACGCGGGTCCAGCTGCGGGTCCGCAACGACCTGCCACGTGGATCGATCCACGGTGACACGACCTCGATCCACTGGCACGGCATCCTGCTGCCTTCCAACATGGACGGCGTCCCCGGCCTGAGCTTCGATGGCATCGATCGTGGGCAGGGCTTCCTGTACGAGTTCGATGTCCGCCAGGGTGGC
The DNA here is from genome assembly GCF_039548515.1 of Luteimonas qiangzhengi. Classification (NCBI taxonomy): domain Bacteria; kingdom Pseudomonadati; phylum Pseudomonadota; class Gammaproteobacteria; order Lysobacterales; family Lysobacteraceae; genus Luteimonas; species Luteimonas qiangzhengi. The sequence continues at coordinate 346,263 of NZ_JBCLVE010000002.1, read as the reverse complement.
ACGTACTGGTACCACAGCCATTCGGGGTTCCAGGAACAGGGCGGGATGTACGGCCCGCTGATCATCGATCCGATCGACCCGGAGCCCTTCACGTATGACCGCGATTACGTGGTCTTCCTGTCCGACTGGACGGACATGGATCCGGCCCGGCTGTTCGACCGGCTCAAGAAGTTCTCGGAGTACGACAATTACTACAAGCGCACCGTCGGCGACTTCATCCGCGACGCGCGCGAGGACGGCCTGCGTGAAGCGCTGCGGGACCGCGGGGAGTGGGGGCGCATGCGGATGACGCCCACGGACCTGTCAGACGTCAATGCCCACACCTACACGTTCCTCATGAACGGCGTCACGTCGCTGGGCAACTGGACGGGACTGTTCCGCTCCGGCGAGAAGATCCGCCTGCGCATCATCAATGGGTCGGCGATGACCTATTTCGACGTGCGCATTCCGGGCCTGAAAATGACCGTGGTGGCCGTTGATGGCCAGTACGTGCACCCGTTGACCGTCGACGAAGTGCGGCTGGGCGCAGCCGAGACCTTCGATGTGATTGTCGAGCCAACCGGGCAGGATGCGTTCACCATCTTCGCCCAGGACAATGCGCGCACCGGATACGTGAGCGGCACGCTGGCCGTGCGGGAAGGCCTGAGGGCTCCGGTTCCCGCAGTGGATCCGCGACCGCTCCTGACCATGGCCGACATGGGCCATGGCGATCACGGTGCGCATGGAGGCGGACACGCAAGCGCACCCCCGACCGGTGGGCACGCCGGTCACGGAGGCCACGACGACCATGCTTCCCATGGGGCGAACGCCCAGCATGGGAACGGAGGAATGCAGCAACACCCGGACAGTGAGACCAACAATCCACTGGTCGACATGCAGACCATGACGCCTGAGCCCAGGCTCGCCGACCCTGGCATCGGGCTGCGGGACAACGGACGCCATGTGGCCACCTACGCCGAACTGAAAAGCCTGTTTCCCGATCCTGATGGACGGGAGCCGGGGCGAACGGTGGAACTCCACCTGACCGGACACATGGAGCGGTTCTCCTGGTCATTTGATGGCATCCGGTTCAACGATGCCGAGCCGTTGCGCCTCAACTACGGCGAGCGCATGCGCATCGTGCTGGTCAACGACACCATGATGAGCCACCCGATCCACCTGCACGGCCTGTGGAGCGACCTGGAGGACGAGCAGGGCAACTTCCATCTGCGCAAGCACACGGTGGACATGCCGCCCGGGACCAAACGAAGTTATCGGGTCAGGGCGGATGCGCTCGGTCGCTGGGCGTATCACTGCCACCTGTTCTATCACATGGAAGCGGGCATGTTCCGCGAAGTGAGGGTGGAAGAATGAAGCCGATTCGATCCGCGCTGTGGCTTGCCCTTGCCGTGGCTCTGACGGCAACCGGGACGGCCAATGCCCAGCAGTCCCCCCCAAACGATCATTCCGCCCACGCCCCGACCCCACCTTCCACGGAGACGGCCGACAGCCACGGGGAACACCACACATCGACTGAAGATTTGCACGGAGAGGAGACCGGGCATTCCCAGGCGCATCATCAGCACGATCTCGACCATTCCCCGATGGACCACCATCAGCACGACGGCGACCATTCCCGGATGGACCACCATCAGCACGACGGCGACCATTCCCGGATGGACCAGCGTCCGGGCAATGTCGACCATTCCCAGATGCAGCACGATCCTGATGATGTCGATCATGCGCAGATGGACCATGGTCAGCACGGGGACCAGACTGATGGTCAGGCGCACGCGGACCACTCGCATGCGGCGAGTCCGATGGATTTGAACCACGGTCTGCACGATCCCATCCCCCCGGTCACGGACGCCGACCGCGCCGCCGCGTTCCCGGACCTGCGGCACCACCACCAACATGGGTCCAGCCGCCACTCCTTCTGGCTTCTGGACCAGCTTGAAACCTCAGACGCCAGCGGCGGCACGGACATCAGCTGGGAAGGAAGCGCCTGGGTTGGCAGCGACCTCAACCGCATGTGGCTGCGTACCAAGGGCCACGCCCTGGACGGGGACGTGGAAACGGGGCGGATCGAGGTGCTGTACGGGCGGCCGATCCGCCCCTGGTGGGACCTCGTCGCGGGAGTTCGCCAGGATTTCGGCGACGGTCCATCACGGACATGGGCCGCGTTCGGGGTCCAGGGAATGGCTCCCTACTTCTTCGAGATCGAGGCCACCGGCTACGTCGGTGAGGGCGGCCGCACGGCGCTGAACCTGGAAGCCGAGTACGAGATGCTGCTCACCAATCGCCTCATCCTGACCTGGGAGGCAGAGGCCACGGCATTCGGAAAGTCCGACCCGGAGCAGTTGGTTGGATCCGGACTGAGCACGATAGAGGCCGGCCTGCGGCTGCGTTACGAGTTCAGTCGCCGGTTTGCGCCGTACATCGGGTTCGAGCGCGAATGGAGCTACGGGCGCACGTCGGATCTGCGTGCACTCGCTGGCCACGACAGCGGCGACAGCAAATGGGTCGTCGGGGTACGTCTATGGTTCTGAGGAGACTTGATCATGAACGAACAGCGCGGATCTGGGCCGGACAATAGCGCCGACGTATCGCTTTATCGCCTGGCAACGAGCGATCACCTGTGCCCCTACGGCCTGAAGGTGAAGTCGTTCCTGAAAAGACGTGGATTTTCGGTTCAGGACCACCTGTTGAAGACGCGGGACGAGGCTGATCGCTTCATGCGCGAGCATGGGGTCAAGACCACGCCCCAGGTGTTCATCGATGGTGCGCGAATCGGTGGCTATGAAGAAGTCCGCGCGCATTTCGGCAAGCCGCTTCCCGGTCAGGATGAGACGACGTATCAGCCGGTGATCGCGATTTTCAGCGTCGCCTTGCTCATGGGACTGGCGATCAGCTGGTTTCATGACGCAACCATCTTCAGCATCCACGCCATTGAAGCCTCGATCGCTGTTGCGATGTGCCTGTTGGGTGTCCAGAAGCTCCAGGACATTGAAAGCTTCTCGACCATGTTCCTGAACTATGATCTGCTGGCGCGCCGTCATGTGCCCTATGCCTACTTCTATGCGTTCGGCGAAACGCTGGCAGGCGTGCTGATGCTGGCCGGCGCCCTGATGTGGATCGCGTCACCGCTGGCGTTGTTCATCGGCACGGTAGGGGCGGTGTCGGTAATCAAAGCCGTCTACGTGGACAAACGAGCGCTCAAATGCGCATGCGTGGGCGGAAACAGCAAGGTGCCGCTGGGGTTCGTCTCGCTGACAGAGAACCTGATCATGATTGCCATGGCCATTTGGATGCCTCTGCGCATGGGTTGGTCGTAGCAAGGCACCCAATCATTTTTCCTCTCTCCCCGTAGACGTGCAGGAACTGTGCGTTGTAGAAGGAGCGGGCTGTCGGTCTAGTGACGCGAACATTACATAGCCGTAATGTACGCGTCATGTGTGCGGCAGGATCGTCGGGCTATCGTCAGCCAAGCGCGTCGTGGCCACAGCAGCAGTTGCGGGCATACACCAGGTATAAAGCATGAAACTTCTCGTCGTCGAAGACGAAAGCAAGACCGCTGATTATGTCCGCCAAGGCTTGATGGAAGCCGGGTTCGTCGTGGATCTCGCCCGCACTGGGCTGGACGGCCACCACATGGCGATGACGGAGACCTACGACCTGATCATCCTGGATGTCATGTTGCCGGACATCGACGGGCGCCGGATCCTGAGTTCCGTGCGGGCTGCGGGCAACCAGGTCCCGGTGCTGTTTCTGACCGCGCTGTCGGACGTGGACGATCGCGTCCAGGGACTTGAACTGGGCGCAGACGACTATCTGGTCAAACCCTTCGTCTTTGCCGAGTTGCTGGCTCGCGTGAGGAGCCTCCTGCGCCGTGGTGCGTTGCCCACCCACCACGACCGGATGCAGGTGATGGATCTGGAGCTGGACCTGCCTCGGCGGCGGGCGATCCGGGCGGGCAAGCGCATCAACCTGACCAACAAGGAGTTCGCACTGCTGGAACTGCTGGTGCGGCGGCAAGGGGAAGTACTGCCCCGTTCGCTGATCGCATCCCAGGTCTGGGACATGAACTTCGACAGCGACACGAACGTCATCGATGTGGCGATACGACGCCTGCGCGCCAAGATCGATGACGACTTCGAGCCCAAGCTCATCCATACCGTTCGGGGCATGGGATACACGCTGGATGTCCCGGATGACGAGTGAAAAGAAACTGCTTTCTCGGCGACCGGTCTCGCTCGCATGGCGTGTCACCTGGCTGGTAGGCGTCGCCATGCTGCTGGTCTTCCTGGTCTTCAACTGGATCAGCGTCAGGTCCCTCGACCTGCATTTTGCTGAGATGGATGAGGAAGAGCTGAGCGTCATCTCCAGATCGGTTATCAAAGCCTTGGGAGAAATGACGTTGGAGCAGGACGTGCAGGCGCTCCAGCGGGCCGTACGTGGACACCACGGCGTCTACTACTTTGTTGCCGACTCCTCGGGAAGAACGTTGTACGCACCGGAGGAAGGCCCTGACCTTGGCTACTTCGTTGAGCTCCAGGATCCAATTCGTCTGGGGGCAGGTCAGCGGATGACGGTGTGGCAGGAGGCTGGGAAGCATTACCGCGGGGCCGTGTTGCGGGTTGGCGCCGACCGGCAACTGGACGAGGATTACACGATCGCCGTTGCGATGGACATCGGCGTGCACCTGGGCTTCATTCGGGACTTCAAGCGCATCCAGTGGTGGACCATCCTGGTCGTCATGTGCCTGGCGATCCTGGTGGCCTGGATCGCGGTGCGATGGGGTCACATCCCTATCAGGAAAGCCAATGAAAAGATCCGGGCGATCACGTCATCGCGGCTACACGTCAGGCTCGATCCCGGTGAGGTTCCCATCGAGTTGGAGGAGACCATCGCTTCCTTCAATTCAATGTTGGGCCGGATTGAGGACGGCTACGCCCAGCTGGCCAATGTGTCCGCCGACATCGCCCATGAACTGCGGACGCCCGTCACCAACCTGACGACGCAGACCGAAGTCGCCGTCGGGCAGGCCCGGTCGGCCGAAGAGTACCGGGAGATCCTCTACTCCAACCTGGAGGAGTTGGGTCGACTGAGTCGCATGATCAACGACATGCTGTTCCTGGCACAGACAGAGAACTCCCCGGAGAACATCCGGGTGGAGGAGCTGGATGTTGCGGAGACTGTCCGGGGTCTGTTCGAGTACTTCGATGCCTGGGTGGAAGAGCGCGGCGTATCACTGGAATTGCTCGGCACATCGGCGCGGATCCATGCGGACAAGGAAATGCTCCGCAGGGCGCTCAGCAACCTGCTCTCCAACGCGATCCGCTATACGCCGGCGGGCAAGACCGTGACGGTGCAAATCGATCAGGGCAGGGACGCCACGAGGATCCGCGTGGAAAACCCGGGTCAGAAGATCGATGCGAAAGACCTGGCGCACCTCTTCAGCCGCTTCTACCGCGCCGACCCTTCCAGGCAGCGCAAGGGTGAGGGGGCTGGCCTTGGGCTGGCAATCGTCAAGACGATTATTGACGCCCACGGGGGGGAGGTTTACGCGGAGTCGGATGACACCTCGACCCGGTTCTACATGGTTCTCCCGGCCCCGGATGGGGGAGGGCGCACTTAGACGGACCGCATTATTGATTCATCATATCCATCGCCTGACTTTGCGGCGATAGGCCTCGAAACGGTCACCGAACTTCGCGGCAAGAAGCCGTTCCTCCGGTTCAATCTGGTACTTGCCGAGGTACAAGACGTACATCGGCAGAACGAGGAAGGGCAGCAGGTTACCCAGGAACACAGCCCAGCCCGTCAGGACTACCAGCAACCCGAGGTACATCGGGTTACGGGTGAACCTGAAGATTCCGGTATCCGCCAGGGAAGACGAGCGTTGTGGATCGCGAGGGTCAACGGTCGTCCCGTGTCGCCGAAATTCGGTGATGCCGGCGCCAATGCAAACAGCTCCAATCACCGCTAACACCACCGCCGGCACTGCACGGGCCGGAATGTCGATCGCAGCGCCTGGGAACGCGTAGGCCATCCCGGCCATCAGCGCTGCTGCGACGAAAACCACCAGTGGTGGAGGAATTTTGAGCTGCAGTGACTCCATGGGTTCACGGGTCGCGGAACAACGCGTGACAGGAATAGCAGGAGTTGAGCGTGTCGCCGATAGCCAATGCCATTGCGGGAACGTCGTCCGCGCGGCTTGCGTCGATCATTGCCTCAAGCTGGTGGTGAAAGGCGTCGTCCATCGCAAGGAAAGCGGAGAGCTGGTCGCTGTTATAGGGAAGTACATAGCTCCCGTCCTCTATCGCGGCCTCGGTGGCGTGCTTGGCCGCGTCCAGCTGGTGGAGCTCATCAGCGATGTGGCTGACTTCACCATCGCCAACTCCGCGTACGGCGTTTTCAAGGACCGTGGTCAGGAGCTGCATCTCGATCTGGACGACGTTGAGCTCGACTGCGCTCGTCTCGCCCTCTGTGGGCGCTGGGGCTTCGACGCTTTCGGCCACTTGCTGTGCAGGAGGCTCGGCGGTACAACCCGCAGCGAGCAGCAGGATCGACACTGTCAGTGAAATCAAACGGATCATGATGTGGTCCTCGGCTGGCAAGGGGGTGGCACCCGCGAATCAATCAAAGCGATGCGTGCGCATTGCATGCTAGCAGGAGTATCCGGGGCGCGAGGTCCCGGGCCTGGGCACACGACAGTACCTTTTTTCGCAAGCACACCGGGCTTGCAGCCACCCTGTTCTGGGAGGCCTGCTTCGTGGAATTGTATAACTGGCCACCGGGAGGCTAGGATTACGGGATGACCCAGCTTCACCGTCGCCAGCCTTGGTTTCGAGCAGTCCTGCTGGGCCTGTTCGCGCTGTGCATGGTGATGCAGCCGGTGCTCGCGGCGACCGGCGACGTTCACGAGATGCTTGACCATCCGGAACAGGTCGCGCTGCATCTTGATGGCTCCGGACACCATGACGCGCCAGAGCCCCATGACGGTGAACCTGCAGAAATCCTGCACGCGTTGCTTCACGTCGCGCACTGCTGCGGGCAGACCGTCAGTTTTGACACGATGAGCCTGGGAACCCATTGGGCTCCCGCGAACGACGCACGCTCATTCGATGTCGCGTCTGCGCCCACGCTGTCGATGCGACGCGGCGCTCCGTTCCGACCTCCGATCCAAGCGTAAGGCGCGACTGGCCGACTGGCCACCCGTCAACCTTCTGCTTTCCTCGGAGAACTCCCATGCAATTGCGACTCATGGCCTTGGCCGTGTGCGTCGCGGCGCTTGCCGTGGCCTGGCCGGCGGTCGCCGCCGACCCCATGACCCTGGACGATGCATTCGAGCGCGTCGCCCGATCCCATCCTGACCTGCGCCTGTTCGGCCCACGAAGCGACGCCTTCGCGGCCGAACTTGATCGAGCGTCATTGCGCCCGGCGTACGTGGTCGGCGGCGACATCGAGAACGCACTTGGCACGGGCGATGCCAGCGGCCTGGGTGGTGCCGAACTGACCTTGACGCTTGCGTCCGTGTTCGAGCGCGGCGGCAAGCTCGACGCCCGTCGCACGCTGGCGCAGAGCCGGATCGATGCTTTGGCCGTTGAACGCGAGTCGCGCCGGCTGGATCTGCTGGCCGAAGTCGCGCGACGCTATCTGGCGGCAGTTGCCGCGCGGCAGCAGTCCGCCATCGCGCAGCTCGACATCGAGCAACGCCAGCGCACGGTGGCCGCTGCCCGGCAGCGGCACCAGGCGGGCGCATCACCGGAATCGGTACTCCTGACCGCGCAGGCAGCTCTGGCGCGCGCCGAGCTGGATCAGGCGCGCAGCGAACAGCAGGGTGTCTCCGCGCGCCAGCATCTGGCGGCAATGTGGGGCGAACAGGCGCCTGATTTCGAAGTGGTGCAGGGGGACGCGCTGCAGCTGGCGAACGTGCCGGACTTCGCCACGCTGGCGCGATGGCTGGAACGCAACCCCAGCTGGCAAGTTTTGCGGATGCGCGACGCATCGGCGAGGCCAGGCTGCAGCTGGCGCGTACCGAGGGCACGGCGGATGTGGACTGGCAGGTCGGCGTGCGCCGCCTGCAGGGGACCGACGACTTCGGTCTGACCGCGGGCATTTCGATCCCGCTGGGTTCGTCAGGCCGCGCACGACCCGGCATTCGTGCTGCCGAGGCGGAGCTGGCCGCGCTGGAGATCGAACGCGAAGCCGCTGGGCTGTCGCTGTACTCGACGCTCGCCGAGGCCCACGGGCGCTATCGCGTCGCACAGTTGGAGGTGTCCCGCATCGGCGAGGAAGTGCTGCCGATGCTGGAGCGTGCGGAAGCCGCATCGGCCCGTGCCTACCGGGAAGGTGCCGCGAGCTACCTGGAGTGGGCAACGCTCCTGGCCGAGCGCACCGCGGCCTTGCGCCAACAGCTCGATGCGGCCTTTGAAGGGCAGCGTGCGCTCATCGAAATCCAGAGGCTGACCGGCCAGGCGTTCGTCGCCGGCCCGGCGCCATCCACTGAAGGAACAACCCCATGATGCCTGCTTCCACATTTCGACCCCTGGTTGCCGCTCTCGCGCTCGCGTTGTTGCTTGCGGCATGTGGTGCCGACCACGATGCCAACGACGGCCACGGCCATTCCGGGGAGGACGGACACGCCGAGGACGAGGACGCCGCCAGAGGCGAGCACGGAGGGCGCCTGCTGGAGCAGGACGGCTACACGGTCGAGCTGGCGATCGCCGAGGACGGCACGCCGCCCCGGTACCAGGCCTGGCTTTACCGCGATGGCAAGCCATTGCCGGCCCGCGAGGGCAGCGTTGGGGTGAATCTCGAGCGCTTGGGCAACGTGGATGAGCAGCACGTGCTTGAGCCGCAGCCCGATGGCAGCCTGATGGCCACGAGTATCGTCGGCGAGCCGCATTCGTTCGATGTCGAGGTGCGGGCCACGATCGACGGTCAGCCGCTGCACTGGACCTATCCCAGCTACGAAGGCCGTACCGAAATCGCCGCGGCCGTTGCCGAGCAGTCCGGGATCAGGGTCGCACCGGCAGGCCCCGGCATCATCGCCGACGAGCACGAAGTCCAGGGCTTGCTGACGCCCGTCGAAGGGCGCGTGGCCAGCGTGAGCGCGCGCTTCCCCGGTCCGATCCGCAGCCTGCGCGCCAACGTCGGCGACGCGGTCCGGGCAGGACAGCCCCTGGCGACCATCGAGAGCAACCTGAGCCTGAGCACCTACACCGTCAACAGTCCGATCGCCGGCGTGGTGACTGAACGCAACGGCGCCGTCGGCAGCGTCGCGGAGAACGCGGCCCTGTTTGAGGTCGTCGATCTTTCCGAGCTGTGGGTCGACCTACATATCTTCGGCTCCGACGCCCAGCACATCCGCCCCGGCGTGCCGGTCACGGTGACCCGGCTCAGCGACGGCACCACTGTGGAGACGACGCTGGAGCGCGTGCTGCCCGGGACCGCCACGGCCAGCCAGAGCACCGTGGCCCGAGCCACGATCGACAACCGCGACGGCGAATGGCGACCCGGCAGCGCCGTCAAGGCGCGTATCACCGTGGACCGCGAGCCGGTCGAACTGATGGTGCCCCTGGCCGCGCTGCAGACGTTCCGCGGCTGGGACGTGGTGTTCGTACAGGTCGGTGATATCTACGAGATACGGCCGGTGGAGCTGGGCAAGCGCGATGGTGAACGGGTGCAGATCCTGTCCGGACTGGAGCAGGGCGCACAGGTGGTCGTCGAACAGAGCTACCTGGTGAAGGCCGACATCGAGAAGTCGGGGGCCTCCCATGACCACTGACAAACGCGGCGCACTCGAGGGCATCATCCGCTTCGCCATCGCGCACCGCTGGCTGATGCTGGCGTTGACGCTGGTGCTGGTGGGAGTCGGCATCTGGAGCTTCACCAAGCTCCCCATTGACGCCACCCCGGATATCACCAACGTCCAGGTCCAGATCAACACCGAGGCATCCGGCTACTCGCCCCTGGAGGCGGAGCAGCGCGTGACATTCCCGATCGAGACTGCGATCGCCGGGCTACCGGGCCTGGACTACACGCGATCGATCTCGCGCTACGGGCTGTCGCAGGTCACCGTGGTGTTCGAAGACGGCACCGACCTGTACTTCGCGCGCCAGCTGGTGGGCGAACGGCTGCAGGAGGTGTCATCGCAGTTGCCGGATGGCATCGATCCATCGATGGGACCCATCGCCACGGGCCTGGGCGAAATCTTCATGTACACGGTGGAAGCCGATCCCGAAGCGCGCAAGGACGACGGTACGCCGTGGACTGCAACCGACCTGCGCACCCTGCAGGACTGGGTGATCCGCCCGCAGATGCGCAACACGCCGGGCGTGACGGAGGTGAACACCATCGGCGGATACGCGCGACAGATCCACATCACGCCCGATCCGGCGAGGCTGGTCGCAGTCGGCCTGACCCTGCACGACGTGGTGACCGCGGTCGCGGCCAACAACGAGAACATCGGCGCCGGCTACATCGAGCGCAATGGGCAGCAGTTCCTGGTGCGCGTGCCGGGCCAGGTGTCCGGGCTCGACGAGATTCGCGAGATCGTGCTCGATCGTCGCGGCGGCGTGCCGATCCGCGTGGGCGACGTCGCCACGGTCGGCGAGGGTCCGGAGCTGCGCAGCGGGGCGGCGACCCAGAACGGGCGCGAAGTCGTGCTCGGCACGGTAATGATGCTGGTGGGTTCCAACAGCCGCGAGGTCGCGCAGGAAGCGGCCGCAAAGCTCCAGGACGCGACTCTCAGCCTGCCGGCAGGTGTCTCCGCCAATCCGGTCTACGACCGCACGGCGCTGGTCGACCGCACCATCGCCACGGTGTCCAAGAACCTGGTGGAAGGCGCCCTGCTGGTCATCGTGGTGCTGTTCCTGCTGCTGGGAAACTTCAGGGCGGCGCTGATCACCGCCGCGGTGATCCCGTTGGCGATGCTTTTCACTGTCTTCGGCATGGTCCGCGGTGGCGTCTCGGGCAACCTGATGAGCCTGGGCGCGTTGGATTTCGGCCTGATCGTCGACGGCGCGGTGATCATCATCGAGAACTGCCTGCGCCGGTTCGGTGAGATGCAGCACCGGCTGGGCCGGGTGATGAATGAAAAGGAACGTCACGACGTGGCCGCCTCGGCGACCGCCGAGGTGATCCGGCCCAGCCTGTTCGGCCTGGCCATCATCACCGCTGTCTACCTGCCGATCTTCGCGCTCACGGGGATCGAGGGAAAGATGTTCCATCCGATGGCGATCACGGTGGTGCTGGCGCTGAGCGGGGCGATGATGCTGTCGCTGACCTTCGTGCCAGCGGCCGTGGCGGTGTTCCTGGGCAGCCGCGTGGAGGAGAAGGAAAACCGCCTCATGCAGTGGACCAAGCGCCTCTACGCCCCGGCGCTGGACTGGTCGCTGCGCCACCGCAACATCGTGGTGGGAAGTGCGCTCGTGTTGGTGATCGCCTGCGGCTTGTTGGCCACGCGCCTGGGCACCGAATTCATCCCGGACCTGGATGAAGGCGACATCGCACTACATGCGCTGCGCATTCCGGGAACGGGACTGGACCAGGCGGTACAGATGCAGATCACCCTGGAAGACCGGATCGCGCAATTCCCCGAGGTCGAACGCGTCTACAGCAAGATCGGCACGGCGGAGGTCGCCTCCGACCCGATGCCGCCATCAGTCGCGGACACGTTCCTGATCATGAAACCACGGGACCAATGGCCGGATCCCCGCAAGTCGAAGGCCGCGCTGATCGCGGAGATGGAGGCCGCGGTCACGCAACTGCCCGGCAACAACTACGAGTTCACCCAGCCCATCCAGATGCGGATGAACGAGTTGATCTCGGGCGTACGCGCGGAGGTTGCGATCAAGGTGTTCGGCGACGACCTGGACACGCTGGTCGAGGTTGGGGAGCAGATCACCGAAGTTGCCGAGTCGGTCGGTGGCGCCGCGGACGTGGCGCTGGAGCAGACCACCGGGCTGCCGATGCTCACGGTGACACCGGATCGGGTGGCGCTGGCGCGCTATGGCCTGAACCCGGGCACGGTGCAGGACACCGTGGCCACGGCCGTCGGCGGCCAGGTCGCCAGCCAGTTGTTCGAAGGGGACCGGCGTTTCGACATCGTGGTCCGTCTGCCCGAGCACCTGCGTCAGGATCCGGCCGCGTTGGCCGACCTGCCGATTCCCCTGCCTGCGGAGTTCAGCGCCGACGAGTCGGGACGCCGTGCCACTTGGCAAGCCGGCGCTCCGCGCACGGTGCCGCTGCGCGAGGTCGCCAGCATCGAGACCGTCACCGGCCCGAACCAGATCAACCGCGAGAACGGCAAGCGCCGCGTGGTGGTGACGGCAAACGTGCGTGATCGTGACCTGGGCAGCTTCGTGGAGGAGTTGCAGGATCGTGTGGTGGCCGAAGTTGAGCTTCCGACCGGCTACTGGATCGACTACGGCGGCACGTTTGAGCAGATGATCTCGGCCAGCCAGCGCCTGTCGCTCGTCGTTCCGGTAACGCTGGCCGGAATCTTCGCATTGCTGTTCATGGCCTTTGGCACGGCCAGGGACGCGGCGATCGTGTTCACTGGCGTGCCGCTGGCGCTGACCGGAGGCGTGCTTGCGCTTGCGCTGCGGGGCATTCCGCTTTCGATCTCCGCCGGTGTCGGTTTCATAGCCCTCTCGGGTGTCGCCGTGCTCAACGGACTGGTCATGATCACCTTCATACGCAAGCTGCGGGAGCAAGGCGTAGCGCTGGACACTGCAGTGGTGCAGGGTGCATTGACCCGTCTGCGACCGGTGTTGATGACGGCGCTGGTCGCATCACTGGGGTTCGTTCCGATGGCATTCAACATAGGAGCGGGTTCGGAGATCCAGCGGCCGCTGGCAACCGTGGTGATCGGCGGGATCACATCCTCGACGCTGCTTACGCTGCTGGTCCTGCCGGTGCTGTATCGCTGGATGCACAGGGCGGATGGGTGACCAGCCTGCTCGCCTATCGGGATCGGGGCTGATCTGAAGCGCCGTGTCGTCCGCTCAGCACGTCCAAGGTGGGGCAGGGGGTTCCGGCAGGAGCCTGGACACACCTGTCGAGCTGCTTTTCCAGATCGGCTTCCAACTTCCGCAGATCGGAAATGCGCCCACGGACATCGGCGAGCCTGCGCGCGGTGAGCAATTGCGTCTGCTCGCACGAAGAATTCCCAACCACCTGCTGGAGTGCCTGAACCTCCCTGAGGCTGAACCCCATGGCTTGGGCCCGACGGATGAACTGAAGTTGCCTCACCGCATCCGACCCGTAACGGCGGACGCTGCCTGCGGGACGCTCAGGTTCCGGAATCAATCCGCGGCGCTGGTAGTAGCGGACGGTTTCCACGTTCACGTTTGCGGCCGCTGCGAGCCGCCCGATGGTCAACGTCTGGGTATTCAATGGCCTTGACTCCGTACCATGGTACGGAAGTTAGTATAGCCCTCATGTCGCGTACGCACCCCAAATCTCCAGTCGTCGCCGTCGTTGCCGCTGGCCTCGCCACAATCGGAGCTTCGGTCTGCTGCGTGGTCCCGCTGGTGCTCGTGCTCATGGGGGTCAGCGGCGCCTGGATCAGCACTTTTACTGCGCTCGATCCCCTGAGGCCCTGGTTCAGCGCCGTCGCCATCCTGTCCCTGGTGGTGGCGTTCTGGATGCTGTATCGACCAGCAGTTCGGTGCGGCGTGGATGGCCACTGCGTCGAGCCCGGCACCCTGCGGCGCCGGCGGCGTTGGCTCTGGTTGGCGACAGCCGTCATCGCCCTGTTGCTGCTCTTTCCCTATTACATCGTCTGGATCCTGTAGGAGGACGCATGCGCAAGTGGATACTGACCCTGGTGGCTGCTTTTTCGCTCGGCGCAGCCCTGGCGGCCGCACCCGCGGCCGTGGTGGTGCTCGATGCCGAGAACATGACCTGTCCCGCCTGCGGCATCACCATCAAGAAGGCACTGGAGAAGGTGCCGGGCGTCACCGACACGAAGGTCGATACCCGAGCAGAAACCGTCACGGTGACGTTCGACTCGGGCCAAACGGATACATCCGCGATCGCGCATGCAGTCACGGAGGCCGGCTTCCCGGCGACGGCGCGGACAGACGGTGAGTAGCGTCGAGATCGAAAGCATCCTGACCTGTCCGGAATGCGGGCATCGGGCGAGCGAGACAATGCCCGTCACCGCGTGCCAGTTCTTCTACGAGTGCACTGGCTGTGGAGTGGTCCTGCGACCCAAGCAAGGCGACTGCTGCGTGTTCTGCTCGTTCGGAACAGTGCCATGTCCGCCAATCCAGCAACACAGTCCATGCTGCGGCTGATCTGCGAGTGACGCCACGGAACGAGTGAGTATCATGCGCCGGGGCATCTGAAGAACCAGCACATGTTCGAAATCCTGCGTAATCGCACGTTCCGTCGCCTGTTCGGCGCCCAGGTGGTTGCGCTGGTCGGCACCGGCCTGGCGACGGTCGCCCTTGCATTGCTGGCCTACGACCTCGCGGGTGACCAGGCAGGCTCGGTGCTCGGCACCGCGTTGGCCATCAAGATGGTCGTGTACGTGACCCTGTCACCGCTGGTGGGCGCCATCGTGCCGGCGCGATCACGTAAGGCGGTGCTGATTGCGCTTGACCTGGTCCGGGCCGGCGTCGCGTTGATGCTGCCATTCGTCACCGAGATCTGGCACATCTACGTGTTGATCGCGCTGCTGCAGTCCGCGTCCGCAGGCTTCACGCCGCTGTTCCAGGCGGTGATCCCGGATGTTCTTCCGGATGAACGTGATTACACCCGCGCTCTGTCCCTGTCGCGCCTCGCCTACGACCTGGAAAACCTGCTCAGCCCGGTGCTGGCTGCAGCCCTGCTGACGGTCATCAGTTTTCATGGCCTGTTTGCAGGGACGTCGGTGGGATTCGTCGCCTCGGCCCTGCTGGTCCTGGCAGCCACGTTTCCCGTGGTGCGTGCGGCGCATGCCGAGGGCGGTCCCTTCACCCGTGCGCTCCGCGGCATGCGCATCTACCTGCGCACGCCGCGACTGCGCGGCCTGCTTGCGCTGAACCTGGTCGCCGCGGCCGGCAGCGCCATGGTGCTGGTCAATACGGTCGTGATCGTGCGCGGCCCGCTGCAGGGAGGCGAGCGTGAGGTTGCCTGGGCGCTGGCGGCGTTTGGCGGCGGCTCGATGGTCGTAGCGCTGTTGCTGCCGAAGCTGCTTGATCGCCTCCGTGACCGGAGCATCATGCTCGCCGCCGCTGCGCTGATGACGGGCACGTTGTTCGTGGCGACCGGGCTTTGGACCGCCACGCAGGGAATGATCGGCTGGACGTTGCTTATCGTGCTGTGGTGCCTGCTGGGAGCGGCATATGCCGGCCTTGTCACCCCTGCAGGACGGCTGTTGCGAAGTTCCGCAGCGTCGGATGATCTTTCGTTTCTGTTCGCGGCGCAGTTCTCGCTGTCCCACGTTTGCTGGCTGCTGACCTATCCAATAGCGGGCTGGGTCGGGGCCAGCGTCGGGCTTGGCAGTGCGTTCGTCGCCCTCAGCGGTCTTGCAGTGCTAGGGCTGATCGTGGCCTGGCGCGTTTGGCCGCGCCACGATCCCGAAATGCTTGAACACAGCCATCCTGAGCTGCCCGAGGATCATCCGCACGTCATCCAGCACCAGACTCCGGATGGCAAACACGCGCATCCTTACATGATCGACGAGTATCACCTGCGCTGGCCGCAGTGAGCGGATGCTGCCCAAGCGAGTCACCTTCTGACCGATGCTGGGGCTAGGCGTCTATGCCGGACTGTTCGTGGTTGCCTTCGGGGCCGCGACGCTGCTGCCGCTGCAGTCGGAGGCGCTGCTTACTGGCCTGTTGTTGGCGGATTACGATCCGGCGTTGCTGATCGCCATTGCGAGCACCGGCAACGTACTCGGATCTACCGTGAACTGGGTCATCGGGCGTCAGGTAGAGCGTTTCAGGAATCGACGCTGGTTTCCGGTGTCAACGCCGATTGAATTCTGACCCACTTTGGCCCGTTATCGCCGATTGAAATCTGACCCACCCAGGCCCGTTCAAGTGGTGCTCTGCGGCCGGATGGTTCCGGCCTTTCTCTTGTCCTTCAGCCGGTAGCTGTCGCCGGTGATTTGCACGATGTGGGCATGGTGCAGCAGCCGGTCCAGCAGGGCCGCGGTCAGCGTGGCGTCGTCGGCCAGGGCGCCGGCCCACTGCGGGAACGGCAGGTTGCTGGTCAGGATCATGCTGCCGCGCTCGTAGCGCTTGGCGACGACGTTGAAGAACAGGGCGGCTTCTTCCCGTCCGAACGGCAGGTAGCCCAATTCGTCAACGATCAGCAGCCGTGGGCCCAGCACGGCGCGGTTGAAGTACTCGCGCAGCCGCCCCTGGCTGTTGGCCGATGCCAGTTGCAGCATCGGGTCGGCGGCGGTCAGGAACCGCGTCTTGATGCCGGCGTGCACGGCGCGCATCGCCAGTGCGATCGCCAGGTGCGTCTTGCCCACGCCCGACGGGCCCAGCAGCACCACGTTCTCGGCCCGCTCGATGAAGGCCAGGCTGGCCAGTTCCATCACCTGAGGCTTGGAGACACCGGCGGCGAAGCCGAAGTCGAACGCCTCCAGCGTCTTGACCGATGGCAGCGTGGCCAGCTTCTGCAGGGTCTGGCGGGTGCGCTCGGTGCGGGCGGCCATCTCGGCCTGCAGCGCCTGCTCCAGGAAATCCCCATAACTCGTCTCGTTGGCCACTGCATGCTGGGCCAGGGCCGGCCACTGGGCAGCGATCGCAGGCAGGCGAAGCTGATCGCACAACGCCTGCACCTTGTCGTGCTGCAGGTTCATGCCATCGCCTCCATCAGCTCGCCGTAGACCGACAGCGGGTGCTGGATCGAGGGGAACGGCAGCACCCGGGCGGTCGGCGGTGGGGGCAGCACCCGCGTCATCACGGTCTCTGGCAGCGGCTGCAGGTGCTGGCGCTCGTGCACCAGCAGGTCGCAGGGCCGGGCCTGGGTGGTGCCGTGGGTCCTCCGGTTGGCCACCTCGTCGAGCCAGCGGCGCGCCTCGCGGTTGGCGGTGTGCGCATCCAGCACCAGTCCGCCGCTGCGCAGTGTGGCCGCCAGCGGGACCACGAAGCTGCCCTTGAGGTAGCCGTTGAACCGCTCCACCTTGCCCTTGGTGCGGGCCCGGTAGGGCCGGCATACGCGCGGGGTGAAGGCGCACTGCTCGGCCAGGTCCAGCATCTGCGGGTTCCAGCGATGCTGGCCGGGGCCGTACACGTCGCGATCCAGCAGCACCGGCTTGGCGTTGTCGAACAGCACGTGCTGCGGCACGCCGCCGAAGTAGTCGAACGCACCGACCAGCCCGGCCTCCCATGCCGGGAAGCTCTCGTCATCGCCAAAGCGCACGTAGGTCGTGCGGCTGTAACCGAGCGTGGCCACGAAGGCGACAAGCCGGTCGCGGCCGCGTCGCACCGTGGTGAAGTTCGCCTGCATCTGCTCGCCCGGCGCCGTCTCGAAGCGCACCACCGGGTCGGCCGGCGCATGCCGCAGCGGTGCCATGAACGCCTTGAGCTGGCTGATGCCGCCGGTGTAGCCCTGCTCGGCCAGCTCGCGTAGCAACACCGTTGCCGGGATCACGTCCGGCTGGGCGGCCGCCAATCGTGCCCGGACGTAGTCCTCATACGGTGCCAGCTTGGTCGGCCGCCTGGGCCGCGGCGTGTACTTCGCCTGGGCGCCTCGCAGGTACCGCCGCACCGTGTTGCGCGACATCCCCAGTTCCCGGGCGATCTCCCGGATCCCCTTGCCCTGACGGGCCATCACTCTGACTTCCACTGCTTCCTCCTGGGTCAACATCCAGGCGGCCTCCAAAAGACCGCCATCCTCGCCCGGGTGGGTCAGATTTACATCGGCGCGGGTGGGTCAGTTTTACGTCGGCGGTGACATCCGGCAAATGAGGCACAGCTTGAACGTGCGCGGAGCTGGTACCAACGCTATGGAAAATGGTCACTGCTGCTCAGTTGGGTTCCAGTGATTGGCGATCCACTCACGCTCGTTGCTGGCGTCATGCGCGAGCGCCTTTCGACCTTCCTGGTACTTGTAACAATTGCCAAGGTGGGACGATACATCGCGGTCGCGGCACTGGTTCTCGGTGCGCGTTGACTTGCCTCCCTTCCGGGCTGGAGTTGGTGACGTCCGCCATGTCCGCGAAGGGGGGCATCGTAGAACCGGCGACCTTCAGCTATCCTATGACCTGCGGAGATGGCATTCCTCCGGCCCTGTTCTCAGGGCGAACCGCCGCCCTTGGCTGATGATGCCTGCTCACCCCGGAGATCAGGGGTGCGCAGGCGTTCGTCCCTGATCCTGACGTCTCGCACGCGCACTCTCCGGAACCACGGAGCGTCGCAAATGGATGGCATCTCAGCATTCGCTGTTTTTGTAGGGGCCGGCTTTGGAGCCTTGTTGCGGTGGGGCCTCGGTATCACATTGAACCCGCTGTTTCCCGACTTGCCGTTGGGCACGTTGGCCGCAAACGTACTGGGCGGACTGCTCATGGGCCTGGCGCTTGGCGTATTCGCACAGTTTGAGAGCTTGCCGGTTGCGTGGCGCCTTGCAGTCACCACCGGCTTCCTTGGCGGACTGACAACGTTTTCTGCCTACTCCGCAGAAGCGGCAAGCCTGCTGTTGCGCGCAGAATACCGCTGGGCGACCGTCCACCTCGTTACTCATGTGGTTGCGTCATTGCTGGCAACCTTGGCCGGTCTGGCAGCAACCCATGCGCTCTTCAAAGGCTCGGCGACTTCGCTCTGACTGGCTTGATCAACGTGTGTCCGCCGCCTCGAGGTCCAACAGGGCACGCACCGGATCTTCCAGGCTGGTCATGCCGGCGCGGCGCCCCACCTCCAGAGCCTCTTCCGGCGGCGCGCCGTTGCGCACGGCGATCATTGCCAGCAGCGCGCCGGCGCGGTTGCCGGAGGAGCAATGGAGCAGCACGGGTCCCGGTGCCTCGTCTATCCAGGCCTGCACCTGAGCAGCGTTGGCATCGGTGATGTCCTGGATTCCACCGACGTCGAGCTGGCGGTAAACCAAGCCAGCTGTGGCGACTTCCGATGCCTCGTCGCGTCCTCCCATCTCGTCGTCTGGACGCAGATTGATGACGGTGGTGACCCCGCTTGCGCGGATCGAAGCCCACTGGGAAGGCGTGGGTTGGCCGGAGGCGAACAGACCGCTGCGCACCGCCTGCAGGGGCACCTCTTCGGCTGCGTCAGCCGGCGCAGCGTCGACATGCCGGCTTGCTGAATCGACGGAGGCGCAGCCGGCCAGAAGCAGCGCGCCCAGGAGCGACCAGGTCAGCGCCTCGATTCGCCCTGAGATGCGGAATGAGCTGGATTTCATGCCTTTGATAGTGGGGCGTGCCGGTGAAGCCGCCATAAGGGTGGTCCGACCAGGTCGCTGCGGAGTAGGGCGCGTTATTCGGGGGTAGGGAAGGGCCAGCTCACGAATTCACGCGGACGAGCTCCGCGCCGGAAGCCTCCGCCAATGCGGCAACCGCCAGGTCACCCTTGCGCTCACTGTAGCGGCTTGTCAGGTAGTCGCTGCGGTCACGCACCAGCAGAGTGAATTTCACCAGCTCTTCCATCACGTCCACCACGCGGTCGTAGAGGGGTGAGGGCTTCATGCGTCCTTCGTCGTCGAACTCCTGCCAGGCCTTGGGCACGGAGGACTGGTTGGGGATGGTGACCATGCGCATCCAGCGGCCCAGCAAGCGGAGCGAGTTGACCACGTTGAATGATTGCGAGCCGCCGCTGACCTGCATCACCGCCAGGGTACGGCCTTGGGTCGGTCGCACGCCGCCTTCCTCCAGAGGAAGCCAATCGATCTGGTTCTTGAACACGGCTGTGAGGGTGCCATGGCGCTCTGGGCTCACCCACACGTGGCCTTCCGACCATAAGGAGAGCGCACGCAGTGCCTGCACCTTTGGATGATCCGGCTCGACGCTGCCTTGGATGGGCAGGCCGTGCGGATCGAAGACCCGGGTTTCGGCTCCAAAGTGGCGAAGCAAGCGCTCAGCTTCCAGCGCCAACTTACGGCTGTAGGATTCCGCCCGCAGCGAGCCGTAGAGGATCAGGATCCGCGGGCGGTGCGGGGAGCCGTCCACACCGAGGCTCTCAAGGCTGGGGCTGTCCACAGCCGAGCGGGTCAAGTTGGGTGAATCGGGGAGGGACATCGTTGCCTCTTGTCATTCAATTCGAGTATTTTAGAAAAATGGAACTGAATAGTGCAACCACAGCCCTTGCAGCCCTCGGCCAGCCGACGCGTCTGTCTGTTTTCCGTCTCCTCGTGGAGGCCGGTCCCCAAGGGCGCACGCCTGGGGAAATTGCCGAAGTGCTGTCGCTCCCAGGTGCAACCCTGTCGTTTCATCTCAAAGAGCTGACCGCGGCGGGATTGATCCAGGGCGAGGCGCATGGTCGGCACATCACCTACCGCGCCGACTTCGAGGCCATGAACGGCCTCATCGAATTCCTGACGCACAATTGCTGCGGGGGCGATCACAACCAGTGCCAGCCCGCGCCGGCTTCGCGACCGAAGTCGGCCAGAGCTTAAGCATGTTGGTCGCGCTTGGGATCTTCATCGTCACCATCGTGTTGGTGATCTGGCAGCCGAAAGGGCTCGGAGTAGGCTGGAGCGCGATGCTCGGCGCGGTCCTGGCGCTGATAACCGGCGTGGTGGCGGTCGCGGACATCCCCACGGTTTGGGGCATTGTCTGGAACGCCACCTTTACGTTCGTGGCGGTGATCATCATCAGCCTGGTGCTCGATGAAGCTGGCTTCTTCGAGTGGGCGGCGCTACACGTGGCGCGCTGGGGCAGGGGCAGCGGACGCAGGCTGTTCGTTTTCCTGGTGCTGCTGGGCGCGGCTGTAGCGGCCCTGTTTGCCAACGACGGTGCGGCACTGATCCTCACGCCGATCGTGATCGCAATGCTGTTGGCCCTTCGCTTCAGCCCGGCGGCCACGCTGGCGTTCGTCATGGCGGCTGGATTCATTGCCGACACCGCCAGCCTCCCTCTGGTGGTATCCAACTTGGTCAACATCGTCTCGGCGGACTATTTCGGCATCGGCTTTGCCGAATACGCCTCGGTCATGGTGCCGGTCAATTTCGTCTCCGTAGCTGCGACGCTGGCCATGCTGATGTGGTTCTTCCGCCGCGACATCCCGGTGAGCTACGACGCGACCCAGCTGAAGGATCCCCGATCGGCGATTGTGGACCCGACCACCTTCAAGGCCGGTTGGGCGGTGCTGGCACTCCTGCTGGTGGGGTTTCTGGGGCTGGAGAGATTCGGCGTGCCAATCAGCGCGGTAGCCGGAGCCGGGGCCCTGGTCCTGCTGGGCGTTGCAGCGAATGGCCATCTGATCCCGATCCGCAAGGTGGTCCGGGAAGCGCCATGGCAGATCGTGGTGTTCTCGCTGGGCATGTACCTGGTGGTCTTTGGATTGCGCAACCAGGGGCTGACCGACCATCTGGCGACCTTGCTCGACGGGTTCGCAGGTTATGGCCTGTGGGGCGCGACCCTCGGGACCGGCCTGCTGACCGCGGTGCTGTCCTCGGTGATGAACAACATGCCCACGGTGCTGGTGGGTGCGCTGTCCATCGATGCCAGTCAAGCGGAGGGCGCGGTGCGTGAGGCGATGATCTACGCCAACGTCATCGGCAGCGACCTGGGTCCCAAATTCACCCCGATTGGCAGCCTGGCCACGCTGCTCTGGCTGCACGTGCTGGCGCGCAAGAACATCAAGATCACCTGGGGCTACTACTTCCGAGTGGGCGTCGTCCTGACGCTTCCGGTCCTGCTGGTCACCTTGGCGGCCTTGGCCGTACGGCTGAGTCTTGGGTAAAGAGCCGTCCCGATCAACAGCTTCAATCGTCACTCTGCGACCACCTGAAATGCCGCTCCTGGATGCGGCGCTGACTCGAGGGGAACATCGTGAAGGACAAATACAACGTGCTGTTTGTGTGTACCGGCAACTCGGCGCGCAGCGTGATGGCCGAGACGTTGGCCAACCGCCTGGGTCACGGACGGTTGCGGGCGTACAGCGCCGGTAGCCATCCGGAAGGCCACGTCCACCCGTTGGCCATACAGGTGCTGGAAGCGACCGGTCTGCCAACGGATGGTTTGCGCAGCAAGAGCTGGGACGAGTTCAGCGCACCCGGCGCTCCCCGAATGGACCTGATCATCACGGTGTGCGACCGCGCGGCTGGCGAGGCCTGTCCACATTGGCTTGGGCATCCGGTCACCGCCCACTGGAGCATCCCCGACCCGTCAGCGGCCGCCGGCACGCGGGAGCACCAGCTCAATGCTTTCGGTGACGCCCTGCAGATGTTGCAGCAGCGGATTTCCCTGCTGCTGTCTCTCCAGCCTGAAGCCTGGGATCGCCTGGCGATCGAAGCGCTCCCGGACGGGGGCGAAACACCCTCGGCGACCTGAAACGCACCCCAAACTGCTCCTGGAGCATGAGTACATGACCCTCCGCGTTGGAATCAACGGCTTCGGCCGCATGGGCCGCCTCACCCTGCGCGCCGCCTGGAACGATCCGGACCTGCAGTTCGTGCAGGTGAACGACCCTGCCGGCGACCCGGACACGCTGGCCCATCTGCTGGCGTTCGACTCGGTCCACGGCCGGTGGGATCGCGAGATCGAGTCGGACGGCGACGCGCTGGTCATTGACGGCACGCGCATCCCGGTCACGCGCAACAGGGAACTGGCCGCCACCGACTGGTCCGGCTGCGATGTGGTGATCGAGGCCTCCGGCAAGTTCCGCAAGCCGGATGTGCTGCAGCCGTACCTGGATCAGGGGGTGGAACGCGTGGTCGTGACCGCGCCGATCAAGACAGCCGGCGCGCCGGACATCGTAATGGGCGTGAACCATCACCGCTTTGACCCGGCCCGGCACCGCATCGTTTCGGCTGCATCGTGCACCACCAATTGTCTGGCGCCGGTGGTCAAGGTGATCCACGAAGGCCTGGGTATCCGCCACGGCAGCCTGACCACGATCCACAGCCTGACCAACACCCAGACCATCGTCGACGCGCCCCACAAGGATCTGCGCCGGGCGCGCTCGTGTGGCAGCAGCCTGATCCCCACCTCCACCGGCTCGGCCACGGCGATTGCCGAGATCTTTCCGGAACTGCGGGGCCGGCTCGACGGACACGCCGTACGCGTGCCGCTGACCAACGCCTCGCTCACCGACTGCGTGTTCGAAGTCGAGCGGGCCGCCACCGTGGAGGAGGTCAACGCCCTGCTGAAAGCGGCTGCCGAGGGTGAGCTTGCCGGCATCCTGGGCTTTGAAACGCGCCCGCTGGTTTCGATCGACTACCAGACCGACCCGCGCTCAAGCATCGTCGATGCGCTGTCCACCATGGTCGTCAATGGTACCCACGTGAAGATCTACGCCTGGTACGACAACGAGTGGGGATACGTGCACCGGACCGCGGACCTTGTGCGGCTGGTCGGAAGTGCGGATCGCTGAGATGCTCGCGCGCCTCTCACCGGCCGTGCGCCAGTACCTGCTGATCATCGGCAACTACTGGGCGTTCACCCTTACCGACGGTGCGCTGCGGATGCTGGTGGTGCTGCATTTCCACCAGCTGGGCTACAGCCCGCTGCAGATCGCGATGCTGTTCCTGTTCTACGAGATATTCGGCGTCGTCACCAACCTGGTGGGTGGTTGGCTGGGCGCGCGCATCGGGCTCAACCGCACCATGAACATTGGCCTGGCGCTGCAGGTGGTGGCGCTGTCGATGCTGCTGGTCCCGACCGCCTGGCTGGTGGTGCCGTGGGTGATGGCCGCGCAGGCCCTGTCGGGCATTGCCAAGGACCTGAACAAGATGAGCGCCAAGAGCAGCATCAAGCTGCTCGTCCCGGCCGACCGGCAGGGAGCGCTGTACCGCTGGGTGGCGGCGCTGACCGGCTCCAAGAACGCGCTGAAGGGGGTGGGGTTCTTCCTGGGCGGCGCACTGCTCGCGGGGGTCGGCTTCAGGCCGGCGATCGCGATCATGGCCGCCGGCCTGGCGCTGGTGTGGCTGGTGAGCCTGGCCCTGCTCAAGCGTGATCTCGGCAAGGCCACTGCCAAGCCGAAGTTCCGCGACATCTTCTCCAAAAGCCGGGCCATCAACCAGTTGTCGGCGGCGCGCATGTTCCTGTTCGGCGCCCGCGACGTCTGGTTCGTGGTCGCCTTGCCGGTGTTCCTGGCGGCGTCGCTGGGCTGGGACTTCTGGCAGGTTGGCGGGTTCCTCGCTGCTTGGGTGATCGGCTACGGCCTGGTCCAGTCTCTGGCGCCGTGGGTCACGGGTCGCCGCAGCGGCAGGGTGCCGGATGGCCGCTCCGCCCTGGGCTGGGCCAGCGTCCTCGCGCTGGTCCCCGCGATCATGGCGATCCTTCTGGTCCAGGGCGTGTCGCCGCAGTGGGTGCTAATGGTGGGGCTGGCCGTGTTCGGCGTGCTGTTCGCGATCAACTCCTCCCTGCACAGCTACCTGATCATCAGCTATGCGACCGAAGACGGGGTGTCCCTGGACGTCGGCTTCTATTACATGGCCAATGCCATGGGTCGCCTGCTCGGAACCGTGCTTTCGGGCTGGATCTTCCAGCAATTCGGTCTGGCAGCCTGTCTGATGGTTTCGGCGGGCTTGGTAGCGGCGGCAGTCGTGATGTCGATTGGCTTGGAGCGGCCGCGTCACGAGAATCGCTAGTCGTTATCTGGGCCGTCAAAACTGCCCACCGGGCTCAGGTCGGTGCGATGCAGGAGCCTTCGGCCATCCGCAGCTATCTCTCTGAGCTTGGGTGAGGAGGTGGCCGCAAGTGGACCCTTGCTGCAGATTAGGCCAAGTTATCGGGGGTAGGGTCGAGGGAGTCTCCTCAGTTGCTGGCGCTGTCCTGACTGGAGCAGTCGGATAGAAGCGGGTCGGCACGCAAGACGCGTCTGCCGCTGTCCCGTCTGAAGGATCTATCGCCCCGAAGTGGCGCGTGATAGCGCACAGGTCAGACTTGTTCCTCTGCAAACATACTGTGGCCCAAGGTGGCAGCCCGCTCGGAAACTGTTTCCGACGCAACTTGCTTGCCCATGACGCCCTCGATCAAGGAAAGCAGCTTCTGCTGGCGCTGTGAATAGAACAGCTCGAAGTCGTCAGATCGCAGCGCTGCCACTGGAATGTGGTGAGTGACAAGCAGCGCATCCATGCCGGCTTCGTCCACTTGGACCTGCTTGTGGGCTTGCAACTTGGCCAGGTAGGAGGATGGGGCTGTGCCACCAATCATCCTGTTCGCTTTGTACGAGAGAGGCGTCTTGTTGATGATCGAGTCGTAGCGACGACGCGGAATACTTTGCTTCTCGCACCAATCGCGCGGGAAGATGTGGTGGATATCCAGAGCGACTTCGTCGGCCTCAAGATCGCGGATCCGGGATTTCCAGAACAGATCATGTGCCCCTTGGCGCAACACCAGTACGTTGATGCCCTTGTAGGCAGCGCTGTTGCGGGTCGAAAGCGAGGCGAGCCTGTCAATCTGGAAAGCCGCGTCAGCGATAGTGCGGGGAGGCGTGCCATCGGCTTCGATCCAGGCCAGAAGCTCTTCCACATCGTTGGCCATGCGCGTTTCTACGGCGCCGCCGTACAGCTCACCAAGCACGCCGCACCAGTACCACTGCGCCAGCTTCTGATGGATGCGCGGCTCACGCCAGCGTTCCTCGGCGCCAACCAGTGCAAGCACTGCGGCCAGCGGTGCAAGCTGAGTGCGGTAAGGCAGGTCGCGTGTGGTGGTGAAACACTCCTGCCTCAGGAACTTGGCCGTGCGCAGAAAGCCCTGTTCCACCGGATCAGCCCAGCGCTGGTACGCCTCGAGCGGCAGCTCAAGCACCGACGCGCGTTTGGCGCTGACAGGCGTCACCTGCTTCCCGGTCTTCCCGGCCGTCAGGTCGGCGCGTCGCTTTTCAAGCGTGTGCAGCATGGTCACTGCCTGCAGGAAGTCGGTGTTCTCAACGCCTTTGAGGATCGGCTCCTTCGCCAGCCGTTTGCGGCGCGAAGAGACCTGTCGCTGCGCGCTTCCGAACCAGTCGTCCCGCAGGTTATAGCCGTCTGCCGCATAGGTGGCGGTGACCAGCTCGAAGACCGATAGTGGAACACCGCCCGTGTTGACCTTCTCGAACACTAGGCATACCGCCTCCTTGCTGGTTTCCTTCTTCAACACGATCAGCGGGATCTGGTATTCGTTGTAGGCGTCCAGCACCTCCTTCTTGAACTCGAAGAACTGCGGAACGGCATCGGCGTTGTGCTGGTACAGGTCCTGCAACCAGTCCATCGCCTCCAGGATCTCCGAGCAGGGGAAGTAGAGATGCCGGCATTCCAGCTCTCGCGTGCTCAGGTCAAGGTCAACCCTGCGACCGAAATCGCTGCGCTGCTGCCGAGTTCCATCAGTGGCGACGATTGCGTCGTCCAGCCGGTCCGGCCCCGCCAACGCAGTGGGGATATGGATGTAGTAATAGCGCTCGACCGGCTTGCCCTTTTCCGTAGTCGTCTTGACCGGTCCGGACAGTTTGAGCACCTGGGTGAGCGTAGTCAGGCGCTGCTGACCATCGAGGATCAGCTTCTCGGGGGCTACAAGCCCCTCCAGCGGCACGTTTTCGACCGGACGCATCTGAAAGCGCACCGAGCCGCCCGTCTCCAGCAACATCACCGCGCCCACGGGGAATGAGCGCCCCAGACTGACCAGCAGGCTACGCACGTGCTCGTCATCCCAGACCCAACCGCGCTGGAAGTCGGGCAGCTGAATCTTGCCGTTGACGATGTCCTTGAGCAGGTCTTTCAGTGGCAGCTTCGTGCTGTCGAATGTGGTCATTTTGGTGCGCCCCCTAATGGATTTGCAGTTTGCTCAGTTGAGAGTGGTCTTGCGGCCGCGTTTGGGCTTGGGTGCCGCGGCGCGCTGGGCGCGGATACGCTCCAGCAGCACGCTGGCGGGCTCGTCGTTCGGGTCCTGTGGCACCAGTTCGCCATGGAAGGCCTTGGCGAGGAGGCTTTGGGTCAGGGCATCGATGCGCTGCTTGGCGATGGCGACCTTGGTTTCCAGTTGGTCGGCGAAAGCGAAGAGAAGCTCGATGCGGCGGACAATTTCCGTCTGTTCCTTAGCGGGAGGTACAGGAACGGGGCACTTGGCGAAGTCGATAATCGACAGATGCTGTATCGCCATTCCTTGGGCCTTGTCTTTGACGAATCGCTGTGTGTGCTCACTATTCGCGAGGAACTCAAGAAAGCGTCTGTCCATCGTCGTAGACCGCAGCCAGCAAACAGCTACGCTCTGGTTGATACAAAATCTCTCGTCAGTTGTGACGAGTGCGGATCGGCCGATGCTGCCATCCTTGGTGATAAGCAAGTCCCCTATGATCGGCTTGTCCTTCTCCGATAGGGCTTCGAAAGCATCTTGAGTCGTCAAGCCACAGTGCTTCAAGTCGAGATCAAAGCGCTGTACGTTCTTGGCTGTCAGCAGCTTTTCGCCTGACGCGGATTTGGGCATCGGCCGAGTGAATCCGTAGGTAATCCACTCGGAAAGTTTTCCCCAGGTGGTGAAGGACCAGCTTCCGGGTATGTCGAAGATGTAGCTTTCTTCGATTTCGGATTGCAAGGAGGACTTCTTGTTTTTGAGTCCTGGATTTTCTCGTAGAAGTTTTCGCTTCGCCCTCGCGTCGTTATCTATTACGTCTTGCCCGGTCTCCAACTGGACTTCCTGCTCTCGCCAGTCTTCTGTCAATTTCCCAGATACTGCTGCGGAGAGGGCTGACTGACGGAAGCGCTTGAGCACGGCGGGAATGGCGTCGATACGGGCCTTGAGGGTGTCGACCTGCGCCAGCAGCAAATCCAGCTTCTGGGCGATGCGCTTTTGCTCGGCGAGCGGGGCAATGCGCAGCGTGTAGCCTTCCACCTTCTTCGGTTGAGCGCGTGTCAACGAACCGCCGACCCCTGAGACCTCCGCGCAGAGACGCTCTCGGAAGTCGGATTCTCTCAACTGATACCGGATGAAACTGGTATCTAGATGCGGCTGGCGCAGGACGATCCACTCTGAAGACGCTATTTGTTCGTGCTCCCTCTTTTCACCAACAGCCCAAACGCGATTGATGCGCGGATTGATCTTGCAGAGGAGCACATCATCAGGTCTCACCTTTAGCTTGTTTGATCCGATTTCTTCGCCTTGGAGGATTTCCGGTTGGCGGGTCGGAAAGGTGGGCACGCTGTAGAGCTCGAACGTTTCCTGGGGGTACTTGGATGGGTCGATCGTCTCGGACCTGTATGTGTTGATTTGGCCAATTTCGATGACGGCCCACCCCGCCGGCAACTCACTCACCGTCCACCTCACCATCCACAACTTCCAGCCCCATCACCTCCGCCAGCAAACGCTTCTGCTCCAGCGCCTCATCCCCGGCGCCCAGCGCCTGCATCAGCGCATCGAGCTCGCGCAGCGCTTCTGACAGTTCCGCCATCGCCTCGGCTGCCAGCACTTCCGGTGCCGGCAGGCTGCTGGCATCGATGCTGTCGGCATCCTTCAGCCAGCTGATATCCAGCGAGTCGCCGCGCTCGGCGATCTGCGCCCGGGTGAAGCAGCGGAAGCGACCTTCTTCACCTTCATCGGTACGCGGGCTGCCGCCGTTGGGATCGCTGCCGTACACATCCTCGAACGGCTTGAGATGCGTCTCGCCAAACGGCGTGCGCTTGCCGAAGCTCGGCATGTTGCTGCGCAGGTCATAGACCCAGGTCGCCTGCGTGCAGCTGGTCTCCTGGCGTGGGTTGTCGGCGGTGCCTTTCTGGAAAAACAGCACGTTGGTCTTCACACCCTGCGCATAGAAGATGCCGGTGGGCAGGCGCAGCAGGGTGTGCAGGTTGCACTTGTCCATCAGGTCGCGGCGGATCTCGGTGCCGATGCCGGCCTCGAACAGCACATTGTCGGGCAGCACCACGGCGGCACGGCCACCGGGCTTCAGGCCGCGATAGATGTGCTGCAGGAAGGCCAGCTGCTTGTTGCTGGTGCGGTAGGTGAGGTCGTCGCGGGTCGGGCCGCCACCGCCCCTGGCGGTGCCGAAGGGCGGGTTGGACAGGATGATGTCGACCTTGGGCAGATCGGCGCCGGGTTGGCCCAGGCTGTTGCCCAGCTGCACCACGCCTTCGCCTTCGCCGTCCATGCCGTGCAGCAGGCAGTTCATCAGCGCCAGCCGGCGGGTGCCGGGCACCAGCTCCATGCCGGTGTAGGCCTTGCGGCGCTGGAAGCGGCGGGCCTTGTCGTCCAGCGCGTACAGGTCGTCGGTATTGCCCTTGATGTACGTGTCCGCGGCGATCAGGAAGCCGGCCGTGCCCGCGGCGGGATCCTGGATGGTCTCGCCGGGCTGCGGCTTCAGACAGCGGATGATGGAATCGATCAACGGGCGCGGGGTGAAGTACTGGCCGGCGCCGGACTTGGTCTCACTGGCGTTCTTCTGCAACAGGCCTTCGTACAGGTCGCCCAGGCCGTCCTCGCGGGCGCTGAACCAGTCCAGCCCGTCCAGCGCCTTGACCAGGGTTTCAAGGTGGCGAGGCTCCTTGAGGCGGGTCTGCGCGTCGGCGTAGATGGCGGCGATCATCGGGTCGCTGCTCTTGCCCAGGTCCAGCAGCATCTGCCGGTAATGATCGAGCAGGTTGAGGCCGGAGCGGCTTTCCAGATCCGGCCAGCGGCAGCCCTTGGGCAGCTTGTGCTCGAAGGCGGCGTTGTTCTGCACCTGCTCGTACTCCATCTTCACGAACAGCAGCAGCACCAGCTCGGTGACGTAGTCGCTGTAGTTGATGCCGTCGTCGCGCAGGACGTCGCAGAGGTTCCAGAGCTTCTGGACGATGTCGTTGTGAGTCATGCCTTGGGTTCTTCAGTGGAAGTGGGGCAGGGCGGCAGCGGGATGCCCGGTGCCGGGGCGTTGATCTCGTAGCGGGTGCTGCGGCCGCCACCGGGCAGGCGACGGATGCAGCCCTTCTCCAGCAGGTCGGCCAAGTGGCGGGTGGCGGTCGCCTTGGAGACCTTCGCGACCGCCTGGTAATGGCGTGCGGTCAGGCCCTGTTCGAAGCCGCGTTCGCCACCGTCCAGCATGCGGTTGAGCACCTTGGCCTGCTCGGCGGACAGCGCCTGTTCGCGGTGGGCCTGCCAGAAACGCGCTTTGGCCAGCACGCGGTCGATGCGGTGCAGGGCGCGGGTCAGGCTGTCGTGCAGGGTACGCAGGAACCACTTCAGCCAAGCGGTGATGTCGAGGCCGTCCTTCTGGCTGGCTTCAAGCACGCGGTAATAGCCGGCGCGGTCCTCGAGGATGCTGGCCGACATGGCGTGGAAGCGGATGGCCTGCGGCTGGGCCTGGGCGAGGGCAAGGTCGGTCAGGGCCCGGGTCAGGCGGCCGTTGCCGTCGTCGAACGGGTGCAGGGTGACGAACCAGAAGTGCGCCACACCGGCCCGGAGCAGGGGATCCAGCGCGCTGTCCTGACGCGAGGCGTTGAACCAGCCGATGAAGTCGTCCACCTGCGCTTCGAGTCCGTCGCGGGGCGGGGCTTCGAAATGCACCGTCGGGCGGTCGATGCGTCCCGACACCACCTGCATCGGCTCGCTGCCGCGCAACGCACCGACGCGGATGCCCGTGGGCAGCAGGTCGTCGTTGGCAGCGAACAGCCAGCGATGCCACTGCAGCAGCCGCGCCAGGTCGAGCGGGGCATCGGCATTGCGGGTGGCGTCGAGCATCAGCTCGGCCAAGCCTTCCGCGTGGGCGGCGGTGGGGCGCGCCGGTTCGTCGGCCAGGCCCAGGCGGCGGGCCAGCGACGAGCGCACCGAGCCCACGTCTAGCTGCTCGCCCTCGATCGCCGAGGAGTCGACGATGTTGGAGAGCAGGGTGTCCAGCGCGTCCTCGGCCTGCAGGTCGCCGGCGGCGGCTCCGGCCATGCCGAGCAGCTGGCCTTGGACCTGCTGGCAGTCGCGCAGCAGGCAGGCCAGCGCCGTAGCGTCCCATGTGAAACGGGGCCAGGCGGGCTGCTGCCAGATCCAAGGGGGCAGGGTCATGGGGTAGCTTGCATGAGCTGAATATGTGGTGTATTTGGCTCGATTGGTGAGCCGAATATACCCGCTATTCGGCTCATCTGCACCTCATCCGGCCTGGTGCCAGAGCTGCTCGCCGATGTCATTCAGAATCTGGTCGAGTTGGCCATCGAGCAACTTGTCGAGCCTGGGTGCGCCCCCATCGGCCTCGAAGTTGCGCTGCACCACCTCGCGATCCAGCACCACCTCGTGCACGAGCTGCTGGGCGAGACGCTCCAGCCAGCGCCGCTGCAGTGGCGTCCAGGCACGGCTGGCGTAGATGGTCTGCATGGCGCGGCCCACGCGATGTTCGAACGGGACCAGCGCTTCGCCCAGGGCAGCACGGCGGATATGGCCGATGATGCTGGCCGCGATTTCCTGCTGCGTGCTCTCACGCAAGGCGCCGCGCAGGTTGGCTTCGCTGAAGCCGTGCTCGTCCAGCAGCAGGCGGATTTCGCGCAGCTGGGCGCGGGTGAGGTCGCGGGGGCGGGTGACGACCACGCTCAGGGCGACCGACTGGTTGAGGTTCTCGCGGACGAAGCGGTTGAAGCTCTCCAGGTAATCGGCGGGCTGCTCGTGCACGCCGTAGTTCTGCTGGCGGTCGATCAGTTCGTCCTGGTGCGTGGAAATGATCGGGTAGTGGTCAGAGCCGAGCAGGGCGCCGACCTCGGCCAGCTGTTGGAGCAATAGCGGCTGCGCGTGCAGGAACTTCGCGGCGGCCTGCGGTCCCAGTGCGTGCAGGTGGGTGTGCAGCCGCTCCGGTGCCACGCCCCACGCGGCCTCGAGCTGGTCCAGCTTGTCGCGCAGCGTCGGTTTGGCGGCGGCGCGATGCGCGGCCTTGCGCAGCACGCGCATCAGCTTCTGGCCGAGCTGGTCGAGGACGTCCTGTGCATGGCTGTCGCCGTTGCCGCCGGGCGCGGCCAAGCTGCGCGGATCCTTCAGCTCGTGCAGCAGCTGTTCGATACTGACGTTGGGATCCTTCACCAGCGGCTTCATGGTGTCGACCTCTTCCAGCGCGGCGTACAGGTCCACCGGGTCGTAGATACGGAAGACGGTCTTGCCGATGTCGTCGCAGCGGCGGGTAGCCCGGCCCTTCATCTGTTCGTAGAGGATGCGCGAGCGGACCCGGCGCATGAACACCAGATTGCAGATGGCGGGCACATCGATGCCGGTGGTGAGCAGGTCGACGGTGATGGCGATGTTCGGGTGGCGCTCGTTCTTGTAGCGCCGGATCAGCGCGTCCACCTTGTCGCTGCGTCCGGTGATGATGGCCACGCTGGCCTGGTTGTACTGATCGCCGTGGACGGCCTTGAAGGCTTCGTCCAGAAGGTGCTTCACGCGTTCGGCGTGGGCTTGGCTGATGCAGAAGATGAGCGTCTTCTCGTCGCCGTCTGGATCGAGTTCGCGCGCCAGCTGTTCGCAGATGACCTGGTCGAAGGCCGGGGTGATGACGCGGCGATTGAAGGATTCGACGTTGAAGTCGAGATCGTCCTCCAGCTCCGTGGTGTCGACCTCGCCGGTCTGGACGTTGACCACGTTGACCTGTTCGCCGCGCTCGAAGTGGATGCCCTTGGTGTTGAGCAGGGTTTCGTAGCGGATCGGTGGCTCGTGGTCGATCAGCCAGTCGTCTGCGACCGCCTCGCGGTAGCTGTAGGTGTAGACCGGCTTTCCGAATATGTCGGTGGTGTGCTTGGCGGGCGTCGCGGTCAGGCCAACGCGATGGGCATCGAAATAATCCAGCACGCGCCGGTACTGCGACATGTACTGCGCGTGGTTGCGGACGGCCAGCTCGCCCTCGGTCATCTCCTGGTCGAGGGTGTAGCCGCGGTGGGCTTCGTCCACGACGATGCAGTCGAAGGTGTCGATCGGGGGAGGGGAGTCGGACTGGAAGATGCGGCGGACCATGGCCTGCACGGTGGCCACCTGCACGCGCGCTTCGTCCGCGGTGGAGGTGTCCTGCAGGCCGTCCAGGTTGTAGATCTGGGAGAGCGTCTGGTTCTGCTCCAGTCGCATCTCGCCCATGGCGTCCTGGGCCTGTTCGCCCAGCGCGGAGCGGTCGACGAGGAACAGGATGCGGCGGAAGCGCTCGGTCTTCAGCAGGCGGTAGATCAGCCCGATGATGGTACGGGTCTTGCCGGTGCCGGTGGCCATGGCCAGCAGGCTGGTGCGCTGGCCGGCGGCCATGGCGTCCTCGACCGCCTGGATCGCGTGCTGCTGGTAGTCGCGCAGGCGCAGGTAGGCCATGCCTTCCTCGGCCAGCCGTGACTGCGCGCCGTCGACGTCGCGCCTGAGCAGGTCGGCGATGCCGTCGGGCGTATGAAATCCCTGCAGGGCACGCCTGAGGTTGGAGGGGCGGCGCAGGTCGCGGAACCAGATGCCGGACTGCTCGGCCAGCTGCCGGATGTAAGGGCGTCCGTTGCAGGAAAACGCCAGCGGAACGTGGAAGGTGCCGTCCTGGCCATCAGGCCAGGGAGCGGTGAGTCCGGCCTCGCGCCATGCCGGCTGCAGATCGCCGGACGGGACGAGATCGCGTGCATAGCGTTCGGCTTGTAGGATCCGGTCGGCGACGTTGATCCGCTTGCGTTTGGCTTCGACGATGGCGACCGGCACCAGGCCGCAGAACAGGACGTAGTCGGCGTTCGCTCCGGCAACGCGCGTGGGCCACTCCGCTATCGCGCGGTTCACGCCTTTCTCGGGGCGAGTGCCGTTGGCGTACGTCAGTTCAAGCGAGTCGGCTTCCCAGTCCGCGTCCTGCAGCTGCTGGTCGATCAGGATGCGGGTGAGGTCCTCGCTCAGGTCGAAACCCTGGCTGGCGCGGTGCGTGGCGGCCTGGACCTTTTCGGTGTCCACAACCTGTGGGTCGGGCGCTTGCGACATCCCCGCGATGCGCTGGTCGAATTCCTCCCGCAGCTGTGCAAGCTCGCGTTCGCGCTCCGCGACCAACGCGGCCTGCTCCCTTGCCTCAACGTCCATGGCCTCGGCGAGGGCGGCATGGAGTTCGGACTGCTCCTGCTGCAGATTCGCCAGTTGCAGGCTTTCGTCATGTGCCTTGCGCGCCGCGTCCAGCTGCGCCTGGAGCTGCTTCACCTCGGCCTGGACCTCGCGCAAGGGAGCTGCCGGGTCGCTGGGAGGCGAGAACGGGCCGGGCTTGAAGTCCGCCGAGTCCCGACCGAACGCGCGGTGGTACCAGACAGCCAGCTCGCGGGCGATCTTCAGGCCGTCCATCGCCTCGCGATGCCGAGTAGCGAAACCGTGGGTGGCCTTGTTGCCTTCGACGCGCAGGACATGGAACAGCTCCCGGATCCGCGGATCGAGCCGCAGTTCCCGGGAGAGCTGGAAGATGAGATCGGCCTGCGACGAGCGCTCATCCACCTGGAGGCCAGCTCGGCCTGCCAGATCCTTCGCAAACGCTTCGCCCAGCTGGCGTAGCTTGATGAGTGTCGTGTTCGGGTCGGCAGCGAAGACCTGCTCGGCCATGGAGGCGAGTATCAGGAACACGGGATCATGCCCGCGGAGGAACCAGAAATTACTTTCGACCGGCGTACTGCCCAAGGCGATCCCCCTGCACCTCATTCCGAACCAATGATAGGGCAATGGGCCGTAGTGGGCATTGAGAAACGGTCGCCGGGGCAGAGCGGCGTGCTGACTGGGCCTGGACCGTGGCCGCGACAAGTTTCCAGGGACGTATCACAGAGCCGGATTAGGGATGTCTGTCGGGGGAAGGTCGACTCCTCACGCCAAGCGGATAGGGCCAAAGGCCTTGGCGTCAGGGTGGTCGGGGAAGGGGATGGTGATGCAACTGCACCCGCGCTATTGTCTCGGTTTGGGCTAGGGCGCTTGGTGCTGTCGTGGGAAAGCAGTCGGATGCAAAACGAAAGGCAAAGCTGAAAGATCGCCGTAAGAAGCAAGAAGCGGCCCTATCCCGCGTAGTCGCTAGCCAAACCAAGGTTGCGAAGTGGGTAGCCGCCCTCGATGCGGAGCCAAACATCGTCGCGGAGCTTGTGGACGTCCATGGCGCTCTTCTCGCCTACGTCGAAGGCGACGCTGAAGAAAACTGGACTGTGGTGGTCGACAGCGTACCCGTCGCCGGCACGAGTGACGAGTTTGCAGCGCTGAGCTGGTTCCTCAGTGCCGCAGTCGACGATCAGGCCGCTGGGAACACATCCTTCATCCAGTTCTCGCCTTGGTTGCTTGAAGAAGTCGAGAAGCTCTGCGAAGCAAAGAACATGGAGTGGAACGACTTCTTACGATCGCTTCTGCCGCCCGAGAAGCAGCATCTGAAGTTACCTGGGCAGCGAGTTGTATAGCTCCAAATTTCTGCCTTGGCGGAGGGTCAACATCGTCGATTGGGTAAACCGGCTCCCGGCGATGAACATTGGACGACGCATGCGTCGGCAGCTTTGGTCAGCAACCGACCGTGGGGCCGGGCGGGTTGGTTAGGGATGTTTATCGGGGGTAGGGAAGTGCGGCTTCCGACCCAAAGCGGACGTCTCGTTGGAACATCGCGCACCACTTCGTCCCACGGATCACTCAGGCAGCCAAGCCCGACCGCATGACCTCGTAGAGCGCAGTCCGGGTATTGTTGTCTGCCATCGAAGGGCTAGCAGCCCATGCAACGGCAAGAGCCCCCAGGAAGAGACTGAGCCGGGGCATCCCGGCGGCTCCCGGCGAGGTCAGTGTCCCCGCGCATGAAATCGAACCGCTGCAGCAGGCGCACCAGTTCCTGGACACGCACTGTCGTCGGGGCTGCGCGATCACCAGCCGTGCCAGTGCGGCAGCGGAAACAAGTACAAGCGGTGCCATGGCCGACAACTGGAACGCGCCTTTTCCCTGTAGCCCTCTCGACGCATTCAGCGGAATTGTATAACCCCATCATCCGCAGGTACCCTGTGCGGCCATGATCCGACTGCATCCCCGCTTCCTGTTGCCGCTCCTGCGCGTCGTCGTGCTGGGTATGCTTGCGCTGGGGTTGGCGTTCCAACCGGTGATGACGGCCGTCGGCGAAATGCATGAGTTCGCGCACGATCCATCGGGCGCGCACAGCCACGGGCCGCATGCCAACGATCTGGGCGCGGAGTTCGCCGCGGCGGACGCGCACGATCAAGACGGATCGGAGACGTTGCACCTGTTGCTGGATTTCGCGCATTGCTGTGGTTCAGCCGCAGCCGTATTGCCGGTGCTGGAGCCCCTGTCCACTCTCCCGGTAGCCGACCGGCTGGTGGTTGAGAAGGCGTCGCCCCCGTCGGCCGTGCCTCTACCGAGCCCGTTCAAGCCTCCGATCTTCGGATGACCGCGTCGTCGGCTTGACGCCGGCACCCGTCAATTCGATTCATCGGAGCAACCCTCATGCTTTTGCGATCAGCGGCCCTGGCCGTGTTCGTCGCCGTGTGTGCCGTGGCATTCCCCACGCACGCCGCCGACCCCCTCACCCTGGACGACGCTTTCCTCCGCGTTGCCGATACACACCCCGATCTGCGCCTGTTTGGTGCCCGCCATGAGGCGCTGGAAGCCGAGCTGGATCGTGCCTCCCTGCGCCCGGCCCTGGTCGCTGGAGCCGAGCTCGAGAACGTGCTCGGTACCGGCCCGGCCAGCGGCCTGGATGGCGCCGAGATCACGCTGAGCCTCGCCTCCGTGCTGGAGCGCGGCGGCAAGCTCGATGCCCGCCGCACACTCGCGCAAAGCCGGATCGATGCGCTGGCCATCGGGCGCGAGGCGCGGCGGCTGGATCTCCTGGCCGAAGTGGCCCGCCGCTACCTGGCGGTCGTCGGTGCACAACGCCAAGGCGAGCTCGCGCAGCTGGATATCGACCAGCGCGAGCGCACCGTCGCTGCGGCACGCCGGCGTCACGACGCCGGCGCTTCGCCCGAGTCGGTCGTGCTCACCGCGCAGGCCGCCCTGGCGCGGGCGGAACTGGATCGCGCGCGAGCCGGGCAACGCGGGGAGGCTGCCCGCCAGCACCTTGCGGCCCTGTGGGGCGAGCGCGATCCTGCATTCGAGATCGTCGGCGGCGATCCGCTGGCCGTGCCCCAGGTCGCGGACTTCGCGGTGCTCGCCGACTGGCTGCAACGCACCCCCGAGCTGGCGCAGTTCGTCGACCAGCGGCGCATTGGCGAGGCGCGCCTGCAGCTGGCGCGCAGCGAGGCGACCCGCGACCTCGACTGGCAGGTTGGCGTCCGGCGGATGACCGATGGCGATGACTTCGGCCTGGTCGGCAGTGTCTCTATCCCGCTGGGCACCACTCGCCGGGCACAGCCGGGCATCCGTGCCGCACGCGCCGAGTTGACAGCGCTGGAAATCGAACGGGAGGCCATGGGGCTGTCGCTCTACTCCACCCTCGCTGAGGCGCATGGCCGCTTCGGAGTGGCCCGCCTGGAAGCACAGCGGCTAGGTGAGGACGTGCTTCCACGTCTGGCCAAGGCCGAAGCCGCGGCCGCCACCGCGTACCGCGCAGGCGCCGCCAGTTATCTGGAGTGGTCGAGCCTGCAGGCGGAGCACGCCGCCGCACGGCAGCAACAGCTGGCGGCGGCGCTGGAAGCCCAGCGCGCCCTGATCGAGATCCAGCGGCTGACCGGCCAGGCATTCGTCGCCGGCCCGGGCCTGCAACACAACCAAGGAGCAACCCCATGAAGCCTGTCCACCTGATTCCGGCACTGGCGCTGGCCTTGGTCCTCGCAGCCTGCGGTGGCGAGCCGGACCAGCCGGCCAAGGACGCACATGCGAACGACGCCGCCGACCACGGAACGGAGGCCGACGAACACGGCCATGAGGCGGATGAAGTCGCCAGCACGGTCATCCCTGCGGAAATCGCTGAAAAGTCCGGTATCAAGACCCAGCCGGCCGGCCCCGGCGTGATCGCCGACGAGCATGAGGTGCAAGGCCTGCTGACCCCGGTTGAGGGTCGTGTTGCGCAGGTCACCGCCCGTTTCCCTGGCCCGATCCGTTCGTTGCGCGCCAACGTCGGCGACCCGGTCCGCGCCGGGCAGACGCTGGCGACGATCGAGAGCAACCTGAGCCTGAGCACCTACAGCGTTGCCGCGCCGATCTCCGGCGTGGTCGTCGAGCGCAGTGCCTCGGTCGGCGGCCTGGCCAGCGAGGGTGCGCCCCTGTTCCAGATCGCCGATCTCTCGCAGCTCTGGGTCGACCTCCACATTTTTGGCGCCGACGCCCAGCACATCCAGCCTGGCGTGCCGGTCGCGGTCACCCGCATGAGCGATGGCGAGACGGTCCACACCACGCTCGAACGTGTGCTCCCGGGCATGGCCACGGCCAGCCAGAGCACAGTCGCCCGCGCAACGATCGACAACGCCGACAACCAGTGGCGGCCGGGAACGGCAGTCAAGGCGCGGATCACCGTCGCGCAGCAGCCGGTTGACCTGATGGTGCCGTTGACCGCGCTGCAGTCGATGGATGGCCAGGACGCCGTGTTCGTACGTGAAGGCGAGACGTACCTGGCCCGACACGTGGAACTCGGCGCCCGCGATGCCACGCGGGCGCAGGTCCTCTCGGGCCTGAGCGGCGGCGAGGAGGTCGTCGTCGCGGAGAGCTACCTGATCAAGGCGGACATCGGCAAGGAGGGCGCGTCGCATGACCACTGACACCACAGTCCGCCAGGCCGGTCTGCTGGAGCGGATCGTCCGGTTCTCGATTCGGCATCGCTGGATGATGCTGGTGCTGACCCTCGGGCTGATCGGTGTGGGCATCTGGAGCTTCACCCGGCTCCCGATCGATGCAACGCCGGACATCACCAACGTCCAGGTGCAGATCAACACCGAGGCGCCCGGCTACTCGCCACTGGAATCCGAGCAGCGGATCACCTATCCGATTGAGACGGCACTCGCCGGCTTGCCCCGTCTCGACTACACGCGCTCATTGTCCCGGTACGGGTTGTCGCAGATCACCGTCGTGTTCGAGGACGGCACCGACCTGTATTTCGCCCGGCAGCAGGTGGCCGAGCGCCTGCAGCAGATCCGCTCGCAGATTCCGGAGGGCCTGGAGCCCGAAATGGGCCCGATTTCGACCGGGTTGGGCGAGATCTTCATGTACACCGTGGATGCGGCGCCCGACGCGACCAAGCCGGATGGCAGCCAGTGGAGCCCCACCGACCTGCGCACCCTGCAGGACTGGGTCATCCGGCCGCAGATGCGCAACACCCCGGGGGTGACCGAAGTCAACACGATGGGCGGCTTCGAGCGGCAGATCCATATCACGCCGGACCCGTCCAAGCTGGTCGCACTCGGCTTCACGCTGCAGGACATCGTCGACGCGGTGGCCGCCAACAACCAGAACATGGGCGCCGGTTACATCGAGCGCAACGGCCAGCAGTACCTGGTGCGCGTGCCCGGCCAGGTCGGCGGGATCGACGAGATCCGCAACATCGTGCTGGACCGGCGCGAAGGCCTGCCGATCCGGGTTGCGGACGTGGCGCAGGTGGGTGAAGGCCCGGAGCTTCGTACGGGCGCGGCCACCCAGAACGGCGAAGAGGTCGTGCTGGGCACCGTGTCGATGCTGGTCGGCTCCAACAGCCGCAGCGTCGCGCAGGCCGCGGCGGCGAAGCTGCAGGACGCGAACGCGAGCCTGCCAGAAGGCGTCACCGCGACGGCGGTCTACGACCGCACTGCGCTGGTCGAACGCACCATGCAGACCATCTCGAAGAACCTGGTCGAGGGCGCCCTACTGGTGATCGTGGTCCTGTTCCTGCTGCTGGGAAACTTCCGCGCCGCGCTCATCACCGCAGCCGTCATTCCCCTGGCCATGCTGTTCACGATCACCGGAATGGTGCGCGGCGGCGTGTCCGGCAACCTGATGAGCCTGGGTGCACTCGACTTCGGCCTGATCGTCGATGGCGCGGTCATCATTATCGAGAACGTCCTGCGCCGGTTTGGCGAGATGCAGCATCGGCTTGGCCGGTCGCTGACGCGCGAGGAGCGCAACGACCTGACCGCTACCGCCACGGTCGAGGTCATCCGGCCCAGCCTGTTCGGCATGTTCATCATCGCCGCGGTGTACCTGCCGATCTTCGCGCTGACCGGGATCGAGGGAAAGATGTTCCATCCCATGGCGATCACGGTGGTGCTGGCCCTCACCGGTGCAATGGTCTTGTCACTCACCTTCGTTCCCGCATCCATCGCGATCTTCATGGGCAACCGGGTCCAGGAGAAGGAGAACCGGCTGGTCCAGTGGGTGCGACGCGGCTATAAGCCGTTGCTCTCGTGGTCGCTCCGTCGGCAGAACTGGGTGTTTGCCGGGGCGTTTGTCTTGGTTGCCGTGTCCCTGCTTGTCGCCACGCGCCTGGGCAGCGAGTTCATTCCCAGCCTGGACGAGGGTGACGTCGCCATGCATGCGATCCGCATCCCGGGCACTGGCCTGGAGCAGTCGGTGAAGATGCAGCTCGCCGTGGAGGAGCGGCTGATGCAGCTTCCCGAAGTGGAGCGGGTGTTCAGCAAGATCGGCACGGCCGAGGTGGCTACCGACCCGATGCCACCAAACGTCGCCGACACCTTCCTGATGATGAAGCCACGCGGGCAGTGGCCCGACCCACGCAAGCCCAAGGACGTACTGCTCGACGAGATCGAGGCGGCGGTGGCGACGCTCCCAGGCAACAACTACGAGTTCACGCAGCCGATCGAGATGCGGACCAACGAGCTGATCTCCGGCGTGCGTGCGGACGTGGCGGTCAAGGTGTTCGGCGATGACCTGGACACGCTGGTCGAGGTGGCCGAACAGGTCGAGGCCGTTGCCAGGCAGGTCGAGGGCGCAGCCGACGTCAAGACCGAACAGGCGACCGGCTTGCCACTGCTGACGATCGTGCCGGATCGTGCGGCGCTTGCGCGCTTCGGCTTGAATCCCGGGGTTGTGCAGCAGACCGTTGCCACCGCGGTCGGTGGCCAGGTTGCCAGCCAGCTGTTCGAGGGCGACCGCCGGTTCGACATCGTGGTCCGGTTGCCGGAACAGATGCGCGTCGATCCGGCGGCCCTTCAGGACCTGCCGATCCCTTTGTCCGACGATGCAAACGCGGACAGATCGAGCCTGGACCCCAGTTGGGCAACTGCGCGAACCATACCGTTGCGGGAGGTCGCGAGGGTCGAAAGCCTGCTGGGGCCCAACCAGATCAACCGCGAGAACGGAAAGCGCCGGGTGGTGGTGACCGCCAACGTGCGCGATCGCGATCTGGGCACCTTCGTCGAAGAGCTGCAGCAGCGCGTCGGGCAGCAGGTGAACGTGCCGGAAGGCTATTGGATCGACTACGGCGGCACGTTCGAGCAGTTGATCTCGGCCAGTCGGCGGCTCGCAGTCGTGGTACCGGTGACGTTGGTCCTCATCTTCGGCCTGTTGTTCATGGCATTCGGCTCGGCCAGGGATGCGGTGATCGTGTTCAGCGGCGTGCCGCTGGCGCTGACGGGCGGTGTGGCCGCACTGGCACTGCGCGGCATCCCGCTGTCGATCACCGCAGGTGTCGGCTTCATCGCGCTGTCCGGCGTGGCCGTGCTCAACGGCCTGGTCATGATCGCCTTCATTCGCAACCTGCGCGAACAAGGCCAGTCGCTGGACGACGCGGTCTTCAACGGCGCGCTCGGGCGGCTGCGGCCGGTCTTGATGACTGCCCTCGTGGCGTCGCTCGGCTTCGTCCCGATGGCGCTCAATGTCGGCGCGGGCGCGGAGGTGCAGCGTCCGCTCGCCACCGTCGTGATCGGCGGGATCGTGTCTTCAACGCTGCTCACCCTGCTTGTCCTGCCCACCCTTTACCGTCTTCTGCATCGCGGCGACGCAGCGAAGCCGCAACTGGAGGCCCACTGAGTTGAGTGAAGAGAAGATCGAGATACACGACGCGCACCAGCGCCGGATCCTGTTGATCGTCCTCGCCCTGAACCTCGCGCTTGCCGCGGGGTTTGGGGTCACGGGCGTCGCCGCCGGCTCAAGCGCTCTGATCGCAAATGGACTGGACAATGCGTCCGACAGCGCCGTCTACATCATCACCCTGCTCGCACTCAGTCGCTCACAAGCCTGGAAAAGGTCGGCGGCCAAGGTGTCCGGCTGGCTACTGATCCTGTTCGCCGCTGGAATCCTGGTCGACGTGGGCCGTCGGTTCCTGGGTGACGCCGAGCCCATTGGCACGACGATGATGGCGATGGCGTTGGGGGCCGGCCTGGTAAACGCGACATGCGTGTGGCTGCTCAAGCAAATCCGGCAGGCCAATGTGAACGTGCGCGCCGCGACCACCTTCAGCACCAACGATTTCATCGCCAACGCAGGCGTACTTGTGGGTGGCGGACTCGTGCTCTGGACCGGGCAAGCCTGGCCCGACCTGGTCGTAGGGCTTGCCGTGGCGGCAATCGCCCTCAAAGGTGGTGTCGAGATCCTGCGGGATGCGAATGGGGAAGAACATGGTTAGCAAATGGCGCTTGCGGCAGACTTCCCGGGACCCAAGGTGCTCGCTGTCCAGGCGACTGGCGCCCCTGCAAACGATGTGGCTGAAGTCGTGACGGGACTGGCCGATGTACGCGACGGGCTGGAGCGGCACCAGATCCCGATCTACTTTTCGGCGATCGCCCTCGGCTTTGCCATTGCGTGGACCGTGCCTGCCACCGGAAGGCTGGAAGTCCTGATCAATCCTGCGTTGGCACTGATGCTGTTCGTCACCTTCCTGCAGGTGCCATTGGTCAAGTTGCGGGCCGCGTTGGTGAACAGGCGTTTCCTCGGTGCACTGCTCGTTGCGAACTTCGTGGTCGTGCCAATCCTAGTCGCGGCCATGTTGCCGCTGCTGCCTGCAGAGCCGCTGATCCGCGTTGCCTTCCTCTTCGTCCTGCTGTGCCCATGCATCGACTATGTGGTCACGTTTTCCCACCTGGGTAAGGCGGATTCCTCGCTGCTGCTCGCCGCAACGCCGGTTCTACTGTTGGTGCAGATGTTGCTGCTGCCGGTCTACCTCGGCGTTTTCATGGGGGCAGAATCGGCGTCACTGGTCCAGGCAGGCCCATTCCTGCATGCGTTTGTCTGGTTGATCGCGATCCCGCTGCTGCTTGCGGCGCTCCTGCAGGCCGCCGCGTCTCGCTCGCCGACGGCAGCCCGTGTTGCTGACTTGAGCGGCGTGCTGCCCGTACCTGCGACCGCGGGCGTGCTCTTCATCGTGATCGCGGCGGTGACACCGCAGCTCGGTCCGGCAAGCAATGCGGCGCTCTCGGTCCTGCCGTTCTACATAGCGTTCGCGATCATCGCGCCCGTGCTCGGCCTCGCAATCGCTCGGCTTTTCAAGCTGGACGTCCCGGCGAAACGGGCGGTGGCGTTCGCGTCAGGCACGCGCAACTCGCTGGTGATACTGCCCTTGGCCCTGTCCGTCCCTGACGCGCTTCCCATCGTACCGGCGGTGATCGTCACCCAGACGCTGGTCGAACTGACCGCCATGCTGGCCTACATACCCCTGATGCGACGGGTGGCGACGCGTTGACTAGCCATGCTGTCGAAGTCGCCCGTGTCACTCCCGGGTGCTTGTCGGCGGGTGTCGCAGTGTGTCGAGGATGGCGCACTGGCCGCGCCCACCGCCGCTACAGCTGCCGATCACCCGCTCGAGCTCCGAGGCCATCCGCTGCAGGTCGCTGAGCCGGGTCTGGATGTCGTGCAGGTGCCCGCGGGCAAGCCGGTCGACATCCTGGCACGACAGTCCGTCATCCTCGGCCAGGCCCAGCAGGCTGCGGATCTCCTCCAGGGAGAAGCCCAGTGCGCGTCCACGACTGATGAAACGCAGTCGATCCGCGTCGGCGGGACGGTAGTCGCGATACCCGCCCGCCGTACGCGGCGGGGCAGGCAACAACCCGATGCGCTCGTAGTAGCGCACGGTTTCGGGATGGCACCCGCTGCGCTCCGCGACCTCTCCAATCTTCATGGGCTTGACCCTGTAGCGACTCCGGGGTTTAGGATCGCCGACCTGGAAGCGGGCCGCAAATCCTCGGACGCCCGCTCGACTTGGAGACATGATCATGAGTGATTCGTGCGGCTGCGGAAGCACGGTGGATATCCGCGCCTTGGAGGCGGGGCAGCGGCGCGTGTTGATGATCGTGCTGGCGATCAACATCGCCACCTTCGTGATGATGATCACGGCGGCGATTTACAGCGGATCGTCCTCGTTGCTGTCAGGCAGCCTCGACAACCTCGGCGATGCGTTGACCTATCTGTTGAGCCTGGCAGTGATCGGCGCTAGCCTGCGCGCCAAGGCCAAGGTGGCGCTGTTCAAGGGATTGCTGATCCTCGGTGCCGCGGTGGCTGTCGCCATCCAGATCGGCTGGCGCCTTGCCCATCCGGAGGTGCCGATCTTCGAGGCCATCGGCATCGCCGCCGTGATCAATCTTGCGTTCAACGCCCTGTGCCTGTGGCTGCTGACGCCGTACCGCTTTGGCGACGTGAACATGTCATCGGCGTGGGAGTGCTCGCGCAACGATCTGTACGAGGGTGTTGCGGTGCTGCTGGCGGCCGCCGGCGTGTGGCTGTTCGATGCAGGCTGGCCCGATCTGGTCATCGCTGGTGGACTGTTGCT
Organism: Luteimonas qiangzhengi; assembly: GCF_039548515.1. Lineage (NCBI taxonomy): Bacteria > Pseudomonadati > Pseudomonadota > Gammaproteobacteria > Lysobacterales > Lysobacteraceae > Luteimonas > Luteimonas qiangzhengi. The sequence continues at coordinate 301,681 of NZ_JBCLVE010000002.1, read as the reverse complement.
GATGTTTCTGCGGTCCGCCTGGCGGGTACTCCGTATGGCTTGGCGGAGTTACCGGGACGAGGTGAAATAACGAGTTACGGCCCGTTGTCCGGTCCTCGAAGAAGAAATGCTCCGTTCTGAAGCGTGGCTGGAGCGGCCAAGAAAGTCAGCTATGACAGGCAGTTAGCTCACCTTTGGCCGTTTTTTACACGAATCCCTGCCGACCCTCTGAAAGAGTGGATTCGAAGCGGCAGTTCGGGTCAGCCAGAACGTCCGCTTCTGGCCGACAGCGGACGTCTACAAGTCAGCGGTGACGGGTCTTTACTTCAGTAATCGGGCCGCAGGATTGTCTTCCGCAGCGCCTGCCTGGAAATATCCGATCACGCTCGCCACCGAGCGATGCTCGGTCATCGCCATTACGGCCGGCAACGGCACCCCTTGCTTACCCGCCTCAGTCACAAACCCCGACCTGAGACTGTGTGCCCCAAAATCCCCCTCCAGCCCCGCTAACCGGGCCCGTCGCTTCACGATTGCGGCCACTGAACCCGGGAGCAGGGCAGGGCCGACCCGCCCCTTCCAGATCCGCCGGAAGATCGCCCCCTCGTGAATTCCCGCCGCGTTGATCCAGGCAGCCAGCGCCTCGGCACTGCGGCCCATGATCGGCTTGTCCGGGGTCGAGTCCACCGTGACACCGGACTGCTGGGTTTTTGAATACTCTAGCCGGTAGATGTAGCCGTCTTCGCTTACCTTGCGCAGGTCGCGCATATCCGCGGCCGCGATCTCACTACGCCGGCGGCCGCCGCTGGCGAACCCGAAGCAGAGCAGGGCGCGATCGCGTAGGCCTTCCAGGCTGTCGTCGCAGGTGGCCAGCATGGCCTCCAGCTCGGCGCGGGTGATCGCGGTCTTCTTGGTCGGCCGCTCGCCGCGCTTGACTGCCGCGCGCCGGGCCCGGCTCAGCAGGGTCCGGACACTGGGCAGCTCGCAGGGGTTGGCCTGGCGCTTGAGCTTGTGTGCGGTGGACAGCACGGCCACCCGCTGGACTACGGTCGAGAGCTTCAGTGGCCCAATCTTGGCCTTGAGGCCGGCGGCCACCAGCGCCTGGTCCAGCGCGTCCGGCATCTCGGTGACGAGGCCGGCCTTGTTCTTGCGCTGGATGTGGTCGACCAGAAACTGGATGACCACCGCTTCGTTGACGGGCAAGGTCAGCTCGACGCCGTAGCGGCCTTGGTGCCAGCCGGCCCAGTAGCGCAGGGCGGTCGCATAGCTGCGGGTGGTGTTGGCGGCCGCGGCTTCGGCGAGCACTTCGCGCACGGCGTCGGCCGCTTGCTGGGCGAGCTGCTCCGGCAGCACCAGGCTGGCGGCTGTCGCGGCGCTGACGGGAAGTGTGTTATTTCGTTTCATACTATGTAGTGTATGTTATGAAATAGGGCGTGTACTGGCGATAATCATCACTTATCACCAGTACGTCAAGTGCGGGGCAGGGCGCCCGCGTAGGAGAGGCTCCATGGCACGTGGTATCACCGAAAATGACGTCCACACTGCGGCTGATTCACTCGTCACCGCCGGCGAACGACCGACGGTCGAGCGCATCCGTGCGTACTTGGGCACCGGTTCACCGAACACGATCGTCAGGTGGATGGAGACCTGGTGGCGCGGGCTAGGGGAACGAATACTGGAACATGAAACACGCTTGGATCTTCCAGGGGCCCCAGAGGCTGTAGCTGTCCTTGCAGGAAAATTGTGGGCGACGGCTCTGGATCATGCTGAAGCTGTCGCCGAGAGTTCCATGGCGTCAGATCGCGAATCCTTGGCATTGGAACGTGAGGCGGTCCGCAAAGATCGAGAAGCCTTTAGTGACGAGGCTGCGGCTTTGCGCCAAGAAGTTGCTGCCGCTCACCGAGCAAGGGATCTCGCTGTGACGCGGTCAGATGAATTGGAGCGCTTGGTTCGGCAATTGGAAGGACAAGCACGGGATTCGGGGGAACAGCGTGACTCCGCGCTGGAGCGTTTAGCCGAATCCGACAGCCAGCGCCAAGTCCTAGTAAAGCGTTTCCAGACACTCCAAGAGCAGTCTGCGGCTGAGCGCGAGAGCCTGATGCAGCATGTCCGGGCAGCAGAGGACCGCGCCCACCTCGAAATCGATCGCGCTAGGCAAGAAGCGCGAGAGTTAAAGCAGCGCATGACCAAGTTGTCTGACGAACAGACAGCCAGGGAAGTTGCGCGTCAGAAGGAGCTGGAGGCCTTCCGCGCCGGCACCGCAGGCGCACTACGTGATGCTGCTATTCAGAGAGCCCGGGCTGAGGCGCTGGAGCCGCAGGTGGTCCACTTGCGAGAGCTCTCGACAGCTTTGGAGAAGGCGCTTGAGCTTGCCAGGAAGACATCAGCGCCGAAGAAGGTGGTAAAGAAGGGTCGTACTAAGATCCGCCAGGGCGCTAAAGTAACAATGAGCCAAGCGCCTGGAGGTTGAGGGCAGCCACGCGGGTACAGGATCGGCACGCTAATTCAGACGGGTGTTCGACGGAGGCAGCACTGATGATTGATGCCAGTAAAACCGAAGTCGGTGAAGACGCCATGGCGGTGGTCGTTGCGCAAGCTCATGAGGTGGCCCGGGGATTCACAACGTTATGGATGCCTTCCCAGGTGGTGTGTCCTTCAGAAATCGCAGAAGAGGCGGTCGTGAGGGCCTTATCTACTGCTGCCCTCCAAAGGGATGTTCCCTTCGAAACGATCGATCTTCGCCCCGCACCCGCTGAGCGCCTTGAGGCCGTTACTGCACGCTTGGCTGGTTGGCGGGGGCGGCCCGAGACGCGCGATCCTACTTTCGTTCGTTCCTTGTTGATCCTGCGCGGGTTTGATGTCTTCGGTGACGAGCAGCACGAAGAGCCCACGTACCCGTTTCGGTCGAACTTCCAGTTCGACGAGGAGTTCCGATGGGTGTTCCTTGGGCGAAACGATGAGCGGATGCGCTTTCTGTTCAGCAGCTACGAACGACCGTTATACCTTGCTGCCATGGACATCACACCGGAGGCGTGGCGATGAAGGCTTTTGCGATTTTCGGCACCCAACTCAAGGACCAAGATCATCTCTACGGCAAAAATGTACACCCTTCAGTGCGGTGGCTGGAAATCTGGGCACTTAAGTCCGCGGATCCAAATCAGTGGGCACCCTTAAGTGCGGCAAAAGAGCACTGTGAGTGCGTGGTGGTGGCATGCAAGAGTACGGTGACCACACATCCACCGATCGAGCAGATGGGGAGCGATGCGCTCGCCGTGCGGGTTGATCAGCCAGCGGCCGGCGAAGCGCCAGCCTTGCCAGGGCTCCGGCAGCCAATGCCGGTTGTTGATCGTTCTCTCGTAGTACGCTCGGGCGCACCAGTTGGGGCACGCCTCAGCGTCACGCCAGCAAGGGGGACGCATGGCCGACTCCTTGGCAGCGTCCCATCGTCGCGAACCACGTGGCAAGCCTGCGTCGAAGCTTTGCGCATAATGTATATTATGTAAATTAACAGCGCCTGGGCCGCGTTCGCGGCGAGTCTCCTCAAGGCTATGCGCTTTCTGAACATGCAGTGCGTTAGGTTCGCTCAAGCAACGGTGTCCCTCACGCCGCAAGCCAATACGCCACCCTGGAGACGACGATGAAGACATACAACGTGGGTTACCTGGTCGGCAGCCTTGCCACCGAGTCGATCAACCGCAAGCTCGCCAACGCGCTGTTCAAGCTGGCCCCGGAACAACTCCAGTTCCAGGAGATCCCGTTCAAGGATCTGCCGCTGTACAGCTACGACTACGACGATGACTACCCCGAGGTCGGCCGCAACTTCAAGAAAGCGATCGAGAACTCGGACGCGATCCTGATCATCACCCCCGAATACAACCGATCGATACCCGGCGCCCTCAAGAACGCCATCGACTGGGCCAGCCGGCCCTGGGGCACGAACTCGTTTGCCAACATCCCCTCGGGCGTGATCGGCACCTCGCCGGGTTCGATCGGCACCGCCGTGGGCCAGCAGCATCTGCGCAGCATCCTGGGCTTCCTCAACTCGCCGCAGATGAACGCGCCGGAGGCCTACATTCAGTTCAAGGACGGGATGATCAATGAAGACGGCGGGATCGCGGATGATTCGACCGCTGAATTTCTTCGCAACTATCTCAAGGAGTTCCATGAATTCATCGCCCGGGTCCTGACAGTGTTGCCGCGAGGTGTCTGAGGGTATTGCGCTTCTTGGAAACCCCCATTACAATTTCCGGCTCCACACGATGTGGGGCCATAGCTCAGCTGGGAGAGCGCCTGCATGGCATGCAGGAGGTCGGCGGTTCGATCCCGCCTGGCTCCACCAAAATTTAGAGGGTATCCGGCCACAGGCCGGTCGGATATCATGACTGCATCAGCGTCCCCATCGTCTAGAGGCCTAGGACACAACCCTTTCACGGTTGCGACCGGGGTTCGAATCCCCGTGGGGACGCCACTTCTTCAAGCCAAAAGGCTCGCTTCGGCGGGCCTTTTTGCTGTCTGTCTTTCGCGCTGCGTCGTATATCGCAGCGTTTCGAGTCGCGGAGTTTCATGGATCTGAAACGACAGCGGCCGGGCTTCTCCCCGGCGAGCGCCCTGCCCCGTCCCAGCCTGCGTCCCCGGGACGCGTTTGCGATCACGATCGGCATCGTGGTGGGCGCAGGCATCTTCCGCATGCCGTCATTGGTGGCCGGTGCATCGGGCAGCGAAGCGGTGATGCTGGGGGCCTGGCTGGTGGGCGGCGCGCTGTCGATCGTTGGCGCGCTTTGTTACGCGGAGCTCGCCACCACCTACCCGCAGGCCGGAGGCGACTACAGCTATCTGCGTCGGGCCTACGGGCCCCGCCTGGCGTTTCTATATGCATGGGCACGGCTGGCCGTGATCCAGACCGGATCGATCGCGCTGCTGGCATTCGTGGTGGGCGATTACCTGTCGCAGATGTTCAACCTGGGAGCCGGGTCGGCCGCTCTCTACGCTGCGCTGTCAGTGGTTGTACTGACAGCGATCAACTGGCTGGGGATCCGCCAGGGAGCGGCGGCGCAGTTCTGGCTGACAGTGCTGGAAATCGGCGGCGTGGTGCTGATCATCGTGGCCGGTTTGCTGCTGGCACCGGGGGATACCGCGGTTGCGGCGCCTGCCGGCGGGGACAGTGCCATGGGGCTGATCCTGGTGTTCGTGCTGCTGACCTTTGGCGGCTGGAACGAAGCCGTCTACATCACCGCCGAGGTGCGCGACCCGCAGCGCTGGATGCCGCGGATCCTGGTGCTGAGCCTGGTGGTGATCTCGCTGGTTTACCTGCTGATCAACTTTGCCTATCTGCGCGTGCTGGGAATGGGCGGCATGGCGGATTCGGAGGCGGTCGCCGCAGACCTGATGGGACACGTGTTCGGTGAGCGCGGCGCGCTGTTGATGAGCGGCATTGTGGTGGCCGCGGCGCTGACGTCGGCCAATGCGACGATGATCACCGGCGCGCGCAGCGTCTATGCGGTGGGCCGCGACTTTCCGGCGCTGGCCTTCATCGGCCGATGGGATGAGCGCAGCGGGTCGCCACGTACCGCCATGCTGGTCCAGGGGGCGCTTGCCCTGCTTCTCGTCGCAGTCGGAGCGCTGGCGATGGATGGCTTCAGGATGGCGGTGGAGTACACCGCGCCGGTGTTCTGGCTGTTCTTCCTGCTGGTTGGGATCAGCCTGTTTGTGCTGCGCCGCCGTTCGCCAGGCATCGAGCGGCCGTTCCGGGTCCCGATGTATCCCCTGCTCCCGCTGCTGTTCTGCCTGACCTGCGCGTATCTGCTCTACTCCAGTCTGGCCTATACCGGCGCCGGGGCGGTGGCCGGCGTCGCGGTGCTTCTGGCCGGCGGGGTGTTGCTGCTGTATCTGAAACCATCCGATCCAATTGAACGGGAGAGCCACGAATGAAAGTGATCAAACCCCTTGCCTGCCTGGTGCTGCTGGTGCCCCTGTTGTCCGCGTGTGCGGACGAAGCCGTGGAAGCCCGCATGCCCGCCATGGAAGCGACCGCTCAGCCCGACATGGGGAATCTGCCTCCGGTCACCGCCGTGACCGGCCCGGAGTCCCGGTTTGAAGAAGGTGCGCCACCCCCTGCCCGCACGCCGGATGTGATCTACGTTCCCACGCCCGAGCCGGTGGTGGACGCGATGTTGGAGATGGCGCAGGTGGGTCCTGACGACGTGCTCTACGACCTGGGTTCGGGTGATGGCCGCATTCCGGTGACCGCTGCCGAGCGGTTCGGGATCCGCGCCGTGGGTATCGATATCAACCCGGTGCGGATCATGGAAGCCAATGCCAATGCCGAAGAAGCCGGCGTGACCGACAAGGTGACCTTCATCGAAGGCGACCTGTTCGACGCCCATATCAGCGACGCCACGGTGGTGACCCTCTACCTGCTGCAGAGCCTGAACGTAAAGCTGCGTCCGAAGCTGCTGAGCGAACTGCGCCCGGGCACCCGCATCGTCAGCCACTCGTTCGACATGGCCAACGAGTGGGAGCCGGAGCTCACCCGGGAGGTCAACGGCAGCATGGTCTATCTGTGGACGGTGCCTGAGCGCTGATCCAGGTCCACGCTATGCATAAGCGTGCGCTTCAGGGTAGCGACGCCGTGGCCGCGTTCGCCCAGGTAGTGCAGCCATTTGCCGAGGAAAGTGTTCATCTGCATCCGGTGGCCCATCAGCCGTGCGGGCGTTGGGTGCATGCCGATCACGTCCTGCCAGCGCCGACCCAGGTAACAGTGGGTCGCCTCCACCTGTTTCGCATCGTGGTAGAGGCGCAGATAGGCGGAGGGATCGGGCTGGCCGGTGATCGGATCGCACAGCCCGTAGCTCAGCCGGAGTTCGGTGGTGTAACGGTGGCACGCGATCACATCCAGCCGCAGGTCGATGCCATCCCCGGCGGATGACAGATAGCTGCCGGGCCGCAGGTCGGCCGGCTCAAACAGCCGGGTCAACAGCGCGTGGTTTTCCGCGTACAGCGCCATCAGCCAGCTCAGCCGGCTGAGCCCGGGAAGACGCCTGGTGCGGGTGGCAACGTGTGACATGCAACTGATGCTACACGCTCAGAACTTTTCCCGATGAATGTCCAGATGGGACAGGATCCGGCTGGAAATCTCCTCGATCGAGGCGTGCGTGGTGCTGAGCGTGGGCACCCGTTCCATGCGCAACATGGTCTCGGCGGCCGCGACTTCGCGCTTGCAGGTTTCCAGCTCGGCGTAGCGGGAATTGGGCCGCCGCTCCTGTCGTACCTGGTGCAGGCGCTGGGGATCAATGGTGAGCCCGAACAGCTTACGGCGGTGCTTGCGCAGCCGCGCCGGCAGCCGGTCGTGCTCCAGATCTTCCTCGGTCAGCGGGTAGTTGGCCGCGCGGATGCCGTAGTGCAGTGCCAGATAGATGCACGTAGGCGTCTTGCCCGCCCGCGAGACCGCCACCAGGATCACCTCGGCTTCGTCGTAGTTCACCGACATGCCGTCGTCGTGGCTGAGGGCGAAGTTCATCGCGTTGATGCGGCGATGATAGGTGTCGAAATCCACCATGCCGTGGGCCTGGCCCACATTGAGTTCGCGCTTGGTACCCAGCAGTTCCTCCAGCGGCTGGATGAACGGCGCAAACACGTCCAGCATCAGCGCCCCGCTGCCGACCAGAATCTCGTTCAGCACCGGGTTGACGCAGGAATTCACCACGATCGGGCGCGTCCCGTGCGTTTCCCCCGCCGCGATGATCTCGGCGACCGCCTGGTGGGCCTTCTGTTCACTGTCGATGAACGGCATCCGTTCGGTCTGGAAATTGACCTCGGCGAACTGGGTCAACAGGCTGTGGCCGATGGTTTCGGCGGTGATTCCAGTGCCATCGGAGACGTAAAACACGGGCCTGACGGGAAGCTGCGGCAAATCAGTGGGCATGGGGCGGACCTTAAACCGTGGAGGGTTGCTAAAATAGCGCGGTTTCCGCCGGACAGTACCCGGCCTCCCTTCCAATTCCCTCCCGGAGCATCGCTTTGACCGCCAACATCCTGTGGCTGCAAGACCTGCGACTGAATGACCTGGACCAGGTCGGCGGCAAGAATTCCTCGCTAGGCGAGATGATCGGCAACCTGTCCCAGCTGGGTGTCACCGTCCCGGGCGGATTTGCCACCACGGCCGATGCATTCCAGGCTTTCATCGCCCACAACACCCTGTATCAGCGCATCTTCGATCGCCTTGGCGCCCTGGATGTGGAAGACGTGCAGGCGCTGACCGAGGCCGGTCGGGAGATCCGCGGCTGGGTGGTGGATGCGCCGCTGCAGCCGGAGCTGGACCGCGATATCCGCGAGGCCTACGCCAAGCTGTGCGCCGAGAATGGAGGCAGCGACATCGCGGTGGCCGTGCGCTCGTCGGCGACCGCCGAAGACCTGCCCGATGCCAGCTTTGCCGGCCAGCAGGAAACCTTCCTCAACGTGACCGGCGCCGATGACGTGGTGATCAAGGTCAAGGAAGTTTTCGCCAGCCTCTATAACGACCGCGCCATCGCCTACCGCGTGCACCATGGCTTCAAGCACGAGGAAGTGTCGCTGTCCGCCGGCGTGCAGCTGATGGTCCGTTCGGGATCGGGCGCCTCCGGCGTGCTGTTCACCCTGGACACCGAATCCGGCTTCCGCGATGTGGTGTTCATCACCTCCAGCTACGGGCTGGGCGAAATGCTGGTGCAGGGCGCGGTGAACCCGGACGAGTTCTACGTCTACAAGCCCACCCTGAAGCAGGACAAGCCGGCCATCCTGCGCCGCTCGCTGGGTAGCAAGCAGATGCGCATGGTGTACTCCGATGTTCCCGGCGAGCGCGTGCGCACCGAGGACACCCCGGCCGAGCTGCGCTCGAAATTCTCGATCACCGATGAGGACGTGCACGAACTGGCCCGCCAGGCGCTGACCATTGAAGAACACTACGGCCGCCCGATGGATATCGAATGGGGCAAGGACGGCGTGACCGGCCGGCTCTACATTCTCCAGGCGCGCCCGGAAACGGTGAAGTCGCGCGCCAAGGCGACCCAGATGGAGCGTTACCAGCTGGGCGAGCGCGGCACCGTGGTGGCCGAGGGTCGCGCCATCGGCCAGCGCATCGGCAGCGGCGTCGCGCGCATCATCCGCACCGTCGACGACATGCACAAGGTGCAGCCCGGCGACGTGCTGGTGGCCGACATGACCGACCCCGATTGGGAGCCGGTGATGAAGCGTTCGGCGGCGATTGTCACCAATCGTGGTGGCCGTACCTGCCACGCGGCCATCATCGCCCGCGAGCTGGGCGTGCCGGCAGTGGTTGGTACCGGTAACGCGCTGGATCTGATTCAGGACGGGCAGGAAGTGACGGTGAGCTGCGCGGAGGGCGACACCGGCTTCATCTACGACAGCGCCCTGCCCTTCGAACGCATCACCACCGATCTGGACGCCATGCCCGAGGCGCCGCTGAAGATCATGATGAACGTGGCCAACCCGGAGCGCGCATTCGACTTCGGCCAGCTGCCCAACGCCGGCATCGGCCTGGCGCGGCTGGAAATGATCATCGCCAGCCATATCGGCGTGCACCCGAAGGCGCTGCTGGAATACGACAAGCAGGACGCTGGTATCAAGCGCCAGATTGACGAGCGTATCGCCGGTTATGCCGATCCGGTGTCGTTCTACGTTGATCGTCTGGCGGAAGGCATCGCCACCCTCACCGCTTCGGTGGCGCCGAACCCGGTGATCGTGCGCATGTCGGACTTCAAGTCCAACGAATACGCCAACCTGATCGGCGGGCAGCGTTACGAGCCCGAGGAAGAGAACCCGATGATCGGCTTCCGCGGCGCCAGCCGCTACGTCGATCCGTCCTTCTCCGACGCCTTCGCGCTGGAATGCCAAGCCGTGCTGCGCGTGCGCGAGCAGATGGGGCTGGACAACCTGTGGGTGATGATCCCGTTCGTGCGCACGCTGGACGAGGGTCGTCGCGTGATCGAAGTGCTGGCTGAGAACGGTCTCAAGCAGGGTCAGAACGATCTCAAGATCATCATGATGTGCGAGGTACCTTCCAATGCCCTGCTGGCAGACGAGTTCCTGGACATCTTCGACGGCTTCTCCATCGGCTCCAACGACCTGACCCAGCTCACCCTGGGCCTGGACCGCGACTCCTCGATCGTGGCCGGGCTGTTCGATGAGCGCGACCCGGCCGTAAAGAAGCTGCTGTCGATGGCCATCAAGACCGCCCGCGCCCGCGGCAAGTACGTCGGCATCTGCGGCCAGGGCCCGAGCGACCATCCGGACCTGGCGCAGTGGCTGATGGAGGAAGGCATCGAGTCGGTGTCGCTGAACCCGGACACCGTGGTCGATACCTGGCTGCGCCTGGCCAAGTCGAAGGCGGGCTGAAGGACTGCCTATGACACGCCTGGACGGAGAACGGCTGCTGCAGTGGCTCGAGGTCAAGAGCCTGGACCTGCTCGCAGTGGCCGTGATCCTGGCAGTAGGCGTGTGGCTGTCGCGGCGGCTGAGCGCGGCGCTGGAGCGGGTGCTCAATCGCGTGGGCGCGGACAGCACCGTGTCCGGATTCCTGCGCTACCTTTCCTACGCCGCCCTGCTGGTGGTGACGGGGATCATCGCCCTGCAGCAGTTCGGGGTGCCGGTGACCTCGATCATCGCGGTGCTGGGTGCCGCGGGCCTGGCGATTGCGCTGGCGATGAAGGACTCGCTGTCCAACATCGCCGCCGGCATCATGCTGATCGTGCTGCGGCCGTTCCGCGAGGGTGACTTTGTCCAGGTTGCCAGCCAGGAAGGCACCATCGAGCAGATCCGGGTCTTCCAGACCCGCCTGCGCACCGCCGATAACCGCGTGGTGGTGATGCCCAACAGCAGCATCACCACCGCTGCGATCATCAACTTCAGCGCCTATCCGCGGCGCCGTATCGACATCAGCATTACGCTGGACTACCGCCACGACCCCCGCCAGGCACGGGCCGCGCTGCTGGAAGTGGCATCCGCAACGCCCGGCGTTCTGGATGATCCCGCCCCTTCGGTGGCAGTGAGCCAGCTGGCCGACGCCGGCACCCAGATGACCCTGTTTGCCTGGGCCAAGACCTACGAGCTCGGTGATACGCGCAGCGAACTGGTGATGGCGATCAGGGAGCGTATGGATGCTCTGGGGATGTCGCTGGCCTCAGCGCCCCGCGATATCCGCCTGCTTCAGGACGACACGCAAGCCGTCCACCCACCCGCGTAGGAGCGCGCATGGCGCGCTCCTACGACTCGGCCAGCTTCGCGATGTGCTTGCGGTAGTGGCGCAGCTCGGCGATCGAGTCGTGCACATCGCTCAATGCGGTGTGGGCCGCATTCTTCTTGACCCCGGCAAACACCTCGGGCGCCCAGCGGCGCGCCAGCTCCTTGAGCGTGCTCACGTCAAGATTGCGGTAATGGAAATAGCGCTCCAGCTGCGGCATCTGGCGATACAGGAAGCGCCGGTCCTGGCAGATCGAATTGCCGCACATGGGAGACACCCCGGCTGGCACCCATTCGCGCAGGAAGGCCAGGGTCTGCGCTTCGGCTTCATCCATCCGCACCCCCTCCTCCAGCACCCGGCTCCAGAGACCGGAGCCACCATGCTGGTTGCGGTTCCAGTCGTCCATCGCCTCCAGCACCGCCGAATCGTGGCCGATGGCGAACACCGGACCTTCGGCCAGAACTTCCAGCTGCGAATCAGTCACCACAGTAGCGATCTCGAGGATGGAATCTCGCCGCGGGTCCAGCCCGGTCATCTCCAGGTCGAGCCAGATCAGGCGGGTTTCAGCAGCATCGGGGGAGACAATATTCATTCGCGGGTCCGGCAGGGGCAGCCGGTCATGATAGCGCAGCGACGGCAGTGAACCCCGGCCTTCAGAGCGGTGGCTTGCCCCGCTTGCGACGGAAATAATTGGTCAGCCGCCGGCCCGCTTCTTCGGCCAGCACTCCGCGTATAACCTCGACGCGGTGGTTGTGACGGGGGTCTTCCAGCAGGTTGAAAACCCCGCCGGCCGCGCCGGTCTTGGGGTCCGGGGCTGCATAGACCACCCGCGCAATACGCGCATGCACCATCGCCATCGCGCACATGGCGCAGGGCTCCAGGGTCACGTACAGGGTGCAGCCGATCAGGCGATGGTTGCCGAGCGCCCTGCCCGCCTGACGCATGGCGATGATCTCCGCATGACCGGTGGGGTCATGATCGGTGATGTTGCGGTTCCAGCCCTCGCCCAGCACCTCGTCATTGGGCCCCAGCAGAAGCGCACCGACCGGGATTTCATCGAACTCGCGCTCGGCGCGCTTGGCCAGCGCCAACGCACGGCGCATCCACGCCTGATGCTCTTCGCTGTCCGCCATCAAAGGTGCTTCAAGCTGCATGGCCGCATTCTACCGTTCCGCTCGATCCGCTCTGCCGGCCTCACCCTAGGTATCCGCAGGAGTGCGCCGATGCATCAGTATCCCGGCCAGGCACACGCCCAGCGCCACCAGCACCACGATGATCGTGGCCAGCGCGTTGATCTCCGGCGTGACGCCCAGCTTGACCTTTGAATACACCACCATCGGCAGCGTGCTGGATCCCGGGCCCGAGGTGAAGCTGGCAATCACCAGATCGTCCAGTGACAGGGTGAACGCCAGCAGCCAGCCGGCCAGCAGCGCCGGTGCGATCAGCGGCAGCGTGATCACGAAGAACACCCGCCAGGGCTTCGCACCCAGGTCCATCGCGGCCTCTTCCAGACTGTCGTCCATGCCCGCCATGCGCGAACGCACCACTACGGTCACGTAGCAGGCGGTCAGGGTGATGTGCGCCAGGGTGATCGTGATCATGCCGCGGTCGGGCCAGCCGAATGCCTGCTGCAGGGTCACGAACAGCAGCAGCGAGGACAGGCCCATCATCACGTCGGGCATCACCATCGGGGCCGAGTTCATCAGGCTCAGCAACCCGCGCCCCGGGAAGCGCCCGAAGCGCGACAGCGCAAGTCCGCAAGCCGTGCCGAGGAACACCGCCGCCGTCGCGGTCAGCGCCGCGATGAAAAAGCTCCGCTGCACCGCGTCCAGCAGCTGCTGGTTGCCGAGCAGTTCCACATACCAGCGGGTGGAGAACCCGCCCCACACCGTGGATACCCGCGAAGCGTTGAACGAATACACGATCACCGAAATGATCGGGATGTACAGGAAGGCGTAGCCGGCCACGATCGCCGTGTACAGCAGCGTCGGATTGCGCCTCATGCCTCGGCCTCCCGCTCGTTGCGCCGGTTTTCGAAATACTCGAACACAAGCACCGGCAGCACGATCAGCACCAGCATGGCGATGGTCACCGCGGCCGCCAAAGGCCAGTCGCGGTTGGTGAAGAACTCGATCCACAGCACCCGGCCGATGGTCAGCGCATCCGGCCCGCCGAGAATGTCGGGGATCACGAACTCGCCCACCGCCGGGATGAACACCAGCAGCGCGCCGGCGATGATGCCCGGCATCGACAGCGGCAGCGTGACCCGCAGAAACGCCTGCCACGGCCGGGAGCCCAGGTCCTCGGCGGCTTCAAGCAGGGTGAAATCAAGCCGCATCAGCGTGGCCGTCAACGGCAGAATCATGAACGGCAGATAGTTGTAGACAATGCCGATGTACACCGCGATGTCGGTATGCAGCAGCGCGAAATCAGGCCCCACCAGTCCGATCGCCCCCAGCGCCTGGGCAAGCAGCCCGTTGGCCTTGAGGATGCCGATCAGCGCATAGGTGCGCAGCAGCGAACTGGTCCAGAACGGCAGGATCACCAGTACCAGCAGCAGCATCCGCATCGTCGGCCGCGCACGGGCAATGCCGTAGGCAATCGGGTAGCCCAGCAGCAGGCAAAACACGGTGGATACGGACGCAAACATCAATGACTTCAGATACGCCGAGACGTACAGCGGATCGGACAGCAGCATTGCGTAGTTGGAGACGTGCAGCCGCAGCGAGGCCGCGCCGTCCGCGGTGTGCTCGATCAGCGCCGTGTACGGCGGCGCCTGCCCGAACACCGCCTGGGCGAAGCTGATCTTGAGCACGATCAGGAACGGCACCAGGAAGAACAGCCCCAGCCACAGCATCGGCAGCGCAGTCACCAGGAAGCGGCCGCGTCGGGTACGGAACTCCTGGCCCACGGCACGAAACCAGCCGAACAGGTTGCGCACCACGTCGAACCAGAAATCCCACAGGCCGGCGTTGCGCCCCGCCCGCATGCTCATGTGGTCAACACCACCGCGCTGGCCGCTTCCCAGCTCAGCCACAGCGTGTCATCCCAGTCGTAGTGCGGCTCAGAGCTGCGCGCCACATGGGTTTCCTGCACGCGCACGATCGCGCCGGCCTCTGTCTCCACCCGATAGATCGAAACGTCGCCCAGATAGGCGATGTCGCGCACCTTGCCCACCACCACGTTCTCGGTGGCGGCTGTGCCGCGCTGCGGCTCGGATTCGTGCACGTCCACCTTCTCCGGGCGTACCGCCACGCTGACCGCAGTGCCCTCCGGCAGCGGATCGGTATGCCGGGCCAGCAGTTCGGCATCCAGCGCATCGCACTGGATCCGCACCTGCTCCGACTCCTCGTCCATACCCAGCACGCGGCCTTCGAAAATATTGATGCCGCCGATGAACTCGGCCACGAAGCGCGTGGCCGGGTACTCATAGAGCATCGCCGGGGTCGAAACCTGCACGATCCGCCCGGTATCCATCACCGCGATCCGCGACGACATGGTCATCGCCTCTTCCTGATCGTGGGTGACCATGATGAAGGTGGTGCCCAGCTGTTCCTGGATGTTCACCAGCTCGAACTGGGTGTGCTCGCGCAGACGCTTGTCCAGCGCACCCAGCGGCTCATCGAGCAGCAGCAGCTTGGGCTGTTTGGCCAGCGCCCGGGCCAGGGCCACGCGTTGGCGCTGGCCGCCCGATAGCTGGTGCGGCCTGCGGTTGCCCAGCTGCGGCATGCGTACCAGCTCCAGCATCTCCTGGACGCGGTCCTTGATCTCCGCGGACGGCATGCGGTCCTGGCGCAGGCCGAACGCGATGTTCTGCGCCACCGTCATGTGCGGGAACAGCGCATAGCTCTGGAACATCATGTTCACCGGCCGCTGGTATGGCGGCAGGTTGGTCACGTCCAGGCCGTCGATCAGGATCCGTCCCTGGTCGGGCTGTTCCAGTCCGGCCAGGATCCGCAGCAGCGTGCTCTTGCCCGAACCCGAGCCTCCGAGCAGCGCGAAGAACTCGCCGCGGTAGATATCCAGCGAAATGTCATCGCAGGCGTAGGTCTGGCCGAACACCCGGGTGACGCCCTCGATGCGGACGAAAGGCTGTGCACCCGGATCGCGCCAGGGTTCGGCTATCACGCTGCGCGCTGGAACCGACATCGCCTAGCGGCCGCTCTTGATGCCGGTCCAGGCGCGCACGCGGTGGCGCTGCACATCGTCGGGCAGCGAGACCGGATCCACCAGCCTGTCGCGCACATCCTCAGGCGGATAAACACCCACATCAGCCGCGATGCCGGGATCAATCAGCTCTGTGGCCGCCAGGTTGGCGTTGGCATAGGCCACGTGGTCGGTGATGGCGGCGATCACTTCCGGCTCCATCAGATAGTTCACGAACGCGTGGGCGTTGCCCGGGTGGCGCGCATCCTTCGGGATCGCGATCACGTCCATCCAGCGCACCGCCCCCTCCTTCGGGATCACGTAGCGGATGTCGGGCGCGGCGCGGCCGGTGGCTTCGGCCGCTTCAGTGGCCACGTCGCGGGCCTGGCCGATATCGCCCGAATAGCCCATCACCAGACAGGCGTCGCCGTTGGCCAGCGCGTCCTTGTATTCGGCGTTGTTGAACGTCCGGATATGCGGACGGATGGCGGCATAGGCCTCCCTGACCGCGTCGATCTCGTCGGCGGAGCCGGCATTGGGATCGCGGCCCAGCCAGATCAGGGCCGCGCTGAACGCTTCCTGGTCATCATCAAGCACGTGGATGCCGCAGGAGGCCAGCTTCGCCGCGTTGGCAGGGTCGAACAGCAGGCTCCAGGAGTCCAGCGGCGCATCCGCCCCCAGCGCCGCGGTCACCTTCCCAA
This sequence comes from Luteimonas qiangzhengi, assembly GCF_039548515.1. NCBI lineage: Bacteria > Pseudomonadati > Pseudomonadota > Gammaproteobacteria > Lysobacterales > Lysobacteraceae > Luteimonas > Luteimonas qiangzhengi. The sequence continues at coordinate 285,625 of NZ_JBCLVE010000002.1, read as the reverse complement.
CGTTGATGCCAAGGCCCGTCGTTCCCCACATATAGGGCACCACATGGGCGTTGCCCTCGTCGATGTCGGTCAGCCCCTCCATGATGTCCGGGTCCAGGTGCTCGATGTTCGGCAGCTGCGCCTTGTCCAGCGGCGCATACAGGCCGGTGCGGATCTGGCGCTGCGCGAATGGACGCGCCGAAGGAAAGACCACGTCATAGCCCGAACCGCCGGCCACCAGCTTGGTTTCCAGCGTCTCGTTCTCGGCGTACACGTCGTAATTGACCTTGATGCCGGTCGCCGCCTCGAAATTGGCGATCGTGTCCGCGGCCACATAGTCCGACCAGTTGTAGACGTTGAGGACCTTTTCCTCGGCGCCGCCGGTTGCGCCGGAACCATCGGCACCGGGCTGGCTGCCACCGCAGGCGGCAAGGATCAGGACGCAGGCAAGGGGGGCAAAGCGCAGGGACACGGCGTTCTCCGGGAGAATTTCGGGGCAAGCATGGTGGGAGCGTACCCCTGCCCTGTCAACGCGAATTTACGCAGGGGCCGCTGGCGTATATTGTCGCCCGGTTTGCCCCTCCGGGGCTGGAGTCCAGGAAATGATGAAGTCCACGATCTGCGCCGCGCTGACGGCCGCTTTTGCCGTCGCCGCCCTGCCCGCCCACGCCCAGGAGGCCGGCGGTGATTCCGCTTGGTCATTCGGCGGCGAAGTGGTCGTCGCCAGCGACTATGTGTGGCGCGGCGTCTCACAAACCATGGAAGATCCGGCGCTGCAGTTGGACCTGATGGTTGAGCATGCCAGCGGGTTCTATGTGGGAGCCGCCGGCTCGAACGTGGATTTCGGCGATCCCGATGACGGGATGGACTACGAAGTCAGCGCCTATCTCGGTTGGGCCGGCGAACTGGGTGCCGGTACCGAACTGGACGTGTTCATCTCGCGCGTGGCCTACCCCGGCCACAACGGCGCCGACTACGACATCGACTACACCGAAATCGAGGCCAACCTGGCCTTCGCCGGGTACTACAACGTCGGCGTCGCCTACTCGCCCGACATCTTCAACCTCGGCGGCAAGGGCTGGTACTACTACGCCGGCGCCGACTTCCCGCTGGGCGACACCGGCTTCACCCTGGGCCTGCAGGCCGGCCATTACGACCTGGAGGATGCGGCCGGAGACAGTTACAGCGATTGGCTGGTGGGCCTTGACCGCGACTTCGGGCCGATCAACGCCCGCCTGCAGTACAGCGATACCTCCAGCTACAGCGAGCTGGTGGCGGAATCGGTGGGGGATGCGCGGCTGGCGGATGGACGCGTTGTGCTGGTGTTGAGCTGGACTTATTGAGGGGATGCTATTAAAGGATACCTTCGCCGGTTCGCATACTAGTTTCCGACACCACGTGGGACGCACGACCTCTTCGCCAACGGCATAAAGTGTGGACAGACCCTTTCTCTAGACAAATGCCCAACTCGCTTGGCCCTGTCGTCAGGCAGCATCTGATTAATTGTGGTTATTCCCGCAAAAGCGGAAACCGCGAGAAAGGCTAGCTGTTCAGAGACTCCTTGGCCGCAAATAAAGAGTTAACGCTGCACTTTTTATGCGATCTCTACTTTCGATGCAAACAACTTGAAAGTTGGCTGTTGAAGATTGGCAATCGAAGCGAATACGCCAACGAAGTTTGGGGCAGTTTTCTTAACCCCTTCGTTTGTTATTCTCCCCTTTGCAAACGCGCCGTCCAACTGGCCACTTAGTGGAAGAATAATGTCTAGGATCGCCCCCCACTCCTCTGCCAAAGAGAATGGCGAGCCGTTCGCTTTAAAACGAAGATCGAACTTGTTTGGTATGGGTTTCCCGACAATAGTTTCCAGACATTTCGCAATGATGTATATAAACAGAAACTGAGAGCCCTTCCGGTTCAAGAAATCCAAAGTGGTCTTTTCTAGATCGGTCAAGGTAGATGGGTCGGACTTATTTTTTTCCATCAGAATGAGTCTCCGCCTTGCCACAGCCTCTTGGATAGAAAAGCAAAAGACAATGTGTCTCGCGCTAGTCCTATCAGTAAACACGCGCCCATAATTTTTGTCATCTATCCAGATTTCTGACTTCTTATCGTATGCAAGAACAGGGTCTCCATGAAATGCAGCTAAGGACTGCCCGACCGTATAAGAAGGAAGAGTGTACTTGCTCCGTTTGATGGCATCACTCGCGCCGCCACGTCGCCCGCCTTCGTACTCCGCGTCTGGAATTGAAGAAAACTCGTGACGCAATCGATCTTGGACAGCATCATTGCTACGAAAGTCGGCTGCTTCGAGTTTGTTTTGGGAGTTGTTGTATTTGACAATCTTCTCGATCAAGTCATCGCTATCAGCCTTGACAAACCGAATTCCCACGAGAAGGCTTTCGGCAATCCCGCCCTTAGCGCTTGCAATTGACCCGGTCGTTTGCGCTCCATTTACGATGGATAGGCCGGTAATATTAAGTTTCCGGCCTTTTTTTGTTTTCCCCGAGTACTTGTAATCAAGCACGAGCGACGTAACGCCGTTGTTGTACACGAGGAAATTGTCCGGCTCTTGGGATGTGGTTCTCTTGATTCCGTTGTTTATATTTTTGTCGCTGGCTCGAGAGCCTAAATATCCTCGCAAGTTCGCTGAGAACAGGTCGGTTTCATACTTGGCATATAAGTCGGCCAGCCATCGCCCGGGTACAAAGGTGCTAATTGAAGACCACGTCCCATCGTGATGTTTGTGTTCTAGCACATCCGGCACCTGAACTTGGAAGGTGTCGGTCACGATTATAGTTCGCTCTGCTTTGGTATACAGAGATTCAATCTCGTCTGCCCCAACCTCCTTAGCGAATACATTTATTTGAGATTCTTTGTTATAGGACGAAAGAGCGCTTCGGACGGTCTGTTCTACTGTGTCTAGCTCAGCTCTGACATTCTTTGAGGTCGGAAGGTTGTGCACGTACCAGCAGTGAATCTGATTAATATCTCCTGCTCGAACTGCATCTCGCAACTCTTGTGCGCGTCCCGAAAGCGAAGGGTCAAGATTGGCGATATTTGCGCTGAGTAGCCAACTTACCGCAGTGTTCAGGTCAGCAGCTTTGTTGGACTTGGCGGCTTTCTTTTTGTTTTGAGCCACGTAGCATTGTGCGATTACTGCGATGCCCATCTCTTTGTCTACGTGCAGGACATCGCACTTACGATCGTTCCCTCCGCCGGTTAGTGCCTCAGCGGCAATTAATTTTATGTCATCCAGATTGAAGCGTAACTGGATCGCGAAGGCACCAATGGCATCATCGTTAAGACCAAAGTTTGTCTTGGCCGCTGTGTAAGCGGCTTGCCATTTTTGACCTGGCGTTACGTACATTTCTTTCTCCCCCTACGAAATTACTTGTAAAAATAAAATTCTGCTCCGCTCATTTTGCATCGGATCGGAGTCATGATCCTTGCTCTGGAATTCCCGGCAGTTCCACGATTACATTCCGGAACTGCTCCAACGCCGCCTCAAGCCCATCCACGATCTCCGCCGCCAGGACATCCGGCGTCGGCAGGCTGTCGATGTCTTCCAGGCTGTCGTCCTTGAGCCAGAAGATATCCAAATTCAGCTTGTCGCGCTTGGCGAGCTCCTCGTAGGTGAAGCGGCGGAAGCGGTCAGTTTCCTTGCGCTCGGCGTAGCAGTGGACGAAGTCATCCAGGTCGGCGTGGACCAGCGGTTTCGTCTTGAGAGTCTTATGGACGTTGGTGCGGTAGTCATAAACCCAAAGCTCCTTCGTCTGCACATCGCGCGAGGCGGGACGCTTGTCGAAGAACAGCACGTTCGCCTTCACCCCGGGGCTGTACCAGATGCCGGTGGGCAGGCGCAGCAGGGTGTGGAAGTTGAACTGCTCCAGCAGGCGCTTGCGGATGCCCTCCCCTGCGCGACCGGCCTCGAACAGCACGTTGTCCGGCAGCACCACGCCGGCGCGGCCGTGGGTGTCGAGGATGGTCATGATGTGCTGCAGGAAGTTGAGCTGCTTGTTGGAGGTGGTGAACTTGAAGTCGTCGCGTTCGTAGGTCTCGCGCTCGGTGGTCACGCTGCCGTCCTCGCCCACCACCTGGTAGCTGGACTTCTTGCCGAACGGCGGATTGGTCAGCACCACCTTGTAGCGGGTGCCCGGGTCCGAGGCGAGCGCGTCGCCCTGCGTCACCGGGCTGTCGCCGTTGCCGACGCCGTGCAGACACAGGTTCATCGCGCACAGACGGACGACCTCGTCCACGATGTCCACGCCGTGCAGTGCGCCGTGGCGCAGCTTGCGGAGCCGGTCGCGGTCCTGGCTCTGGCCCTTCATGTGCTCAAAGGCGGTCAGCAGGAAGCCGCCGGTGCCGCAGGCCGGGTCGCAGACGGTCTCGCCGATGCGCGGGTCCACGCACTTCGCGATCGCCTCGATCACAGGCCGCGGGGTGAAGTACTGGCCTGCGCCGGAGCGGACTTCAGAGGCGTTGCGCTCCAGCAGGCCTTCATAGATGTTGCCCTTCACGTCCACATCCAAGCCGATCCACGGGCCTTCGCTGTCGATCAAGCTGACCACGCGCTTGAGCTTGGCCGGATCGGAGAGCTTGTTCTGGGACTTGCGGAAGATGGTGCCGATCAGGCCGTCCACCTTCGCCAGCGCCTGCAGGGTGCGGCGGTACTGGCGCTCCAGCGCCTCGCCGTCGTGCTTCACCAGCGCGTCCCAGTTCCACTCGGGCGGGATGGCGGATTCCTCGGCCAGGTACTCGGTGCGCTCCTGGTCCATTTTCAGGAACAGCAGGTAGGTGATCTGCTCGATGTAGTCGCCGTAGGAAACGCCCTGGTCGCGCAGTACGTGCGCGTAGTTCCAGACCTTGGCGACAAGCTGGTCGTTGCTCATGGTGCGTCTCTGTTCTTGCCCGTGGCCCGGTTGCACATTGGCTGGCGTCCGGGGCATCCTGCGGTTCCCTCAGGCCAAGGATAAGGCATGGACAGGAGCTGGATCGTCCTGGGCGACCCGACCAGCAGCGGCGGCAGCGTCGTTACCGGCTCGCCGTTCACCGATATTGACGGCATTCCCGTAGCCCGGGTCACCGACCAGGCCACCTGCCCGCGCCACAAGGGCGCCTTCCCGATCGTTGACGGCGACAGCACCATGATCGTGGACGGCCAGCCCGTGGCCCTTCATGGCAGTTCGCTGGCCTGCGGCTGCAAGGTGCTCTCGGCCAATCAGGCGCGAGTGTTCGTTTCCCAGGGTCCGGGAGCCGGCACCGGAGCCACGACGCTACCGATGCAGTACACGCCGCCGGCTGCGGGAACCCAGGCGACAGATCTCCACCCGCTCGACTACCCCGGCCCCGGCAGCGATGCCAACACACCGTCGGACCCGGACTGGAAGGTTGCCAGCGACGTCATCACCGATTCACACCAGGCACTGATGCAGGCCGGTGCATACCGCGACTACGACACCGAGCTGGAGGCGGCCCGTGCCTGGCGCGAGCACGTACTGCCTGTTGCCAACAGCGAGCGCTACGGCGTGGAAGTCGGCGCCATCATCGGCCGCACCCCGGCCGGGAAGTACCGCTTTGGCGCACCTTGGAGCAGTGGGGAGCATGCGAGCGTGCGGGGAATCATGGAGCAGGCGCAACGCCCTGCGGGCATCGCGGCCGACACTGCGGCCATCCATACCCACCCACGGGCCGGCGCGTTACCTGGCGGTGGGGATCGGGCCTTCCGATTCGATCAACGCCCGGACGCAAATGGAGTCGGCGGCTACGGCGGATCGGGAGACGTGCAAGCAGGCGACCTTGTCTTTGGCTACTACGAAGAAATCAACGTATATATCGCCGACTCTTCCGGGTTGCACTATTGGGACTATGAGGTCTACCTCGATATTCAGCGAGAAGATCTCGTCAGACCCATTCCGCTCCGAGACGCCTACCAGAGTGGGCTGTGATGCTTCTTCGGACACTTTCAGCGCTTCTCCTCACGCTGCTTTTCGCGTGCTCCAGCGACGCGCCTGTCGAGCGGAGCTGCTACACCAGTGGCCATATGGCCGCCCCAACCTGTAACTACGAGATATCCGAGCTCTCCAACAGTCCGGAGGCAGAAGGTGTGCGCCTCTCCGCCTACTTGCATGAGCGCAAGGGTGAGCTCTATTTGGCCGAGGACCGGGACGGCACCGGCGCGACTGTTCGCATTGCCCAGGTTCCAGGCAGGAACATGGACGATGTCATCTGGATGGCAGGGCACCGGGTGGGCATTCGCGGAATTTTTCATCATGAGATCAACAGTCTTGACGTGTACTCGATCGGCTGGATCGATGAGCCTGGTGTCCCGGAACCGATCCCTCCGTTCCCCGGTCCGTCCGGTGTTTCCCGTCCCATGGAGCCCGGCCAGACTGACCGCAAACGGGTCCAGGCCGACACCGAAGTAGCACGGCAATCTGCCGACGATGAGTTCTTCTACTTCACCCACGATGCCAATGGCGCGCGCATTTGTTCGGAGATCTCGTACACCCCCGAAGAGCGCTGCCACTATCTGTTGGACGAACTGACCAACATCCGGGAGCCATCCGTGGTCGGCGTGCGCCTGTACGGATTTCTGGTCTCCAGAAACGATAACCTGTATATCGCGACCAGCCGCAGCGGCACCGGCACCGCCATGCCTGTGACTCAGGTCGACGACATTGTTCCGCAATGGCTTGTTGGGCGACTGGTCGAAACCGAGCACCTGGCTGGACTCAATGGACAGTACTTCCCGGAAACGAAAACGATCCGCGCCTTCTCGCTCAGCTACGTCAATCTTCCCGGCGAGCCGGCGTTCCGGATTCCTCCACCCGACCAGCGCTTGCCCTCAGTGTCCGAACCTACGCAGTGTTTCGCGCCAAGATATGGGGAGGTGCTGCCGGAGGATTGTCTCCACTAGCTCGGCACAAGCAGGGTTCCGGCGAGCGCGACCGTAGGCAGCCGCAACCCCATCAGTATCGGTCCTTGCGATCGCGGTACCCGGTGGGATTCGCACCTTTGGCGATACCGCCGAGCCGCTCCCGCTCCCGTGGAAGCACCAGCATCACCGTCAACGGTTCGATGGGTGATGCCCGGAATCCGTGGTGCAGGTAGAAATCCCTGGCCTGCTCGTCGAGCGCGTGAGCGAGCATGGCGCGCACTCCCAAATGCTCGGCTACCGTCATTGAGCGCAATACGGCATCCCTCAGCAACGCGGCTCCCAAGCGCCTGCCCTGCGCGCTCCGGTCCACGGCCAGTCGCCCAAGCACCACGACCGGGATCGGGTCGGGCATGTTGCGCCGCGCCTGGCCAGTGGCGATGCCGTGGGTCACGGCTCCTCCCGCCAGCGAGTAATAACCCAGCACCCGGCCAGAGGCTTCGGCCGTCACAAAGGTGCGGCTGGCACCGCTGACCTGATTGACCAAGGCGCGGCGCTTGAGCCAGTCGTCCAGCACCGCGTGCCCGCACGAGAAATCGCCCAGCACGTGGCTGGGCGTGAGCGGGCACGGTGCGGCGAGGCTGTCGGGCTTCACGCCTCGTCCCAGGGCGCCTTGACCGACAGAAGCCGCTCCAGCCCTGCATTGGGCAACGGCGGCGCATCCAGCAGTTCGACGAACTCCGCAAAACGGGCTTCGTCGAGCTCGAAGAAGGTCTGGTCGAGCAGCACGTTGCGCGCGCGGTCGCAAGCGGCTTCGAGCATGAAGTCGGAACGGTTCTTGCCCAGCACGCCGGCGGCCCGGTCGATGAGGTCGCGCTGCGCCGGCAGGGCGCGCAGATTGATAGGGGCGACGCGGGACATGGAGGTACCTCGGTGCGTATAGCTGTTGAGTACACAATTTTCGGCGCATGTATATCTATTGTCAACACGCGCAAGCTGCACTCACTTCATCGCTTTGCTGCCCGGCCAGCTTCCTGAGACCGGTGGATGCGCGCCAGTAGCTCGGAGGCGGGTTCGTCGTGGGGATCCTGGGGGACCAGGCGGCCGGAGAAGGCGTCTTTGAGGATGGATTGGCGGAGGGCGGCGGAACGGGAAAGCTCTGCGATGCAGGCGGCCTCAAGCAGGTCAGCGTTAGCGACTTGTTCGCCAAGCTGCTCAACGATTTCAGATTGCGTCGCCACCGTAGGCAGCTCGAACTCAATCGCCCGCACCTCGGTGCTGTTGATGTTGTGGACGCCACTCGTAGACCGGGCCTGTCGTTCAATTTTTTCCCGCACCTCCGGAGAGTTCAGCACGATGTGCAGGAACTCTGGGAGGATCCGGTTCCGATCCACTCGCAGCCTGATCAGATACCCCGCGAATGCCATTCCAGCCGCGCGATCATCTACTACCGCAGTGCGCCCAACGAGATTGGCGCTCCCGTTGGAGCGAACCAGCAGAACGTCTCCCCTCGTGAGGCTTAATCGGGACAACTCCTTCTCCTCCAGCTCCGCAAACTTCAGATCTTCCAACTCGATCTGTCCAGTCACGACGTTCGGGATCCGGAGAACGGGCACGCCTTCAACTTCGGCGCGGCACTTTTTTGCGGTTCCGTATCGGATGTCTTCGAGCAGTTCCCCCAGTCGAACCGTTTCACTACTGCCCGTGAACTCTGTAACGGCGGCCTTGAGGACGGATTGGCGGTAGCGGGCCAGCAGGGTCTGGACCTGGCGCAGGGATTCTTCGCCCTTGTCCAGTTCGGCGAAGAGCGTGTCGATCTTTTCGACGATGCGCCGCTGTTCGTTGATCGGCGGCAGCGGCAACGGAATATCGCGCACGGTGAACGAAGAAAGGTGCTTCACCGTGACAGCCGACGTGTGCTCGTTGATCAGGCGGAGGTAGCCTGGAAGTGCGTAGGAAAGCAGCCGCTGCGAATAGAACTCCTCGTCAGCCTGCACGGTACACACGCGCTGGTTCAGGAGCGCGCGTCCGCCGCTCCATAGCCTGCTGTTGAAATTGCCGTCCATCCCGATGGCGATCTGGCCATCCTCGATGAAGGTCATTCGTGGATCGTCCGTGGGCCCACGGTAGAGGGTGCCGGCAGAGCCGCTCGTGACATCCCGGATGCGAACGATCGGTGTGCCTTCGCTCTCGTTGAAGGCGCTGGACCTGAACGCGAACCCATTCACGAGATGGGCCACATCCTCGAGTCGCACACGTTCCCAGCTTGTGTGCTTTCCGTGCAGTTCATTGGTGCTCTTCGCTACAAGATCGGCGAGGTTTTCTCCAAAGCTCATTTACGCCACCAACGCCTCTTGCAACTCTTCCAGCATCTCATTCAGCCCCGTTCCCAACACCTGCCGCGCCCGCACGATGCCGCCGCGATCCGACAGCGCCGGCGCCTCCATGAAATCCTTCGCCGCAATCTCGGCATTGGCGGCGATATAACCGGCAATTGCCCGCAGCCACTCCTCCTGCTCCGGCGTGTACGCCCTGCCCGCCTTCTTCTCGCGCCCCATCCACAGGTTGAAGCGACGCCCGACCACGGCGCCGAAGGGCTCCAGCGTATCGGTCTGGCCCAGGGCGTAGCGCACCAGGCTCACCACTTCGGTCAGCTGTTCGTCCACCGGGGCGCCGCGCACCTTCGCAGCCTCGATCCGCCGGTAGGCCTGCCACACGTTGGCGCAGGTCAGGTACAGCGGCGGGTCGGCCAGGCGCTGCACCAGGTCGCGGATGGCGGCATAGGTCAGCTTCTGCCGGCCCAGCGGCTGGTTGTAGATGATCTGCAGCGCGGTCAGCTCGTCGCGGTGGCGCTCAATGAAGTCGCGGAAGCTGGCCACGGTTTCCTCGGCACGTTTGAGGTCGAAACCGGTGTGCAGCACCTCGTCCGGCGTGACCTCGTCGATCACGATGTCGGTCTTCTGCTTGATGTCCTTGAGCAGCTGGCGCAGGGCCGGCTTGTCAAACGGCTGGCAGGCGGCATCGATCATCCCGGCGATGACTTCGGCTTCCTGCTCCGGCGTGGCGTCCGGGCCGTGGCGATCGATGACGGCGGCGCGCTGCATGTCGGGGTCGATGGAATCCAGCAGCCGGCCGGCGAGCTGGCGCGGGGTGAGTTCGCCGCTGGCCTCCTCCACCCGGGCGCGGTCCCCGTCGTCGAGCTTGCGGTCCAGCGCGGCCAGGCGCGCGGCCAGCGACGACACTGCGTCCTCGTCGCGCCGGCCCATGGCGATCTGCTCCAGCAGGGCGTCGAAGCCCAAGGTCCGCTTGCGCTCAAGCGGCTGGCTGGCGTTCTTCTTCGATTCGGAAACGCCCACCGCGTCGATCAGGATGAAGCGGGTCTTGGTCTGCGCGTCCGGGGTCACGGCGCGCAGGTCGGCGTCGGGAATAGTGCGCACGCCGCGGCCTTTCATCTGCTCGTAATACCCTTCCGACTTCACGTCGCGCATGAAGATCAGCACCTCCACCGGCTTGATGTCGGTGCCGGTGGCGATCATGTCCACGGTCACCGCCACGCGCGGGAAGGGATCGACGCGGAAGGCCTTGATCAGCGCCTTCGGGTCCTCGCCGGTGTTGCGGTAGGTGATCTTCTTGGCGAAGTCGTTGCCCTCGCCGAACACCTCGCGCACGGCGTGCACGATTTCCTCGGCGTGGTTGTCGTCCTTGGCGAAGACCAGGGTCTTGGGCAGCCATTCACCGCTGCGCTCGGGGAACAGTTCGGTGAACACGCGGTCGCGGTAGGTTTCCAGCACGGTACGGATCTGGTTGGGGTTGAGCACCGAGCGGTCGAGCTCCTGCGCGCTGTATTCCAGATCCTCGTCCAGGCTTTCGTAGCGCAGCTTGCGGGTGCGCCGGTCGCGCACGGGGATCTGGAAGCCGCTGTCGTCGGCCTCCACCGTGCCGCCCTCCTCCGTCACCCGGGTGCGGATGCGGTAGACCTCGTAGCCGACGTTGACGCCGTCGGCCACGGAGCGCTCGTAGGGGTATTCGGCCACCAGGTTCTGGTTGAAGAAGCCCAGGGTGTGCTTCGAGGGCGTCGCCGTGAGGCCGACGATATGGGCGTCGAAGTACTCCAGCACCTGCCGCCACAGCCCGTAGATGGAGCGGTGGCATTCATCGGTGACGATGAAGTCGAAGGTCTCGATGGGGATGTCGGCGTTGTAGCCGAGCGGCGGGATCGCGCCCTCTCCGTCCGGCTCGCCGGCCCACTGTTCGAAGCCGGAGACCTCTTCGTCCGCCTCGTCCAGTTCCCTGCCGCGCAGCATCGCGTACAGGCGCTGGATGGTGGTGATGACCACCTTGGCGTCCGGGTCGATGCGCGGGCCGCGCAGGTGCTGGACGATGTAGGTGTCGGTGAAGCGGTTGGCCGCGCCGGGCGGCTGGAAGTTCTGGTACTCCTTGAGCGTCTGGTCGCCGAGGTTGTTGCGGTCCACCAGGAACAGGATGCGCTTGGCGCCGGCGTGCTTGAGCAGGCGCCAGGAAAAGGTGCAGGCGGTGAAGGTCTTGCCGGCGCCGGTGGCGAGCTGGATCAGGGCGCGCGGCCGGTCCGTCGCCAGGGATTCCTCCAGGCCATGGATGGCTTCGACCTGGCAGTCGCGCAGGCCGTGGGTGTCCAGCGGCGGAAGGTGCTGCAGGCGGGCGCGCAGAGTGTCGGGCTGCTGCAGCCAAGTGCGCAGGGTTTCCGGACGGTGGAAAGCAAAAAGCCGGCGCGACCTGGGTTTCGGATCGCGTCTGTTCGTGAACCAGGTGTCGGCGCCGGTGCTCTCGTATCCGTACACGAGCAGCTCATCCCAGCGCGCCAAGTGCTCGGGCAGGCTGGACATGTATTTCGCTGATTGCTCAGCGACTCCACTCAGGGTCATGCCTTCGCGCTTGGCCTCGATCACCCCGGCGGCTTTGCCGTCGATGAAAAGCAGGTAGTCGCAGGGGCCTGCTGGCAGCGGGAACTCACGTACGACCACGCCCATGGCGGCATTGCGATCAAAGTCCGCCCGGTCCTGCAGTAGCCATCCGGCTGCGCCCAGCAGTTCATCAATCGTACGCCGGGCCTGCTGTTCGGGCAGATCCATGTCCCCTCCCCCCTGAGAGTGAAATCCGTGATGTCACCGCCGGATTGCGATCCACATCATATCCGGCGCGGGGGGAAGCAGGCCTCACTCCCACTCAATCGTAGCCGGTGGCTTCCCGCTGATGTCATACACCACGCGAGAAACACCGCGCAACTCGTTGATAATCCTGTTGGATACCCTGCCAAGGAATTCATGTGGCAGGTGCGCCCAGCGGGCGGTCATGAAGTCCACGGTCTCCACGGCGCGCAGGGCGATAACCCATTCGTAGGCGCGTGCGTCGCCGACCACGCCGACGGATTTGATCGGCAGGAACACGGCGAACGCCTGGCTGGTCTGGTCGTACAGGCCGGTGCGGAACAGCTCCTCGATGAAGATGGCATCGGCGCGGGCCAGCAGCTCGGCGTATTCGCGCTTCACTTCGCCCAGGATCCGCACGCCCAGGCCGGGGCCGGGGAACGGGTGGCGGTTGACCATCTTTTCCGGCAGGCCGAGCTCCACACCCAGGCGGCGCACCTCGTCCTTGAACAGCTCGCGCAGCGGCTCCACGAGCTTGAGGTTCATGTGCTCCGGCAGGCCGCCCACGTTGTGGTGGCTCTTGATCATGTGGGCCTTGCCGGTGCGGCTGCCGGCAGATTCGATCACATCCGGGTAGATGGTGCCCTGGGCCAGCCAGCGGGCATTTTTCAGCTTGCCGGCTTCTTCCTCGAAGATCTCGATGAACAGGTTGCCGATGATCTTGCGCTTGGCTTCCGGGTCGGTGACGCCGGCCAGTGCGTTGAAGTAGCGATCGGCGGCGTCCACCTTGATGACCCGCACGCCGAGGTGGTCGGCAAAGGTGGTCATCACCTGCTCGGCTTCCTGGAAGCGCAGCAGGCCGGTATCCACGAACACGCAGGTCAGCTGCTGGCCGATGGCCTGGTGCAGCAGTGCGGCAACGACAGAGGAATCGACGCCGCCCGAGAGACCCAGGATCACCTCGTCGCTGCCCACCTGGGCGCGCACCTGGCTGATCTGGTCCTCGATGATGTTGGCCGCGGTCCACAGGGTCTGGCAGCCGCAGATGTCGGCCACGAAGCGCCGGAACATCGCCTGGCCCTGGGTGGTGTGGGTGACCTCCGGGTGGAACTGCACGCCGTACCAGCGCTTGTCGTCGTTGGCGAAGGCGGCGACGGGCACGCGGTCGGTGCTGGCGGTGACGGTGAAGCCCGGCGGCGCTTTAGACACGTGGTCGCCGTGGCTCATCCACACATCAAGCCGTGCGGGGTTGCCTGCGTGGTCGGACAGGCCGGCCAGCAGCCGGTCATCGGCCACGCGCTCGATGACGGCGTGGCCGTACTCGCGCTGGTCGGCCGATTCGGTGGCGCCGCCCAGCTGGTGAGCCATGGTCTGCATGCCGTAGCACACGCCCAGCACCGGCACGCCGCTGTCGAAGACTTCCTGCGGGGCGCGCGGCGAGCCTTCCACCGTGGTCGATTCCGGGCCGCCGGAGAGGATGATGCCCTTCGGCGCGAATTCGGCGATCTCGGACGGGTCGTGGTCCCAGGCCCAGACTTCGCAGTAGACGCCGATTTCGCGGATGCGGCGGGCGATGAGCTGGGTGTACTGCGCCCCGAAATCGAGGACCAGGATCTTGTCGGCGTGGATGTCGGTCATTGGTGGTCGGTGATCCGGGGCGTGGCGGGTTGTGTGGTTGAACGTGGGATTGCGGGCGTCACGCGGCTTCGCGCGCATGGCGCGCTCCTACAGGGGGCAGCCGGCTGCCGCGCGCGTGCGCGAGGCTGTGGAGGCGAGCCTCCATCAACCCATGCGGTAGTTCGGCGGTTCCTTGGTGATCTGCACGTCGTGGACGTGGCTCTCGCGTTGTCCTGCGCCGGTGATTTTCACCAGCTGCGGCTTGGTGCGCATCTCTTCGATGGTGCCGCAGCCCACGTAGCCCATGGTGGCGCGCAGGCCGCCGATGAGCTGATGGATCACGCCCGCCAGCGGGCCGCGGTACGGCACGCGCCCTTCGATGCCTTCGGGCACCAGCTTGTCGGCCGTGGCGGCTTCCTGGAAATAGCGGTCGCTGGAGCCCTTCTCCATCGCCGCCAGACTGCCCATGCCGCGGTAGCTCTTGTAGCTGCGGCCCTGGTAGAGCTCGGTCTCGCCCGGGGTTTCCTCGGTGCCGGCGAACAGGCCGCCGATCATCACCGTGGACGCGCCGGCGGCCAGCGCCTTGCCGATGTCACCGGAATAGCGGATGCCGCCATCGGCGATCAGCGGAATCTGGTCCTTGAGCGCGGAGGCCACCATGTCGATCGCGGTGATCTGCGGCACGCCCACGCCAGCCACCACGCGGGTGGTACAGATCGAGCCCGGACCAACGCCCACCTTCACCGCGTCGGCACCGGCGTCCATCAACGCCAGCGCGGCGTCGCCGGTGACGATGTTGCCGCCCACCACCTGCACCTGCGGGAAGTTTTTCTTGGTCCAGCTCACGCGGTCCAGCACGCCCTGGGAATGACCGTGCGCGGTATCGACGATGATGACATCGACGCCGGCGGCGGCCAGACGCTCGATGCGATCCTCGGTATCGCCCCCCACGCCGACGGCAGCGCCGACCAGCAGACTTTCGGAAGTGTCCTTGGCGGCGTTGGGGTTGTCCTGGGCCTTCTGGATGTCCTTGACCGTGATCAGGCCGCGCAGCTGGAACTGGTCGTTGACCACCAGCACCTTTTCAATCCGGTGGCGGTGCAGCAGCTCGATCACTTCCTCGTCGCTGGCGCCCTCCTTCACCGTGACCAGCTTTTCCTTGCGGGTCATGATGTTGCGCACCGGGTCGTCCAGCTTCTTCTCAAAGCGCATGTCGCGGCCGGTCACGATGCCCACCAGCTGGTCGCCTTCGACCACCGGCACGCCGGAGATGTTGCGCGCGCGGGTGAGCTTGAGTACCTCGCCAATCGAGGTCTGCGGGCTGACTGTGAACGGTTCGCGAATCACACCGGCTTCGAAGTTCTTCACCTGCAGAACGTGCTGTGCCTGGCGTTCTGCACTCATGTTTTTATGCATGATGCCGATGCCGCCGAGCTGGGCCATGGCGATCGCCAGGCGTGCTTCGGTGACCGTGTCCATGGCTGCGGACACGATGGGCAGGTTCAGGTGCAGGTCTCTGGTCAGCCGGGCGGTGAGCTGAACGTCCTTGGGAAGGACGATGGAATGCGCTGGGACGAGGGAAACATCGTCGTAGGTGAGCGCTTCGGCCTGGATACGCAACATGGGCGGTCCGGATCTGGGAAAGCGGACTATTGTACCGCGCCAGTCACCGGGCGGCGCGCAACATCGACACCCCGGATTCGGCGGCTTCGGCCGCTTCCAGGGTGTTTTGCATGAGGGTGGCGACGGTCATGGGGCCCACCCCACCGGGGACCGGGGTGATCCAGCTGGCGCGCTCGGCGGCGGCGGCGAATTCAACGTCACCCACCAGGCGGCCATCGTCCAGGCGGTTGATGCCCACGTCGATCACCACCGCGCCGGGCTTGACCCATTCACCAGGGACAATGTCGGGTCGGCCCACGGCCACCACCAGGATATCGGCGCCTTCCACGCTGCGCTGCAGGACCTCGGGCGGGGTGAACTTGTGGCAGCTGGTGACGGTGCAGCCGGCGATCAGCAGTTCCAGCGCCATCGGCCTGCCCACGTGATTGCTCACGCCCACAATGGTGGCGTTCTGGCCGCGCACCGGGCGGTCGGTCCAGGCCAGCAGCGTGGTGATGCCGCGCGGTGTGCAGGGCCGCAGGCCGAATTGGCGCAGAGCCAGGTGGCCGACGTTTTCCGGATGGAAGCCGTCCACATCCTTGCGCGGATCGATGCGGTGAATCAGTCGGGTGGCATCGGCAATACCCGGCAGCGGCAGCTGCACCAGGATGCCGTGCACGTCCGGATCGGCGTTCAGGCGGTCGATCAGTTCCAGCAGCTCGGTCTCGGTGGTGCCGGCCGGCATGTCGAAATCAATCGCGCGGATGCCGACCTTCTCGGCCGCGCGGCGCTTGTTGCGCACGTACGACTGCGAGGCCGGATCGCTGCCCACCAGCACAACCGCAAGCCCCGGTGCCGGCTTGCCCTCAGCCAACCGGGCCTCCACCTTGATGCGAAGGGAATCAAGCAGGCTGTCGGCGATGGCCCTGCCATCAAGGATGCGTGCGGTCATGCGGGAATGGGTGCGCTGGGATAGAGTCGAGGCCCCTATTCTCGCTGTTTAACCCTGCGGGCGAAAGCGCCGCGGGTTCCGCATATGACCGAAGCCGACCGCACCACCACTGAAATCGAAGCCGCCGTGTTCCGCCGTCTGCGCGATCACCTGCTGCAGCAGCGCCCGGACGCGCAGAACATCGACCTGATGATCCTCGCCGGCTTCTGCCGCAATTGCCTGGCCGACTGGTACGGCGAAGCCGCCGCCGAGCGCGGCATCGAGATGGACAAGGGCGCCGCCCGCGATCATTTCTACGGCATGCCTTTCAGCGAGTGGAAGGCGAAGCACCAGCGTCCGGCCACGCCGGAGCAGATTGAAGCGTTCGAAGCGGTGCAGCGCGGTCGCGAGGGAAAATAATCCGGCGTCCGGGCGTCGGGGGCGTAGCCCCGACCTACGCGCCGGAGCAGAACGCGGCGTAGTCGATGTAGCCGGGGAATTCGCGCCCTGGCGCGCACAGCGGGCATTCCGGATCCGGCCCGAGCCGGGTTTCGCGGAACCGCATGCCCAGCGCATCGAAGTGCAGCAGGCGCCCGCGCAGCGGCTCGCCCAGGCCCAGCAACAGCTTGATCACCTCGGTGGCTTCCAGCATGCCAACCACGCCCGGCAGGATGCCCAGCACCCCGGCCTCCGAGCAGTTGGGGGCGAATTCCGGCGGCGGCGGCTCCGGAAACAGGCAGCGGTAGCACGGCTGGGTGCCGCGGTTCCGGCCGGCATCAAACACGCTCACCTGCCCTTCGAAGCGGTGCACGGCGCCATAGACCAGCGGCTTGCCCAGCTTCACGCAGGCGTCGTTGAGCAGGTAGCGGATCGGGAAGTTGTCGGCGCCGTCGACGACCACGTCAATGCCTTCCAGCAGCGATTCGACGTTGTCGCTGGTCACCAGCTCCTGCACTGCCTCGATGCGGGTGCGTGGGTTCAGCGCGCCCAGCGTGGCCGCCGCGGAGGCGACCTTGGGCGTGCCGATCGAGGCTTCGGTATGCAGGATCTGGCGCTGCAGGTTGCTGCGATCCACCACGTCCGGATCGGCGATGCGCAGCGTGCCCACGCCCGCTGCGGCGAGGTAGTACGCCGCCGGAGAACCCAGGCCGCCCGCGCCCAGCATCAGCACGCGCGAGGCTTCCAGCCGCTGCTGGCCTTCCACACCGATCTCGGGCAGCAGCAGGTGGCGCGAATAGCGCTCGTGGAAGTCGGGGTCGAAGCCGGCGGCCGGGCCGCTCATGGGCAAGCCTTCGTCCTGCCAGCGACCGGTACCGCCGACGACCGAACAGACGTTGGCATAGCCAAGCGCGGCGAGTGCTTCGGCCGCCTGGCGGGATCGCCCGCCCATCTGGCAGATCAGGATGACCTCGTCACCGGACGGCGGAATATGCGCGTCCGGCGCCTGCTCCAGCTCTGCCCTGGTCACCCCTCGCGCGCCTTCGGCCATGCCGGCAGCGCGCTCGTGGTCATCGCGGATGTCGATCAGCCTGGCGCCGCGGGACACGCGGCGCTGGGCTTCGCGGGGGAGGATTTCATCGATTGCCATGCCCGCATTATCCCGCGTCCCGCCTGTGCCTGCGCGGAATGGCGGTCAGAGCGCCCGGTCAGCGCCGGGTCAGTACGGAATGATCTCCACGACCTCGCCAGCGGCGTAGTCGCGTGCGCCTTCCTGCAGGACCAGCAGCGCATCGGAATCGGCCGCCGCGCGCATGCGGTGCGAGCCATCCGCTGGATTGGGCTCGATGGTGAGCACGCCATCTTCGCCGCAGCACAGCCGCCCGCGCAGGAATTCCAGCCGCTCATTGCGCTTGCGCCAATCGGTCGCCAGGCGCGCATACATGCGCTGGCGCGGTGCCCGGCCGCGCATGGCGTCCACCAGCGGTCGCCCCAGGGCAAGCCAGGTGGCCAGCACCGACACCGGATTGCCCGGCAGGCACAGGAACAGCGCATTGCCGAGGCTCGCGCCCTCGGCCAGCAGCACCGGCATGCCGGGCTTGAGCCGCGACTTCCAGAACAGCACCCTGCCCTGCGCCTGCATCAGCGCGGGCAGGTAATCCTTCTCGCCGGCGGACACCCCGCCGGTGGTAATCACCAGGTCGAACGCGTGGCCGGCGTGGCGCAGCGCTGATTCGACCTGGGCGGGTTCGTCGGCAAGATTTGGCCACGCCACCGGGTCCAGGCCGTCGTTGCGCAGCAGGCCCATCAGCTGTTCGCGGTTGGAGTTGTAGATCTGGCCCGGGCCCAGTGACAGGCCAGGCTCGATCAGTTCATCTCCGGTGCTGAACACCGCCACCGTGGGCACGCGGGTGACTTCCAGTTCGGCCAATCCCTGCATGGCGCACAGGCCGATCCGCGCGGGGCTGAGCACATCACCGGCGCGCAGCAGCAGGTCACCGGGCGCGGTGTCCTCGGCAGCGTGGCGCACGTTGCGCCCCGGCGTTGGCGCAATCACCACGTGGACGGTGTTGCCTTCGACCCGGGTGTTTTCCTTCATGACCACCGTGTCGGCGCCCGGCGGCATCGGCGCGCCGGTGGTGATCCGCACGCACTCGCCCGGCTGCAGTGCCGGCTGGTCCGCTGTGCCGGCGAACTGCTCGCCGACGAGCGTCAACGTGCTCTCCCCTTCCGCGGCCAGGTCGACATGGCGCAGGGCGAACCCGTCCATGGCCGAGTTGTCGAACGGCGGCTGGGCCACCGTGGCCACGACATCGGCGGCCAGCACCTTGCCGTGCGTCCGCTGCAGCGCGCAGCGTTCGATCGGCATGCGGTGGGTGGAACCAGCGTCTTGGATAATCGCTGAGGCTTCAGCGTAGGAAATACGGGTAGGAAAATCGGTCATCCAGGTTCAATGCCGGCGTTGGCCAGGTCCTGTGGGGTATTGAGGTTACCGAAGCGTACCCCTTCCAGCCGCAGCGGAGCCATGCCCAGCTTTGCCTGCAACGCATGCACTGCCAGCTCGCCGGCGTCGATGGCCGCAGCGAGCGCGGGCCGCAGCCGATCAACACGCCACAGCGCCACCAGCGGCTGGGGGCCGTCGTCATCCACCGCCCAGGCGCCCTGTTCGCCGCAGGCGGAAAGCCGGCGCAGCAGGCAGTCGTTGATGTTCACCACGTCCACCGGCACGGTCAGTAACCACTCGCCGGAACAGGCCCGGGCCAGTGCGTCCAGCCCACCCAGCGGACCGATGCCGGCTACCCGGTCGGCGACGGTGGCCAGGCCTATCCGCGCATAGGCGTCGTGGTTGCGGTTGGCGCTGACCAGCACCTCTCCGGCACCGTCACCAAGGCGCGCGGCCAGTCGTTCCACCTGCGCGATCCCGCCGCGTTGCAACCAGGCCTTGTCCAGACCACCCAGGCGCGAAGCCTGTCCACCCGCCAGAATCCCAAGGGTGGTTGCCGCCTGCATGCTTCAGCCCTTGCGTTTGACGTGCCGGATCATGCGCTTCTTCTTGGCTTTCTGGCGCGTGGTCAGCACGTTCTTGCGGTCCTTGTAGGGGTTGTCCCCCTCCTTGAAAAAGAACCGCACGGGCGTGCCCACAAGCTTGAAGCGCTTGCGGAAGAAGTTTTCCAGATAGCGCTTGTAGCTCTCCGGCAGAGTCCGCAGCCGATTGCCGTGAATCACGATCGTAGGCGGGCTGGTCCCGCCTGGGTGACCGAAGCGAAGCTTGGGCGCATGCCCACCGCCGGCCGGAGGCGGATTCGATTCACTGGCGATTTCAAGCGCCAGGTTGATTTCCGAAGTGCTGAGCTGGCGGGTGGTGGCGGCGTGCGCCCGATGGATGGCGGCAAACAGCTCCTTCAGCCCGGAGCCGTGCAGCGCACTGATACGCACCGACTCGGCCCACGGCACGAAGGCGAGCTTGCGAGAAAGCAACGCCGCGGTCTGCTCGCGCTGGTAGGTGCTCAGTCCATCCCACTTGTTGACCGCGATCACCAGCGCCCGGCCGGCATCCAGCACCGCGCCCAGCACGCTGGCGTCCTGATCGGTGACGCCCTCGCTGGCGTCCAGCATCACCACGGCCACCTGGCAGTGCTCGATCGCCTGCAGGGTCTTGATGATGGAGAACTTTTCCACCGCCTCATCCACCCGCGCCTTGCGGCGGATGCCGGCGGTGTCGATCAGGGTGTATTTATGGCCTTCGCGCTCCAGATCGGCGGAGATCGAATCGCGGGTGGTCCCCGGCACGTCGGAAGCGATCATCCGCTCCTCGCCCAGCAGGCGATTGACCAGGGTGGACTTGCCCACGTTGGGGCGACCGATGAAAGCCACCCGCTTGCGCTCCGGATCCTCGACCAGCGGCTCGCCCGCGTCATCGGACGGAAGCATCGACAGCACCTGGGCCAGCAGCGGATCCATGCCCTGCCGGTGCGCCGAGGACACCGGGAACACGTCCTTGAAGCCGTAACGCGCGAACTCTGCCTGCGCGGCGCGGGCGTCGATGCCGTCGGTCTTGTTGACCACCAGCAAGACCGGGCGGCCACTCTTGCGCAGCCAGCCCAGCAGCTCGTCATCAAGCGCGGACGCGCCTTCGCGGCCATCGACCACGAACAGCACCAGGTCGGCCTCTTCAGCGGCGGTCCGGGACTGGCGCGCGGTCGCGCCGGCCAGCCCTTCTTCCTCATCGGTGATGCCGCCCGTATCGACCAGGGCGAAAGGACGCTCGGGATCCAGACGGCAGATGCCGTAGTTGCGGTCGCGGGTTACCCCCGGCTCGTCATGGACGAGCGCATCGCGGCTGCGGGTGAGTACGTTGAAAAGGGTCGATTTGCCCACGTTGGGGCGTCCGACCAGAGCAACCAGGGGGAGCATGGGGGGTTTGTGCCTGTCGTATCAGCGCTGCAGCCGGTAGGCGCTGAGATCGCCCCTGACCGTTTGCACTACCAGAATGCCGTCGGCCACCAGCGGTGCGCCCTTGATCGGATGGCGTCCCGCACGGGCACGCGCAGCCAGCTCGCCGTTGTCCATGCGCAGCCAGTGCAGGTAACCGTCGAAATCGCCCACCACGGCGTGGTTGTCATGGATCGCCGCCGAGGTCAGGTTGCGTCGCGCCAGCGCGGGCTGCTGCCACAGGCTGGAGCCGCTGTTCTTGTCCAGCGCCCACACCGTGCCGTGACGATCGGCGATCACCAGCCGGTCGAAACCCTGGGCCAGACGACCCGGGCCGCCGCGGTCGCTGACCCAGCGCGGCCGGCCCGACGGTGCCTCGATTGCCATCGTCTGCCCGCGGTAGCTGCTGGCATACAGGGTGACATTGTCGAGCACGGGGCTGCCGTCGATATCAGCCATGCGCTCAAGCTCGGTGCGTCCGTCCGGCATGCCAACCTGCTGCTGCCAGATCGGCTGGCCGTCAGCCATGCTCAGGGCGATCACAGTGCCGTCGTCATTGCCAACGAAGACATAGCCGGGACCGATCGTGGGCGCATCGTTGCCGCGCACGGTCAGCGTGGGCAGTTCCTGCACCCAGAACCAGCGCTCGGCGCCGCTGCGGGCATCGAATGCGGTGATACGTCCGTCGTTGGAACGCACCACCACCAGCCCCTGGCCGATGGCGGGCGCAGCGATGACTTCGTTGCCGAGCTGGGAGCTCCAGAGCTCTGCGCCGGTATCCGCATCCAGTGCAACCACCTTGCCTTCCAAGCTGCCCACGGCCACCACTCCCTCACCCACGCCGGGCGTACCGGCGAGCTGGAGATCGGAGTCGTAATGCCACAGCGTGCTGCCACTCTGAAGGTCCAGGGCGCGCACGCCGTTGCTCAGCGCTGCCGCGTACACCCGGCCGTTTGCAATAGCGGGACCCTGGCGCGCACCGATCCGGCGCTCGCCCTTGCCGACGCCGGTGCTCCAGATCCGCTGTGCTGACGCGCTCTCGGTAAAATCCTGCAGCGGCATCGGCTCCGTTGCGCTGGGCTCATCGTCACTGCCGCCAAACCAGTCGCGGACCGTGCCGCAACCGGCCAGGGCGACGGCGCAGGACAGCACCAGCGCGCCGCGCAGCAGCGCGGTTCCCATGCCTGTGTTCACTGACTTCATCAAATTGCCCCGGCTTGCGCCGGCTTGCCGCCAGCGTCGATGAGTTTGAGTTCGACCAGTCCGCGCTGCGGCGCAGCCACGTCCAGGTTGCGCAACGCAGCCTGGTAGGACTCGCGTGCGTCATCGCGACGATCCAGCATTACCTGGGCATCGCCCAGCGTTTCCAGCGACGCCGGATCCTGGCTGTCCGCCAGAAGGTCGACGGCTTCCGCGGTCTGTCCGGTTTCGATCAGAAGCTGGGCCAGCCGGTGCCTGCGGATCGGCTCGAGTGCCGGATCGGCACTGCTGGCGCCCTGCAGCGTTGCGATTGCGGTCTCGGCTTCTCCGGACTCGAACTGCGCCTTGGCCAGGCTGAACGCGGCCAGGATTGCGTAGCTGTCCGAATCCAGCGTGTCCGCCTGTGCGCTGGCCTGTTCAAGATCGCCTGCGGCGATGGCATTCACCACGCTCTGATACCGGTCACCCTCGGCCACGCGCTGGTCGTGCTGGTACTTGCCGAACCACTGCCAGCCGCCGATCAGAGCGACGCCGATGGCAACGCCGCCGGCCAGCCCCAGGCTGTTGCGCCGGAGCCAGTCGCGGACGCGTTCGCCCTGTTCGTGATCGTCGTAAACATCGTCAATTGCCATGCTGTCTCCCACCCGGCGCGCAAGCGCGGGCAGCTCCTGTCTTCTTGATATGTGTGGCTATGGCCACTAAGCGGCCGGCCCTCGCCCGCGCTGCGGGCGACGTCAGTCGGCCAGCGGAGCGAGCGAACCGTCGGAGGATACCGTAAAGCGCGCAACGTTCGCCCGCTGGAACGGCTGGATATCCTGAATATCGCCGAACCGGATCACCTCCACCGCGCCGGCATTGCCAAGCACGATGCGGCTGACTTCACCGGCGGCGTAGCTGCGTTCCTCGCCGGCACGGAGCAGTGCCTGCTCCAGCTGGCGACCGTCGCGGCCGCTGATTTCAACCCAGCTGTCTTCCTTGAAGCGCAGCGCCAGGGCGGGAGCCCCGGAAGCGCCCGCCTCAACCGCCGCAGACGGCTGCGTGCGACGGGTCTGGATAGGGGTCATGGAAGCCGTAAGGGGGCGCTGCTGCCGCTGGGTGGGATTGTTCAGCGCAGTGGCACCCTGCCCTTCGGCCACCGGGCTCCTGGCCAGGTCCAGCGAAGCAACTTCGGCGGGCGAACCCTCCATGTGGCCGCGGGTCACCATCCACACCGGCACCACCAGGGTGGCGGTAATCACCACGTACACCATCCGCCGTGCAGCCTGTTCGGCGATGCGCCGATAGCGCGGGGTGAAGGTGCGCGGCTGGAGTGCGGGCGGCGTGACCGGGGGCAGCTCATCGGCCACCAGCAGGTCCGCTTCAGAAAGACCGACGATACGGGCGTAACTGCGCAGCTGTCCGCGCACAAACACCGCCGCGCCCAGGTGCTCCCAGCGCCCCTCTTCAAGGGATGAGACCACACGTACGGGAACGTGCATTTGCGCTGCTACTTCGGCGATACCCAGTCCGGCGGCCTCGCGCGCCTGTCTGAGACGAAGGCCGGACCCCTGCTGGGATACGCCTGCATTCGCTGCGGATGACATGTGAACTGCTATCCCCCGGGGGTCTGCTGCGACGCGTGCGGGAATTCCGTTCCCAGCCGCTGACGATAACGCTCTGCGGCGACGCTGTCGCCCATTTTTTCTTCGATCTGTGATGCAAGCAGTAATGCCTCGCCCGTCGCCGGTGCTGCTGCCAGCCGCCGCTGCGAGAAAGCCCGTGCTTCCAGATACCGACCGTTACGGTACTGGTATTCGGCCATCGCTGACAATGCCACGCTGTTTTCAGGGTCGAGATTGAGCGCGGCGCGCAGATAGGCATCGGTGCGATCGCCGCGACCGGCGGCCTCCGCGCAGGCGCCCGCATTGGCCAATGCATCTGCACGGGCTGCGTAGGCGGGATTGGCCACGGCCCGTTCGAAATAGTCCATCGACTCGGCTGCCCGGCCCTGCCGGCACAGCCACGCGCCGTAGTTGTTCTGGATCGCCCCGTTGTCCGGCGCATGTTCGGCGGCGCTGGCGTAATAGCGACCGGCCTCTTCGCTGCGGCCGCGGATCATTTCCACCAGCGCCATCATGGTCAGTGCCCGTGGAGATTGGCGATCGATCTTCAGCGCGGCAAGCGCAGCCTCCTCCGCCTTGTCGATCTGACCGGCATCCAGGGCACGGCCCGCTGTCGCGATGTGATTGTGCACCTGCGACAGGCGGCGGCTTTCGGCGGAATCACCGAAACTGTAGTCGGGCGCAACATTCTCGTAGCGACCGCGCTCGGCACTGGGTTTGACGAAGGTGAGCCGTGAGCAGGCCGTGGTCGCCACGACCACCATCGCTGCCACCAGCAGCGCGCCGCGCACGCCCATCAGCGCTTTTCCTGTTCGGCCAGATGTTTGTTGAATTCCGCCTGGCGGCGGGTGCGGTCCATCACCTGGCCCTTGAGCTGACCGCAGGCGGCATCGATATCGTCTCCGCGCGGCCGACGCACCGGAGCGATCCGGCCGGCGTCGTTCAGCAGCTTCTGGAAACGCCTGACCGTTACGTCGTCGGGCCGCTCATAGCGCGTTCCCGGAAACGGGTTGAACGGAATCAGGTTGATCTTGGCCGCATCCTTCATCTGCAGCCGGTTGTCGAACTCGCGCATCAACTGCACCAGCTCGCGGGCCTGTTCGGGCTGATCGTTCACGCCCTTCATCAGGGTGTACTCGAACGTTACCGATTCGCCCTTCCTGCGCTGGGCGTAGCGCACGCAGGCTTCCATCAGCTCGGCGATGGGGTATTTCTTGTTGAGCGGCACCAGCTGGGTGCGCAGCTCATCGTTGGGCGCGTGCAGCGACACCGCCAGGGAAACGTCGCTCTCCTGCCCGAGCCGGTCGATCATCGGCACCAGGCCGGCGGTGGACAGGGTGACGCGTCGGTTGGCCAGACCGTAGCCGAGGTCGTCGCGCATCACGCTCATCGCGCGCACCACGTTGTCGAAGTTCATGAGCGGCTCGCCCATGCCCATCATCACCACGTTGGTCAGCCTGCGCTGCTTGTGCGGCACGTTGCCCAGGTGCTTGGCCGCCACCCACACCTGGCCGATGATCTCGGCGGTGGACAGGTTGCGGTTGAAGCCCTGGGTCCCTGTGGAACAGAAGGTGCAGTTGAGCGCGCAGCCCACCTGCGAGGACACGCACAGGGTGCCGCGGCCCTTGTCGGGAATGTAGACCGCTTCGATGGCGTTGCTGCCATCCATCGCCAGCAGCCACTTGTGGGTGCCGTCCACCGAAGGCTTTTCAAACTGGATCTGCGGCACGCGCACTTCGGCAAGCTCGTGCAGCTTGGCGCGCAGCGTCTTGCCCAGGTCCGTCATCTCATCGAAATCGGTGACGTGGCGATGATGGATCCACTTCATCACCTGATGTGCGCGGAAGCGCTTTTCGTCCAGCGCTTCCACGAAGAAACGCTCCAGCCCTTCACGGTCCAGGTCGAGGAGGTTCTGCTTGGCGGCTGTTTCGGTCACTTCGGTCAGGATTCCTGATGTGGAGGCGGCCACTGGATCACTTATGGATGCGGATCCAGTGGCCGGTGGATCAGCGTGCGTACACCTCGTCATCGCCGAAGAAGTACTTGATCTCCTCGGCGGCGGTCTCGGCGGCGTCGGAGCCGTGCACGGCGTTGGCGTCGATCGAGTCGGCGAAGTCGGCGCGGATGGTGCCCGGCGCGGCTTCCTTCGGGTTGGTGGCGCCCATCAGATCGCGGTGCGTGGCAATCGCGTTCTCGCCTTCCAGCACCTGGATCATCACCGGGCCGCTGATCATGAACTCTACCAGCGCACCGAAGAACGGGCGCTCACGGTGCACGGCATAGAAGCCTTCGGCCTCTTCGCGGGTCAGGTGCTTCATGCGGGCGGCGGCGATCTTCAGGCCGGCCTTTTCGAAACGCGAGTAGATTTCACCGATGACGTTCTTGGCAACGGCATCGGGCTTGATGATGGACAGGGTGCGCTCAAGCGCCATGGGAGATCTCCATTAGCGGGCCCGCCACCGTGTGGCGACCCGGATTGCATGTAAAAACCCGCGAAGGGACGCGGGTTTGGCCGGTTCAGCTGTGGCCAATTCTATAGGATTCCGGGCCCGGTTGACAGCGCCGTTTGACCGCCGGTGTGGATCCGCTTAGCATCCAAACAAACGTTTGAACCGGCCTTGCAGCAGATGTCCAGCACCCGTTTTTCAACCAAGGAGCGCATTCTCGGCGCCGCCGAAGAGCTGTTCGCGCAGCAGGGCTTCAGCGGCACGTCATTGCGCCAGGTGACCTCCCGCGCCGAGGTCAATATCGCCGCGGTCAACTATCACTTCGGCAGCAAGGAAAACCTCGTCAACGAGGTGTTCCGGCGGCGCATGGACGAAATGAGCGCCCAGCGTCTGGAGATGCTGGGCAAAGCGCAGCAGGACGCTGCCGGCAACCTGGAGGCGATCCTGGCCGCGTTCGTGGAGCCGGCACTGACACTGGCGGCCAACCGCAACGGCGGCGGCGCTTTCATCAGGGTCATCGCCCGTGCCTACGCCGAGACCAATGACGGCCTGCGGGCTTTCCTGTCCGAGCGCTACGGCCACGTGCAGCGTGATTTCGCACGTGCGCTCGCCGTCTGCCTGCCGGCGCTGTCAAAAGAAGAGCTCTATTGGCGCCTCGATTTCCTGGGCGGGTCGCTGACCTACGCAATGGCGGATTTCGGCCTGATCAAGCGGCCTGCCGATGTCAGCGAAGTGGAACATCGCAGACGCGCGGGAAGCGAGTTGATCCGCTTCGCAGCCGCCGGTTTCCGCACTGCGGGGCAGGCCGAAACCACATCATCCGTAACTGAATAAAACACATTCAATCATGGAGTTGCAGCACATGTCTAAGAAACTGCTTGTACGACGCGCGGCGGTGCTTGGCGCCGGCGTGATGGGCGCACAGATTGCCGCCCACCTGACCAATGCCGGCGTTGACACGGTGCTGTTTGACCTGGCGGCAAAAGAAGGCGCTCCGAGCGCCGTCTCCGCCAAGGCCATCGCCAACCTGGGCAAGCTCAGCCCCGCCCCGCTCGCAGACCGGGCGCTGGCCGCGCGGATCGTGCCGGCCAATTACGACACCGACCTGGCGCTGCTGGAAGAGTGCGATCTGGTGATCGAGGCGATCGCCGAGCGGATGGACTGGAAGCAGGATCTGTACCGCCGGATCGGGCCGCATATCGCCTCGCACGCGGTGCTGGCTTCCAACACCTCGGGCCTGGGCATCAACCGGCTTGCCGACGTGCTGCCGGACGCGCTGAAGCCCCGCTTCTGCGGCGTGCATTTCTTCAACCCGCCGCGCTACATGCACCTGGCCGAGCTGATCCCGGCCAAGGGCACCGACAAGGCCGTGCTGGAAGGGCTGGAAACCTTCCTCACCACCCATCTGGGCAAAGGTGTGGTGTACGCGCGCGACACGCCGAACTTCATCGGCAACCGCATCGGCGTGTTTTCGATCCTGGCCACCGCGCACCACACGCAGGAATTCGGGCTGGGCTTTGATGAGGTGGACGCCGTTACCGGGCCGCTGATCGGCCGGCCGAAGTCGGCGACGTATCGCACCTCCGACGTGGTGGGCCTGGACACTATGGCCCACGTGATCGGCACCATGGCCGACACCCTGCCCGACGATCCGTGGCATCGCTACTTCAAGTCGCCGGCCTGGCTGACCGGGCTGGTCGAAAAGGGTGCGCTGGGACAGAAGACCCGCGCCGGCGTGTTCCGCAAGGTGGGCAAGGACATCATGGTCCTCGATGTGGAAAAGCAGGACTACCGCCCGGCCGACCGCAAGGCCGCACCCGAGGTGGTGGAGATCCTGAAAACCAGGAATCCGGCGGAGAAATTCGCCAAGCTGCGCGCCAGCGAGCACCCGCAGGCGCAGTTTCTGTGGGCAGTGTTCCGCGATCTGTTCCACTACAGCGCCTACCACCTGGCCGACATTGCCGAGACCGCGCGCGACGTGGACCTGGCGATCCGCTGGGGCTACGGCTGGTCGCTGGGGCCCTTCGAGACCTGGCAGGCCGCCGGCTGGAAGCAGGTGGCCCAGTGGATCGACGAAGACATCAAGGCCGGCAAGGCGATGAGCGATGCGCCGCTGCCTGATTGGGTGCTCGACGGCCGCGAAGGCGTGCACAGCGCCGAGGGCAGCTACAGCCCGGCTTCCGGCAATCATGTGCCGCGCTCCAGCCTGGCGGTGTACGACCGCCAGCGTTTCCCCGATCCGTTGTTGGGTGAGCGTTTCGACCAGGGCCAGACCCTGTTCGAGAACGATGGCGTGCGCCTGTGGACGGATGGCGACGGCGTGGGCGTAATCAGCTTCAAGACCAAACTGCATACGGTCAGTGACCATGTGCTGGATGGCATCCAGGAGGCGATCGGTATCGCCGAACGCGACCTGCGGGCGGTGGTGATCTGGCAGCCGAAGGAGCCCTTCTCCGCCGGTGCGGATCTTGCCGGGGCGCTGGGGCTGCTGCAGGACGGGAAGGTGGACGCGTTCGAAGCGATGGTGGCCAACTTCCAGCGCACCAGCCAGCGCATCAAGTACTCGCTGGTGCCGGTGGTGGCTGCAGTGCGCGGGCTGGCACTGGGCGGCGGCTGCGAATTCCAGATGCATTCGGCGCGCACGGTGGCCCACCTGGAAAGCTATATCGGCCTGGTGGAAGCTGGCGTGGGCCTGCTGCCCGCCGGCGGCGGATTGAAGGAGCTGGCGGTGCGTGCTGCGCAGGCGGCCGGCCCGGGCGGTGACGTGCTGGCCGAGCTCAAGCGCGGTTTCGAGACCGTGGCGATGGCCAAGGTTTCCACCTCTGCGATGGAGGCCAAGTCGCTGGGGCTGCTGCGCCAGGACGACGTGGTGGTATTCCATGCCCACGAGCTGCTGCACGTGGCGCGCCAGCAGGCACTGGCGCTGGCCGAAGCCGGCTACCGCCCGCCCCTGCCCGCGCGTGCCATCGAAGTGGCCGGCGACGTCGGCATTGCCACCCTGAAGATGATGCTGGTGAACATGCTGGAAGGCCGCTTCATCAGCCCGCACGACAACGAGATTGCCGAACGCATCGCCGACGGGCTGTGCGGCGGTGAAATCGATCGCGGCGCGAAGGTTGACGAGGATTGGCTGCTGCGCCTGGAGCGCGAGCACTTCGTTGCCCTGGCACAGATGCCCAAATCGCAGGAACGCATCGCCCACATGCTCAAGACCGGAAAGCCGCTGAGGAACTGAGGTCCGCCCGCGCCCTGCGGCGCGGTGCACCGAGACCCTTTTCCCGAATCAGGACCCATGGAGTTCAACAGATGACCAGACAGATCCAGGACGCCTACATCGTCGCCGCCACCCGCACCCCGGTGGGCAAGGCGCCGCGCGGCATGTTCCGCAACGTCCGCCCCGATGAGATGCTCGCCCACGTGCTCCGCTCCGTGGTGGCCCAGGCACCGGGCATCGACGTCAACCGCATTGAAGATGCCGTGATCGGCTGCGCCATGCCCGAGGGCGAGCAGGGAATGAACGTGGCGCGCATCGGCGTGCTGCTGGCCGGCCTGCCCGACACCGTCGCCGCGCAGACCATCAACCGGTTCTGTTCTTCCGGCCTGCAGGCCGTTGCCCTGGCCGCCGACCAGATCCGCCTGGGCAGCGCCGACCTGGTGCTGGCCGGCGGCACCGAGAGCATGAGCATGGTGCCCATGATGGGCAACAAGGTTGCGCTGTCGCCTTCGGTGTTCAAGGACGACCACGTGGCCATCGCCTACGGCATGGGCATCACCGCCGAGAAGGTCGCCGAGGAGTGGAAGGTCTCGCGCGAGGACCAGGACGCGTTCGCGCTGGCCTCGCACCAGAAGGCGATCGCCGCCATCCAGGCCGGTGAGTTCAGGGACGAGATCAGCCCGTACGAAATCGTCTCCAATCAGCCCGACCTTGCCGGCAACGTGATCCACACGCGCAATCACATGGCGGACACCGACGAAGGCCCGCGCCCGGACAGCTCAATGGAAGGCCTGGCGAAGTTGCGCACGGTGTTCCGCAACGGCCAGTTCGGTGGCAGCGTCACTGCGGGAAACTCCTCGCAGATGAGTGACGGCGCCGGTGCGGTGCTGCTTGCGTCCGAACAGGCGATCAAGGACTACGGCCTGACCCCGCTGGCGCGCTTTGTCAGCTTCTCGGTGGCTGGCGTCCGCCCCGAAGTGATGGGCATCGGCCCGATCGCGGCGATCCCCAAGGCGCTCAGGCAGGCTGGCCTGACGAAGGATCAGCTTGACTGGATCGAACTCAACGAGGCCTTTGCTGCGCAGGCGCTCGCCGTGATCCGCGACTCTGAACTGGACCCGGCCAAGGTCAATCCGCTGGGCGGCGCAATCGCACTCGGCCATCCGCTGGGGGCAACCGGTGCGGTGCGTACTGCCACCCTGCTGCACGGCATGCGCCGCCGCCAGCAGAAGTACGGCATGGTGACCATGTGTATCGGCACCGGCATGGGCGCCGCCGGAATCTTCGAGGCCCTGTGATCGCTTGATGCCGGGCGCTGGTTTGATGCCCGGTAGCGGCAGGAGCGCGCCATGCGCGCGAAACCGCATGACATGTTGCGTAGCGACGGGGCTTCGGTCCCGTCGCTGTTACCGACGCCTCACCTTGCCGCCATAATTCACGCGGCTTCGCGCGTACGACGCGCTCCTACACAATCGCCGCCATTTTCTGCGGCACCTTTTGGGCAGTTCACGCGTTGCCGGTGCCGCCCAGTTCGTCCAGCGCCTTCTGCATGCTTGCACGGGCGGGCTCGCTGAGCTGCTCGTGGTCGAGCGCGAAGCGGATGGTGGCCTCGATCAGGCCAATGTGGGTGCCGCAGTCGAAGCGGTCGCCCTCAAACCGGTAGGCATCAAAGCGCTTGCCCTGCCCGACCATCGCGGCGATGGCATCGGTGAGCTGGATTTCCCCGCCACTGCCGCGACCGGTGTTTTCCAGCGCGTCAAAGATGCCCGGCGGCAACACGTAACGGCCCACTACGCCGAGCGTGCTCGGGGCATCTTCCGGACTGGGCTTTTCCACCATGTCGCGGATCACGCCGTGGCGCCCATCGAAGTCGCCGGTATCGACGATGCCGTAGCTGGATGTCCGCGCCCGCGGCACATCCTGTACCGCAATCACCCCGCCAGCGGTCTGTTGCGCATGATCGGCCATCTGGCGCAGTGCGCCGGGCCCCTTCCTGTTCCAGATCAGGTCGTCGGGGAGCAGGACGGCAAACGGTTCATTGCCAACCACCGGCTTGGCGCACAGCACCGCGTGACCCAGGCCCAGCGCCTCGTGCTGGGTGACGAACACGGCGCGCACGTGGGGAGGCAGCGGGTTGCGGATGACTTCGAGCAGCTCGGTCTTGCCGCTACGCTCCAGCCTGTCTTCCAGCTCATAGGCCTTGTCGAAATAATCGGCCACCGCGTGCTTGTAGCGGTTGGTGATGAATACCAGCGTGTCACAGCCCGCATCAATGGCTTCATCCACCGCGTACTGGATCAGCGGCCGGTCAACGATCGGCAGCATCTCCTTGGGAACGGTCTTGGTAGCCGGCAGGAACCGGGTGCCGAGGCCGGCGACGGGAAAAACGGCCTTGCGGATACGCTGTGTAGTCATGTCTTCCTTGCGTGGCGGGCGGGAAACTCAACCACCGTGGCCACCTGCGGCGGGCGTGGAGAATCCTGCGGCGAAAACTCCGGCACCGAATCGCGCAGCAGCTGTGCAAGCCGATCCAGGTCGTATTCGGCGACGGCCTCACGCATCTGCCGCACGGCCTGGAACACCTGCTCGGTAGCGATTTCGCGGGCTTCCGCCTGCAGGATCTTCGGATGGGTGGTGGGCCGGTAACGCTCGTCGGCGTGGAACAGGGTTTCGTGCAGTTTTTCCCCCTGGCGCAGGCCGGTGTAGACGATGGCGACGTCGCGCTCGGGGTGTTTTCCGGCCAGGCGGATCATCTGCTCGGCCAACAGGCGGATCAGCACCGGCTCGCCCATGTCCAGGGTATAGATCGCATGCCGCGATCCGATCGCGGCGGCCTGCAGGATCAGCTGGCAGGCCTCCGGGATAGTCATGAAATAGCGGGTCACTTCGGGGTCGGTGACGGTCACCGGCCCACCGTTGCGGATCTGCTCGCGAAACAGCGGGACCACGCTGCCGGCCGAGTCCAGCACGTTGCCAAAACGGACGGTGACAAACCTGGTTTGTCCCGGCCTGGCCGTGGCCTGGCAGACCATCTCGCCCAGCCGCTTGGTGGCCCCCAGCACGTTGACCGGGTCCACCGCCTTGTCGGTGGAAATCAGCACGAAGGTGCCCACGCCCGCTTTCATGGTTTCCGATACCACGGTTTCGGTGGCCACCACGTTGTTGCGCACGGCTTCGCGCAGCTGGGTCTCCAGCACCGGCACCTGCTTATAGGCCGCAGCATGGAATACGGCTTCCGGTGACGACAGCTTCAGGGCGTGCCGGATCACAGCCGGATCGCCGCAGTCGCCCAGCACCGGTACGCACTGGATATGGGGGAAGTCACGGCGCAGCTGCATTTCGATGGTGGCCAGGGCGAGCTCGTCCATCTCGACGATTGCGATCTGGCGGGCGCCGTGACGGGCGCACTGTCGACACAGCTCGGAGCCGATCGACCCGCCGCCACCGGTGACCAGCACGCTGCGACCGCCAAGCCACCCGCGGATGCCCTTCCAATCCGGCGTTACCGGCTTGCGGCCCAGCAGGTCTTCAATCGCGACTTCCTTGAGTTCGCCCGGCAGCGAGCGCCCTTCCAACAGGTCGTCGATCCGCGGCACGGTGCGGAATGGCAGCCCGGTTTCCTCGCAGGCGGCCACCACCTGCCGCATCTTCGCCGCATCCAATGACGGCACGGCAATAATCAGGAGCTTGGCCGCGGTTTCGGGTGCGATCCGGGCCACGTCCTCGATCCGGCCGAGTACCGGCACGCCCTGCAGGTGGCTGCCGTGCAGCTTCACTGCGTCATCAAGGAACCCGACCGCCTGGTAGGAGCCGGTGCGGCGCAGGTCGCGCAGCAGCGCTTCGCCGGCCTGGCCTGCACCCAGGATCAGGACCCGCACGGCCGACTGGTCGGTGCGGTTGACGCTGTAGTCCTTCCAGCTGCGATACAGCAGCCGCGGCATGCCCAGCAAGGCGGTCAACACCACCGGGTACATCACCAGCACGGTGCGCGGCACCGGGTCGAGCCGGTTGTAGAGAAACAGCACAAAAACGATGGCCAACAGCCCGAACAGGCTGGCCTTGAGGATGTTGATCAGATCCGGAACGCTGGCAAACCGCCATACCCCGCGGTACAGCCCCACCCGCCACAGCACCAGGGCCTGGGCGGCAAGAATCAGGGCGATTTCACCCGACCACCAGGGAATCTGGGGGGCGAAGGGCTGCATGGACAGGCGGAACTGATGCAGCCCGATCCAGCACACCCACACCATGGCCAGGTCATGGGCAATGATTGCCAGACGCGGCAGCGCGATGATCACCCGATCCTTCCAATGCTTCATTGTCGGTGCGCCCATCCCTTAGCTTTTCCGCGTTACCTATTGCAGGAGCGTTGCAGGAATGTCCATACAAGGCACCCGGCAAGACACCAGCCGGCCACTGCAGCCGTCACAATGATAAACCCATGGCCAGCGCCCGTCAGGGCATACATGAATGCCACTCCAATCATCGACCAGCCTGCGTAGGCCAGCGTCACCGGTACGTGATGGCCCAGTACGCGCGCCCACCCCTGATACGCATGCTGAACATGAGGCAGCCACCAGGCTTCGCCCCGCAATATGCGCCGTCCCAGAGTGAGCGATGCATCCACCAGGAACGCCGCCAGCGGCAGCACGAGCAGCGGCCATGGGGTCGCGGCCAAGCCCGTCTGTGGGCTGACCAGCAGCAGTGCCAGGATCAGGGCCAACGCCTGCCCGAGCGCCCCACTGCCCACATCACCCAGGAAAATCCGCGCCTTGGGAAAGTTGTATGGCAGGAACCCCAGGCACGCGCCGGCCAGCGCCAGTGACAACCACATTGCCGCGCCCGGCCCTGCCAGCAATGCATAGCCCAGTGCGGCGATGGCAGCCTGCGTGGTGGCCAGGCCGTCGATGCCGTCCATGAAATTCCACACATTGACCAGTACCAGCACGGCTCCGAAGGCGAGCAGCGCTGGCAGCACGCCGTGCCCGGACAGCAGGAGCGCGGCGGCGAGCAGACAGGCCGAGAACGCGTGGGCAGCCAGGCGCAACAACGGTGACAGGGGCCGGTGATCGTCGATCCAACCGACAGTGGCCACCAGTACCAATCCCAAGGCGCCGGCCATCAGCACCGGTCGCAACTCAGGCTCGCTGTAACCCAGGATCAGGATGGCCAGCAGCAGTGCCGCCACGATGGAAATCCCGCCACCCCGCGGCGTTGCAACGGCATGGCTGCGGCGCTCGCCGGGCTGGTCCAGAAGACCCCGGCCCCGCGCATAGCGCAAAGCCACCCACGTGCCGGCCAGTGCAATGGCCAGCGGGACCAGGAACCAGGTTGTTGCAAGAGTCGCCGCAGCCGGCACGTCAGACCACGGCGAAGTTCAGCAGCGGCTTGATCGTGCCCCATTCCTTGCAGCTCGGGCACTGCCAATGGTGGCTTCGCGCCCCGAAGCCGCAGCGGCTGCATCGATAGCTGGGATTGCGCACCAGCAGCTGGTCGGTGATCACCTTCAGGTCCTGAAGAGTCGCCATCGGGTCGCTGGTTTCACCATCGGCCAGGGTCAACTCGATCAGCGCGGCCTCACCACGGACCGACGGACGATCCTTGAGCTGCTGGGTCAGATAGGTGCGTGCTGCGGACGTGCCTTTTTCCAGTTCCAGCAGGCGGGTCAGGGCCAGCACCGGTGCGATGCCGCGGTAGTGCTCGGTCATTTCCGCCAGGAAATTACGTGCGCCGGTGCCGTCGCCCATACGTTCGTAAGCGGACCGCAACAGGGGCAGGATCTCCGGAAGGAAATCCGTGTCGTGACGGGCGGCGCGCTCGAGGGCGCGGATCGCCGCGGCATCGTTGCCTGCATCAATCTCCACCCTGCCCTCAAGAATTCCCGCCCGGACCGACTTGGCGTCGGCCGCATAGGCGCGGCGCACCGCTTCACGGGCTTCGTCGATCGCCCCGGTGGACAGGTGGCGCTCGGCAAGCTCGCATTCGAAGTGCGCGATCAGCCGGCCCATCGGCTCGCCGGTGGCGGCTTCGAAGCGGGTGGCGTTCTCGATCGCCTTGGCCCAGTCGCGTTCGGACTGGTAGATGCTGATCAGGTGGCGCAGCGCCTGCGGGGCACGCTGGTCCAGCTGGGCCAGCTCGGTGAATACGGTTTCGGCCCGATCCAGCAGGCCGGCTTTCATGTAGTCCTCGCCCAGGGCCAGCAGCGCCTGCACCTTCTGTGCATCGCTCAGGTCGCCCCGTTGCACCAGCCCCTGGTGCAGGCGGATGGCGCGGTCCACCTCGCCGCGACGGCGGAACAGGTGACCCAGCGCGATCTGGGTTTCAAAAGTGTCCTTGTCCAGCTCGGCGATATGCAGGAACAGCTCGATCGCCTTGTCCGGCTGTTCGCTGAGCAGGTAGTTCAGGCCACGGAAATAGGTGGTGGACAGGCGGCTGACCTGCGTGTCGCTGTGGCGCTCCCCACCGCGCCGCCCGATCACCCAGCCCGACAGGGCCGCGATCGGCAGCAGCAGGAAAAACCAGAACCATTCGGTTACAAAGGCCATGCGGTCATGCTCCCGGCATCCGGCCCATCAGTCTTCGTTGGGAAGTGGCAGGACTTCGCGCACGCGCTCGCGCAGCTCCTTGCCCGGCTTGAAATGCGGTACGTACTTGCCCGGCAGCGCAACTGCGGCACCGGTCTTCGGATTGCGGCCGGTACGCGGCGGCCTGTAGTGGAGCGTGAAGCTGCCAAAGCCGCGGACCTCGATGCGGTCTCCCTCGGCCAGTGACGCGCCCATGATCTCCAGCAGTGACTTCACTGCCAGATCAACATCATCGGCCTTCAGGTGGGCCTGGCGACCGGCAAGAATCTCGATCAATTCCGATTTGGTCATGGTCCCCGACGCCCCCTGCAGTCGAAACCGGCGGCCCGGATCATCCGGGCCGCCGGGAGTGAATCACTCCGACTTGCCTTCCAGCTGTTCACGCAGCAGCGCGCCCAGCTTGGTGGTGCCGCTGGAAGCATCCGCCGCGACCTTGTTGTACTCGGCCAGGCTGGCAGCGGTCTCGGCTTCGTCCTTGGCGCGGATCGACAGCTGCAGCGTGCGGCCGCGACGATCCATACCCGTGAACTTGGCCTCGATGGTGTCGCCCACCTTCAGGTGCTGGCTGGCGTCCTCGATGCGCTCATCGCTGATGTCGCGCGCCATCACGTAGCCTTCCACGCCCTCGGCCAGGTCGATGGTGGCGCCCTTGGCGTCCACTTCACGCACGGTACCGGTGACCTTGGAACCCTTCGGATGGCCGG
Source organism: Luteimonas qiangzhengi (assembly GCF_039548515.1). NCBI lineage: Bacteria > Pseudomonadati > Pseudomonadota > Gammaproteobacteria > Lysobacterales > Lysobacteraceae > Luteimonas > Luteimonas qiangzhengi. Next base: position 248,880 of record NZ_JBCLVE010000002.1, on the reverse strand, counting down.
CCATGAACTGACCGAACGGATCCTGCTCCATCTGCTTGACGCCCAGGCTGATGCGCTCGCGCTCCGGGTCGACGGCAAGCACGACGGCCTGCAGGGTGTCGCCCTTCTTCAGCTCGCGTGCCAGGTCCTCGCCATCGGTGTTCCAGCTCATGTCGGACAGGTGCACCAGACCATCGATGCCGCCGTCCAGGCCGATGAACACGCCGAAGTCGGTGATCGACTTGATCTGGCCTTCCACCTTGTCGCCCTTCTTGTGGATGGCCGCGAAGGTCTCCCACGGGTTGGAGCTGACCTGCTTCATGCCCAGCGAAATGCGGCGACGCTCTTCGTCCACGTCCAGGACCATCACCTCGACGTCGTCGCCAACCTGCACGACCTTGGCCGGGTTGACGTTCTTGTTGGTCCAGTCCATCTCGGACACGTGCACCAGGCCCTCGACGCCCGGCTCGATTTCCACGAACGCGCCGTAATCGGTGACGTTGGAGACCTTGCCGAACACGCGGGTGTTGGACGGGTAGCGGCGGGCGATGTTGTCCCACGGATCCTCGCCCAGCTGCTTGAGGCCCAGGCTGACGCGGTTGCGCTCGCGGTCGTACTTGAGCACGCGCACTTCCAGCTCGGCGCCCACTTCCACCACTTCGGACGGATGGCGCACGCGCTTCCATGCCATGTCGGTGATGTGCAGCAGGCCGTCGATGCCGCCCAGGTCCACGAATGCGCCGTAATCGGTCAGGTTCTTGACCACGCCCGGCAGCACTGCGCCCTCGACCAGCTTCTCCATCAGCGCCTCGCGCTCTTCGGAGTGCTCGCTCTCGACCACTGCACGGCGGGACACGACAACGTTGTTGCGACGGCGATCAAGCTTGATGAGCTTGAACTCCAGGTCCTTGCCTTCCAGGTACGCGGGATCGCGCACCGGACGCACGTCGACCAGGGAGCCCGGCAGGAATGCGCGCACGTCCTTGATGTCGACGGTGAAGCCGCCCTTGACCTTGCCGCTGATCTTGCCGGTCACGGTCTCGTCGTTTTCCATGGCTTCTTCCAGCTCGTCCCACACCATGGCGCGCTTGGCCTTCTCGCGCGACAGTACGGTTTCGCCGAAGCCGTTCTCGAGCGCGTCCAGCGCCACCTTGACGATGTCGCCTTCAGCGATGTCGATCTCGCCGTCGTCGTTACGGAACTGTTCGATGGGCACGATGCCCTCGGACTTGAGTCCGGCGTTGATGACGACCACGTCGGTACGCACCTGGACGACGGTGCCGCTGACGATGGCGCCTGGCTTGAGCTTGGCCAGGTCGGTCTGACTGGCTTCGAACAGCTCTGCAAATGATTCGGTCATTAATTGATATCCGGTTGATGACACAAACCGCGCGGCACAGAGCAGATTCAGCGGAACTCTGAATGCGCGCGGTGGTCCACCCGTTTGGTCGGCCGGCGCGGGATTGCGCATGGGCCGCTGAGTGTTGTGGTTGAAATGGACAATCCGCCGGCTTCCCGGCGGGGCTTTATTCTGCTGGTGCCAGACCCTGGTCCGGGGAGCGTGGCGGCAGCAACGCCAACACGCGCCCCACGACCGTTTCGATGTCCAGGCCGGTGGTATCGATGTGGACGGCGTCTTCGGCCGGCCGCAGCGGCGCCACCGCGCGACTGGCGTCACGGGCGTCACGGGCGAGGATCTCGCGCAGCAGACCAGCCAATGTAACCGAAACCCCCTTGTCCCTCAACTGTTTATAGCGCCTCTCGGCACGTTCGTCGGCGCTGGCGGTCAGGAACACCTTGTAAGGGGCGTCCGGAAAAATGACCGTACCCATGTCGCGTCCGTCCGCCACCAGGCCCGGTGCACGCCTGAATGCGCGCTGACGATCCTTCAGCGCCTCACGCACTTCGGGGATGGCCGCGATCGCCGAGGCGGCGGCCCCGGCGGTTTCGGTGCGCAGCTCGGTCGTTGCGTCCACGTCGTTGACGAGCACCCGCGGCTCTTCATCCTCACCATCAATAAAACGAACCTGGGTGTCGAAGGCGCAGCGGACCAGGGCTGAGGCATCGGAGAGATCCAGGTTGCCCCAGCCTGCCGCCACCCCGACGGCCCGATACAGCGCACCGGAATCCAGGTAGTGCCAGCCCATGCGGGCAGCAATCGCGCGGCTGATCGTGCCTTTTCCCGATCCGGAAGGACCGTCGATGGTGAGGACAGGCAGGGCGGATCCGGGAGCGGCGTCGGTCATGATGGCGAAATAGTGGGAAGATTCAGGGCTGGCAAGTGTACTGCCCGGCGCTCCCTGGTCGCTGGGCCGGGACCCCGATTCAAAGGGTCGCCGCTTGCGCGTACAACAGACGCTTGCCCCTCGCGCGTGAAAACGCTACGATTGGCGGCTTGATTTCCGCCGCTCCAATTTTCAGAGGTTTGTCATGAAGGTCCTGTCCTCCCTGAAGTCGGCGAAGACCCGCCACCGCGACTGCAAGGTCGTTCGCCGTCGCGGCAAGGTCTTCGTGATCTGCAAATCCAACCCGCGTCTCAAGGCGCGCCAGCGCTGAGTTTCGCGCCGTGCGGCTGTTGCCGCACCGGTCGGTTGTGAGTTCGGGGTCGCAGAAATGCGGCCCCGAATCTTTTCCGGCCTTCGAAAACCACGCGTCCCCGCCGCTACTGCTTACAATCGCCCGTTCACATCGAGGGGAGGAACGCGCCATGAACCGTCGTGTCGTCAGTCGTGTCGAGAACCAACGCACCCATCGCGCCCGCATCCGCACCGCGCTGGCCCTGCCGGCCGCCGCATTGCTTGCGATCGCGGGATCGGCATCCGCGGACGTTTTGTTGATCGAACGGGTTGAAGCGCAGTCCCAGGTTGCCCTGCCCGCCCGTGGCCTGAGCATGCGCCAGGTGGAGCAGCAGTTCGGCGCACCCAGCGATCGGCTCGACGCCCGTGGCGGTCAGAAAAGCCAGTGGCCCAGGATCCATCGCTGGGTGTATCCGCAGTTCACGGTGTATTTCGAGCAGGACCGGGTGGTCAACGCCGTCCTGAACCAGGCCACCGCGAACGAAACCGGCCCAAAGCCGGCCATCCGCTGATTCATGGTTGCAGGTCACATGGTTGCAGGTCACATGGTTGAAGGTCAGGTGCGTTTTCCGGCGGAGTGGGAGCCTCAGTCCGCGGTGCTGCTCGCGTGGCCCCACGCTGACACCGACTGGGCCGATCGGCTGGGGGAAATCGAGGAGTGCTACATCTCCCTGGTGGAAGCGATTACCCGCTTCCAGCCGGCGGTGATCTGCGTTGCCGACGCGGACGTGGAAGCCTACGCGCGCGCCCGGCTGGCCTCGGCCCGCATCGACATGTCACGAGTCCAGTTTGTGGAGGTCGAATACGACGACACCTGGCTGCGTGATACCGGCCCGGTGACCCTGCGCGATGGCGACGGGTTCCGGCTGCTGGATTTCCGCTTCACCGGCTGGGGCGGAAAGTTCGGCGCCGCCCGCGATGATCGCCTCGTCAGCCAGCTGCAGGAAGCTGGAATCTTTGCGAACAATAGTCTCCAGGCCATTGATTTTGCCCTGGAAGGTGGCGCGATCGAAACCGATGGTGAGGGAACGTTACTGAGCACGCTGCGCTGTTTGCAGGAGCGCCATCCCACGCTGTCGCAGGCTGAACTGGAGCAGCAGCTGGGAAAATGGCTGCATCAGGATCGCTTCCTGTGGCTGCGGCACGGCTACATGGAAGGCGACGATACCGACGCCCACATCGACACCCTCGCCCGCTTCGCCGCGCCGGACGCGATCGTTTACCAATCCTGTGACGACGCGGCCGACAGCCACCATGCCGAACTGCAGGCAATGGCCGACGAACTTGCCGCAATGCGGACCCGCGATGACGCCCCGTATCGCCTGTTCCCGCTGCCCTGGCCGGCGCCGGTCATGGACGACGGACGTCGCCTGCCAGCTTCGTATGCCAATTTCCTGATCATCAACGGCGCGGTGCTGATGCCGGCCTACGACGACCCAGCCGACCAGCAGGCCGCTACGGTACTGGCTGAGGCGTTCCCCGGCCGCGAAATCGTGCAGGTCCCGTGTCGTCCGCTGATCTGGCAGAACGGCAGCCTGCATTGCCTCACCATGCAGATGCCCGAGGGCAGCGTGGCTGAGTGAACCGCACGGCAAACCGCGGCGCACCCTACAATGTGCGAATGAGAAACAAGACTGTTCCCGTCGCGCTGATCCAGGAGCGCAGCCACGGCGATGTCGAGGAAAACCTGGCCGTCATTGAAACCCGCGTCGCCGAGGCCGCCGCCGCGGGTGCAAAGCTGGTGATGCTGCAGGAGCTGCACAACGGCCCCTACTTCTGCCAGCACGAATCGGTGGATGAATTCGACCGGGCGGAATCCATCCCCGGGCCCAGCACCGAGCGCCTGTCACGGCTGGCCAGCCAGCACGGCGTGGTCATCGTCGGTTCGCTGTTCGAGCGCCGCGCGCCGGGCCTGTATCACAACACCGCCGTGGTCCTGGAAGCCGATGGCACCCTGCTCGGCAAGTACCGCAAGATGCACATCCCCGACGACCCGGGCTTCTACGAGAAGTTCTACTTCACCCCGGGCGACATGGGCTTCACCCCGATCGACAGCTCCGTCGGCAGGCTGGGCCTGCTGGTGTGCTGGGACCAGTGGTACCCGGAAGCCGCGCGCCTGATGGCATTGGCCGGTGCCGAGATCCTGCTCTATCCCACCGCCATCGGCTGGGATCCGGACGACGACGAGGACGAGAAACAGCGTCAGCGCGACGCCTGGATCATCAGCCATCGCGGCCACGCGGTGGCCAACGGCCTGCCGGTGCTGTCCTGCAACCGGGTCGGACACGAGACCTCCCCGCTGGGCGCCTCGGGCGTCGACTTCTGGGGCAACAGCCACGTGCTGGGTCCGCAGGGTGAATTCCTCGCCGAGGCGGGGGGCGATCCTGAGGTACTGCTGGCCGAGGTCGACATGGCCCGCAGCGAGGACGTGCGCCGGATCTGGCCGTTCCTTCGCGATCGTCGCATTGACGCCTACGCCGATCTGCTGCGCCGCTACATCGACTGAATCCTGACAGCAGGCCAACAACAGATGACAGATACCCAGCCCTCCCTGTGGCAGGAGCAGCCGCACGCCGTCGTGGAGCGCGATGGTGTGCGCTACACCCTGCTTGGCACCGCGCACGTGTCCCACGCCAGCGTGGACGCGGTTGAAGACGCGATTGAAAGCGGCGGCTTCGATACCGTGGCGGTGGAACTTGACGAAGCCCGCTTGCAGGCCCTGACCAATCCTGACTCGCTGGCCAAGCTCGATCTAGTGCAGGTGATTCGCAAAGGTCGCGTGGCGATGTTTGCCGCCAACCTGGCATTGGCCGCCTATCAGCGCCGCCTGGCCGAACAGCTGGGGATTGAGCCCGGTGCCGAGCTGAAGCGGGCCGCTGCGGTCGCCAAAGAGCGCGGCCTCGCACTCGAATTGATCGACCGCGATGTCGGCCTGACCTTCCGCCGGGCATCTGGCAGCCTGGGCTTCTTCGGCAAGTTGAAATTGGCCAGCGGCCTGTTTGCCGGCCTGCTCAGCAGCGACGAAATGGGCGAGGAGGAGATCGAGAAGCTCAAGCAGGGCGATATTCTCGAATCGACTTTCGGCGAATTCGCGCAGAGCAGCCCTGCCCTGTATGAAAGCGTGATCACCGAGCGCGATCGCTATATGGCGGCGCGTCTGCGCCAGGTACCGTCGGGGTCCAGGGAAGTGCTGGCCGTAGTCGGCGCCGGTCACCTGGCCGGGCTGGCGCGGCATCTGGCCGAAAGCCAGGACCTCCCGGAAACCACCCGGGAGACGCTCGAGCATGTTCCACCCACGCGCGGGCTGCGCTGGATCGGCACTGCGATCATGGTGCTGATCCTGGCCATGATCGGATGGGGCTACTGGCAGGGAGGCGCCGAGGTGGGCCGCCAGCTGGTATTGCAGTGGGTGCTGATCACCGCGGGCTTCGCAGCGCTGGGGACGATCCTTGCGGCCGGGCATCCGCTCGGCGTCCTCGCCGCGGCCGTGTCGGCGCCGCTCAAGCCGTTCCGCCCGCCCGGCGTATCGCCGGGACTGTTCAGCGGTCTGGTCGAAGCCCACTTCCGCAAGCCCGCCTACGGCGATTTCCTTGCCCTGCGCGACGATGCCGCTACCCTGCGCGGCTGGTACCGCAACCGGGTGTCGCGGACCCTGCTCAACTTCATCCTGACTAACCTGGGCTCGAGCCTGGGCGTGTGGGTCGCCGGCCTGCGGATCGCCGGCAAGCTGATGGCCTGACCGGCGCCGGACGACCCTGCATTTCGGGAGTCAGATTGGCTCTGGCACGGACTCAACGCCGCGGGCGCGGCGCAGGGTCCGTTTGGTGCTGTTGGCCAGGTCATCCAGGATCGCGTAGATGGTCGGCAGGAACAGCAGGCTGACAATGGTGGAGAACGCCAGTCCGCCGGCCACCGCGCGCGCCATCGGCGAGTAGGCCAACCCGCCCAGCACCACTGTCTCACTCAGTGAGATCGGCACCATCGCCAGTACCGCCGTGCCCATGGTCATCAGAATCGGGCGCAGGCGCTCGCGGCTGCCGGCCACCAACGCGTCGGTGCGGTTCATGCCGGTGCGGCGCAGGTTGTTGATGTGCTCGACCATGATGATGCCGTTGTTCACCACCACGCCCATCAGCACCAGGATGCCGATAAAGGCCATCACCGTGAACGCGGTGCCGGTGAGCCAGAACAGCCAGAACACGCCCAGAATCGAGAACACCACGCAGCTCATGATCGCCGAGGGGAACAGCAGCGACTCGAACACCGCCGCCATCACCACGTAGATCATGACCAGTGCCAGCAGCAGGTTGAACATCATCTGCCCCATCGCCTCCTGGTCCTCTTCAAATCCGCTGCCGGCGAAGCTGTAGCCGTAGCCGGCCGGGAACGCCACCGCGCCCAGGGTCTGCTCCATCGCAGCGCGGGCATCGGCCATGGTGGCGTCGCTGCCCAGGTTGGCCTGGATCGCCAGCGCGGTCTGCCGGTCGGTCCGGGTGATGCGGTTGGCGGCGGGATCGACGGAAATATCGACCATGGCCAGCAGCGGCACGGTGCGCCCGTCCGGCGAGCGCACGGTGAAGGTGGCAATGTCCTCGGCGCTGAATTCCTCGGCGCCGGCAAAGCGCACCCACACCGGCACTTCGCTGTCACCGCGACGGAATTCGCGCAGCTGGTTGCCGCGCAGGGCCAGGCCGACGAACGTGGAGACCTGTTCGGCAGTGAAGCCGAACGCCGCCGCACGCTCGCGGTCCACCCGCACGCTCAGCTCGTTGGCACGGTCCCCGGCTTCGATGCGTACGTCGCGCAGCTCTGGCCGCTGGGCAAGGATCGGCACCAGGTCCTGGCCCAGGTCGCGCAGTACCTCCATGCTGTCGCCAACCAGCTGCACCTGCACATTCTGTCCCAGCCCCCCACCCTGCTCGTCGCTGCCGCGCACGCCGATGTCGGCACGCGCGGAAACAGGCAGGCCGGCGCTGATCGCTTCGGCGATCGGCCTGGTATCGGCCACGCTGCCGTCCAGGGTGATCGCGGTGCCGGCGTCGCCCTGCTCGCCGAACCAGGAATACACCTGGGTGATACGGAACCGCTCGCGGTTCTCATCCAGGTAGCGCTCGACCCGCATCACTTCGTCGGAGACCTGGTCCAGCGTGTAGCTGCCCTTCCACTGGTAGTAGATCTGCAGCTCGCCCGCGTCACCACCGCCAAACAGGTCGAACTTGGTTTGCGTCATCGGCACCAGGCTGGCGGCAATCACCAGCACGATCCCAGCCACGCTCCAGCCGCGATGCTCCAGGCTCCAGCGCAATACGCGGGCGTAGCCCCGCTGCATACGCGGAATCAGACCGCCAGGGCGATGCACGGCGGCCGGCGTCTTCATGCGTGCGGACAGCATCGGGATCAGACTCACCGCCACCAGCCACGAGGCCAGCAGCGACACCGAAATGGTGATCGCGATCTGGGTCATGAAGATGCTGATGGTGTTGGTCTCGCCCAGCAGGTTGGGCAGGAACACGATGCAGTGGCAGATGGTGCCCGCCGACAGCGCGATGGCCACGTTGCGGGTGCCCACCACCGATGCGCGCCAGGGCTGGTCGGGTACCTTCTCGCGCTCCTGGTAGATGCTCTCCACCACTACCACCGCGTTGTCGACCAGCATGCCCACGGCAAGCAGCAGGCCCATCAGGCTGAGTACGTTGAGCGTCACCCCGAAGAAATGCATGAAGCCCAGCGTCATCACGAAACAGATCGGGATTGCCAGAGTGACCATCAGCGTTGACGGCCAGTGACGCAGGAAGAAGAACAGCACCACGATCGACAGCAGCAGGCCGATCACACCCGCCTCGGCCAGCTCCATCAAAGAGTCGGTGACCTCATCGCCCATGTTCTGGATCACCCGGAAATCAATGCCGCGCAGCGCGGGGTGCTCGCGTGCTTCCTCCAGCGCGGCAAGCGCCTGGCGCGAGACATCCACCAGGTTGGCATCGCGCTCCTTGTAGATCTCAAGGCCCACCGCTGAACGACCATCCAGGCGTCGGCCGGAGTCCATGCGCGAAGGCTTGAAGCGCACGTCCGCGACATCGCCCAGGCGCAGGCCGCGTTCATTCAGCGGCAGGTCGCGCAGCTGTTGCAGGTCGCTGATCTCTCCCAGTGGCTGGACCCGCAGCCGCTGTCCGCCGTCTTCGATCAAACCGGCGGAAACCGAGAAATTCACCGTCTGCAGGCGCGCGGCCAGGGCATTCAGTTCCAGCCCATGTGCGCTCAATCGATCGGGATCGATCGCGATCTCCACCTCGTTTGGCGGCGCTCCGCTGATATCCACCCGGGCTACGCCCGGCACCCGTTCGATACGCCGCTTGAGCTGGCGATCAAGCAGGTCGTAGGCGCCGGTCAGGTTGGTTTCGGCGGCCAGCCGCACCCGCAGTACCGGCTGGTCGCTGGTGGAAAACTTGAGTACCAGATAGCGGCGGAAGTCGTCCGGCAGTTCACCGCGCACCGCATCCACACGTTCACGCGCCTCGGACGCGGCAATGGCGGTGTCCCGATCCCAGTCCGAAAGCTCCATGAACACGCCCGCGCTGTCCGCGGTGGCGTTGGACTGCATGCGCTTGATGCCGGTCATGGTGGCCAGCGCTTCCTCCACCGGCCGCAGCACGTTGCGCTCCACCTCTTCCGGCGTCGATCCCGGATAGGGCAGCTGCACGTACAGGAACGGGGGCGATACGTCCGGCAGTGCTTCCAGGGGCAAACGGAACGCGGCGATCAGGCCCACCACGAACAGCGATACAAACAGCATCACCGTGGTGACCGGACGCTTGAGGCTCAGCTCGGCGAGGCTCATGCCAGCTGCTGCTCCGGACCGCCCTCATCCGCCGCCGCACCCAGCCGCGCCCGTCGGCCGCGCTCTGCGTACCAGGCATCGCCGCGGCGATCGAGCAGGTCGTACACCACCGGGATCACCAAAAGGGTCAGCAGCGTGGACACCAGCAGGCCGCCGATCACCGTGATCGCCATCGGCGATCGCACTTCGGCACCTTCACCAAACGCCAGCGCCAGTGGCAGGAACCCGAACAGCGTGCTGAGCGTGGTCATGGCGATCGGCCGCAGACGCGAACGCGCCCCCTCGACCAGCGCCTCGCGCTTGGCCACGCCGGCTTCGCGCAGCTGGTTGACCTTGTCGATCAGGATGATCGCGTTCTTCACCACCAGGCCCACCATCAATATCAGCCCGATGAACACCACCACCGAAATCGTGTTGCCGGTGACCAGCAGCGCCAGCACTGCGCCCACCATCGCCAGCGGGATGGTGAACAGGATCACGAACGGATGCAGCAGCGACTCGAACTGCGAGGCCATCACCAGATACACCATGAAAATGGCCAGGCCGAAGGCGAACATCAGCGACCGGATAGATTCGCCCAGTTCTTCGCCCTGCCCGCCGATGTGCATGGAAATGTCCGCGCCCAGCGGGTCGTCAGCCACCATCTGCTGGACCTCGGCCACGGCCGTGCCCAGGTCGATTCCAGCCAGGTTGGCCGAAACCATGGCTACCCGTCCCTGGTCGGCCCGGTGGATCTCACTCGGACCCACGGTCGCCACCACGTCTGCGACCGCAGCAAGACGGACCGGCCGGGCGGCGCCGGGGTTGATCACCAGGTTGCGGATCCGTTCCACCGAATCGCGCTCGCTTTCCTGCGCCCTGACCAGCACGTCGATTTTGCGGTCGCGGAAATTGTAGCGGGTGGCCACCTCGCCGCGAACCGAGCGCACCACGGCGTCCGCAATCTCGCGCGTCGTCAGGCCCAGCGAGCCGGCACGTTCCTGGTCGAACACAATCTGGATCTCCGGCGCGCCCTGCTCACCGGTTGCTTTCACATCGGCGTAGTTGGGGTTGGCGCGCAGCATGGCGGCCATCTTCTGCCCGGCCGCGGCCAGTGCATCCAGGTTCTGGCCCTGCAGCTCGATCTCCAGCGGCGTGGAAAAACTGAACAGCGATGGCCGGCTGAAGTCGACCTGCACGCCCGGATACACGCTGACGGTGGTGCGCAGGCGCTGGATGAGCTCCGCCTCCAATGCACGGCTGCCACCTCCCTCCATCACCACGCTCAGCTTGCCGACGTTCTCGCCGCTGTCGGTGGGGCTGGCATCCAGCCGCGTGCCGGTGCCGCTGACGCCGAACAGCACCTGGATGCCCGGGTCCCCGGCATGCCTGGCCTGCACCTCGCGCACCACCCGGTCGGTTTCCCGCAGCGGGGTGCCCGGCGGGAGCTTGACGGTCATTTCAAAACGATCTTGGGCAAGCTGCGGGATCAGGTCGGTTCCCAGCATCGGCACGGCCATCAAGGCCAGTGCGAACGCTCCGGCGGCGATGCCGAGCACCAGGCCCGGGCGGGCAATCGCACGCGGCAGCATCCGCAGGTAGCGCGTCTCGGCGTGGTCGTACAGATGCATTGCGCCGCCGCTGGCGCGATCTGCCACTGGAGCGACCACGGCTGTCAGCAGCCGCCACGCCCGCACCACCACCCACGACACGAGATACAGCGTCTTTCGCACCGCAGCGCTGATCCAACGGCCCAGTGCGGCAAACGGCTTCTGCCAAAGCCGCTGCGGCCGCCACGGCTGGCGGACTGTTTCGTCCGGGAACGCCAGCGGCGGGCTGCCCTTGAGCGAGCTGAGCATCGGGATCAGGGTGACCGCGACCAGCAGCGACACGCCAACCGCGATCGCGATCGTGAGCGCCTGGTCGCCAAACAGCTGCCCGGCGATGCCCTCCACGAACACCAGCGGCAGGAACACGGCAATGATCGTGAGGGTGGATGCCACCACCGCCATGCTGACCTCGCGCGTGCCTTCGATCGCCGAGGCCAGGATGCCCAGCCCGCGCTCGCGCGCCTTGGCAATGCTTTCCAGCACCACGATGGAGTCATCCACCACCAGGCCCGCCGCCAACGCCAGACCGCTGAGCGACATGACGTTCAAACTCAGGCCCAGCTGGCCCATGACGAAGAACGTGGTGATGATTGAAATGGGCAGCGACAGCCCGACCACCAGCGTGCTCCAGCCGCTGCGCAAGAACAGGAAGATGATCAGGATCGCCAGCGCGCCGCCGATCACCGCGTCCACTTTGACGTCGCTGATTGCAGCGCGGATGAACTTGGCCTGGTCGTCGACCACGGTCAGGGTGATGTCCGCCGGCAGCCGCTCACGGATCTGCTGGATGCGTGCGTGCACCGCGTCCGCAGTGGCCACGGTGTTGGCATCGCCTTCCTTGTAGAGGGCCAGCTCCACCGCTTCGCGCCCGTCCAGGCGGATGATCGCCTCGCGCTCCTTGTAGCCCTGGGTGACGGTGGCGATATCGCCCAGGCGCACGGGCCGGCCATCGGCAACCGCGCGATTGCCCGCCGAAGCCGCACTCTGCGCGGACATCGCCGCCGCCATCACTGACGCATCGCCCGAGGCCGCGGCAATCCGCGCGACCTCTTCCGCCCCGCCACCACCCGCGCTGGCGGACTGGGTAGCCACCAGCATGTCGCGGATTTCATCGATGCTGGAGAACTGGTTTACCGTGCGCACCAGATAGCGCTGGTTGCCCTGCTCCAGCCGACCACCGGACAGGTTGATGTTTTCCTGCTGCAGGCGCTGGATCACGTTCTCGATAGGCAGTCCGATCCGCACCAGCTGCTGGGTATCCAGATCCACCTGGATCTCATCTTCCAGGCCGCCGCCGACGCGCACTGCCGCCACGCCCGGAACCGACTCCAGTCGCCGCTTGAGATCATCGTCCGCATAGCGGCGCAGGGAATTGAGCTGCCCGACCTCGTTGCCTTCGGCTGCGGCCGACAGCGCCACCCGCAGGATCGGCTCGGTGGACGGATTGAAGCGCAGCAGCACTGGCGGCTGCACTTCGAACGGCAGCTGCAGCGTCTCCAGTTTGTCGCGCACCTCCAGGCTGGCCTGGTCCATATCGGTGCCCCAGGCGAACTCCAGCACCACGTCGCTTTGACCCGTGCGCGAGACCGATTTGAGCTTGCGCAGGCCTTTGACCACGCCCAGCGCTTCCTCGGCGGGTTCGGTGATCAGGGTCTCCACTTCCATCGGCGCCGCACCGGTGTATTCAGTGCGCACGGTCAGGGTGGGATAGCTGAGATCCGGAAGCAGGTTGACCCGCAGGTTGCCCAGCGCGATCAGGCCAAACAGCAGGAAGCTGACGGTCACCATGGCAACCGTGACGCGCCGCCGGGTGGCGAATTCAACCACGCCGCTCATTGGTCGTTACCGTCTGCCTGCTGCGCGCCCTCTTCGGCGACGGTCGGCCCGGGATCGACCGCCGTGTCGCCGATCACCTGGACGGTGCTGCCATCGCGCAATGCAGCCTTGCCGGCGATGACCACCCGGTCGCCCACGGCCAGTCCGCTCACGACTTCCACAAAACCGCCGTCCACGTGACCAGGCTCCACCGCGGTGCGGTAGGCAATACCGTCACGGACCAGATAGACCATTGGCTCGCCCTCATCCTCCAGCAGCGCCAGACGCGGAATCGTCAGCACGTCGGCGCGCTGGTCGTAGTCGATCCGGAAGCGGCCGAACATGCCCGGCTGGAGTCGCTGATCGCCTGCAAACACGCTGATCACCCGGAAGGTGCCGCTGCCTGCGTCCACGACCGGTGCGACCCGGTCAACCCGGCCTTCAAACACCTGGCCCGGCAGTGCATCCACCTGCATCCTCACCGGCTGGCCGGCCTTGAGGGTGGCCAGTTCACGCTCGGGGACGTTGAGCGTGGCCTCCAGACGTGAGTTGTCCACGATCCGCATGATCGGGGTGTTGATCTGGACGAAATTTCCGGTCTTGATCGATCGGGAGGCGATGACCCCCGAGATCGGCGCGGTCACCGTGGTGTAGGACAGCTCCAGGCGCGCGAGGTTGTAGGACGCGCGCGCATTCTCCAGGTCGTAGCGCATCTGGTCGTGCTCGCCGGCGCTGATCAGCTGCTGCGCCGCCAGCTGTTCGGCACGCCGGTAATTGCTTTCCAGCTTGCGCATCTGGGCTTCGATCTGGGCTACCGCAAGGCGCGCACGATCCGGGTCCAGACGCACCAGTGCCTGGCCTGCCTTCACTGTCTGGCCTTCTTCCACCAGCACCTGCAGCGCCACCCCGGAGGTCTTGGCCACCACCTGGGCTTCGGCCAGCGGTTCCAGTGAGGCGGTACCGGTATAGCTTGCGGCGATGGTGCGGGGAGCGGCCTGCACGACCTCTACCGGCACGGCTGGCGCCTGCTCGCTGTCGCCGGCCTGGGCATCACCCTGCGGGCGGCTGCAGGCAGCCAGAACCGTCAGCGCGGCGATCAACAACAGCGGCCACGTGCGCTGACCACTCCTGGAAGAACTTGCAAGCATGAGAGCCGACTCTGTTTGGTGTTGTAGTCATGTATATCACCGGACCGGTAAAACGCAAGCCCGCCAAAGGTCACGGTGGTCCTGGCAACGCCCATCCAGGCAGCTGGGGCAGCGATTGTACGGCAGGCTATACTGCGCCGATGGAGCGCCGAGGGGGATGATATCGGCGGCGCCCAGATGGCAGTCAGTCACGCTACATCCAGCCAACAAAAACGCGGGAAAATACATGATGCGACCGCTGCACCTTGCCGCTTGTCTTGCACTCTCCGCGCTGCCTTTCGCGGCGTTCACCCAGGAACCGGACGCTGCTGCGCCGGTCGAAACTTCCGTCGAGGAAGGCCGCATGCTGGGTTACACCTGCATGGGCTGCCACGGCATCCGGGAGTACCGCAACGCCTACCCCGCCTACCGGGTGCCGAAGATCGGTGGGCAATCTCAGGAATACCTCACCAACGCGCTGACCGAATACAAACGCGGCACGCGCCGTCATCCGACCATGGAAGCCCAGGCCAAAAGCTTTTCCGAGCAGGATATCGCCGCCCTGGCCGCCTTCCTGTCGAGCGTGAACAAGTGAGGGACGCCATGATCAAGTCGAAAAACGCCGTACTCGTTTCCTTCTTCGTCGCCGCAGCGGCGCTCACCGCCTGCGCTCCGGCCGATGGTGAAAGCTCATCGGCGGGACTGCCCAAGGGTCGCGTCGAGGCCGGCGAACTGCAGGCCAGCGTCAAGGGCGAGGCCACCGGCCAGTCCTGCGTGGACTGCCATGGTGCGGACGGCAACCAGCCGCTGGATCCGACCTACCCGAAAATCGGCGGTCAATATGGGGATTACCTGGGACATGCGTTGCAGCAGTACCGCAGCGGCCAGCGCGATCATTCGCTCATGTCCAACCAGGCCCGGGGGCTGACCGATCAGCAGATCGCCGATCTGGCGGCTTTCTACGCCTCCCAGCCCTCCCAGCTGAGCGACCTCAGCGGGGTGTACTGACGGTTCCGGCCGGCCCTTTGGGCCGGCACGTTGGTGGCAAGCGCGGGTTCAATTCCACCGGGTTCACCTTCACCAGGTTCAATTCCACACGTCGTCGCTGAGGCCTTCCTGGTCCTCGTGCAGCTCCGGGCGGAAAGGCACGTCCGGTGGCGGCCGCGCTGAAGCGGGATTGTCCTGCAGGTTCGGATCCACGATTCCACAGCCGCCGGCGAGTGCGAGGGTCACCACGTCGCAGCGGATTGATTTATTGGTGCCCGGGATCGGGATCAGCACCGTGCGTACGCTGCGCCGGACCCATTCCTGCAGCAGGTTTTCATTGGGTATCCAGAAGCGGTCCAGGCTGGTCGGCTCGTAGTCGGTGGGCGGCCGCTTGAGCCAGGTTCCCATGCGGTCGATGCGTTCGTAATCCTCGGTAATGGTGCCCGGGGGAAGGCCTCCCCCCACCCGACCGTCACCCGGCAGCCGCGTGCTGCCATCGGGATTGAACAGGCTCGCCGTTCCTTCCTGACCGCCGGCGCGCTCCCGACTTGAATCGCCCCAGTCGTCATCACGCACCGGGCTGTCCCAGCCGCCTTCCTGCACGACCGGTGCCGGACCGCGTCCGGGAACCGGCTGGTTGCTGGCACTTGGGGTGGCAGTCGAACTCGCAGTGGAGCTGGCGGGCGGTGCTGCGGTCGGGGCAGGCTCGCCTGCAGCGTCACTTGCGGTCGTCGCCGGCTCCTGCACGGCCGGCATCGGCACGTCCCTGATCCTTGCAGTGCGCACCGGAGCGTCCAGTACAGGCGCCTCGATAGATGGTGAGGCGATCTCCGGCAGCGGGATGCTTTGCGGCGCAGGGGGCAGGGCCACCTCCCGCTCACGGATCTGGACTTCGGGCTGGGCCAGTTCGCGGGGCTGTGGCTCCCGGGTGGCAATCACCGGTGCTGCCAGCTCAGGGGTCTCGGCCAGTTCGATTTCGCGG
The DNA here is from genome assembly GCF_039548515.1 of Luteimonas qiangzhengi. NCBI lineage: Bacteria > Pseudomonadati > Pseudomonadota > Gammaproteobacteria > Lysobacterales > Lysobacteraceae > Luteimonas > Luteimonas qiangzhengi. The sequence continues at coordinate 232,987 of NZ_JBCLVE010000002.1, read as the reverse complement.
CTGCGTGGCGCAACCTCCACCGCCCGCATCTGCGGCGCCTCGATATCAACCGGTGGAATGGGCGGCAGCAGTAACGGGCCGTCCGGCTGATCTGTTTCGGTGATCTCCAGCGGCTGTTCCGCAATCGGTGGGAGCTCGACCGGAGGCAGTGGCTCGGGCACGCTTTCCAGCAACTCAGGGAGTGCAGGTTGCGCTGGTTGTGGCGGGGGTTGTGGTTGAGGGGGTGGCGGAGCCGGCTGCACAGACGCGGTTTCTGGCTCCGGCTCGGCATCTGCCTGCCCGGGCGCGATCCCCCCACCCTCCTCTTCCGGCGTACCGGTACCGATGAACGACACTTCGATCACGTGCTCGCCGCGCTGGGCATCAGCGTCCGGTGCCAGTACGAAACGGGCGTGCATCAACCAGGACAGCGCCAACACCAGCACCAGGTGCAACAGGAAGGAAACCGTGCGCGCCAGTATGCGCAGGCCACGTTCATCCCGTCTGGGCGGCTCCCAGCCCCTCAGCCAGCCGGGCGTGATTGACCACAACCACCCTCCGGTTTCCACCCGCGGCGTCCGCTCAGCCCGAGCTGCGTTTGATGTACGGCGCCGTACCGGTCTCGTGATCGGTGGCGTCGCGCACCGCGGTCACGCCGGGGACCTTCTGCACCAGGGTCTTCTCGATGCCCTGCTTCAGGGTCACGTCGGCCATGCCGCACCCGTGACAGCCACCGCCAAAGCGCAGGATCACCACGCCGTCGGCAGTGACTTCCTCCAGCGACACGTGGCCACCGTGACTGGCGAGCTGCGGATTGATTTCGTGCTCGATCAGCCAGCGCACGCGTTCCACCAGCGAAGCGCCGGCGCCCGGGGCTTCGCCCTTGATCTTCGGTGCACGGATCTGCAGCTGGCCACCCGTGGCCTGCGTGGTGAAGTCGATGTCCGCGCCGTCGAGGAACTTCACGCTGTCGGCGTCCAGCCACAGGGTGAAGCCTTCGCAATCCACCGCCCACTCGTCGCCCTTCAGGTCGGAGGGCTCGGTGAACTCCAGGCGCACGTCAGCCTGGGCGGTGCCGGGATGGACGGCCGCAAGGCGCACGCCAAGACCGGGCAGGTCCTCGCGTTCGATCAGCTTGCGGAAGTGGGTTTGAGCGTTCTCTGAGATCTGGATCATGCGGGTATTCTATCCGTCCTGCTCCCGGTATTCCGAACACCAGTCGACCGGGAGCCCTGCCGTCGATATCCCAGGAGCCCTGCCATGCCAGACCCCACCCCTCTTGCCCAGGCCGATTGCGTGCCTCGCAGCAGGCCGGAGCACCGCCTCGACGAGGCCCGGGTGCGCGAACTCCTGCCCCAGCTGGCGGATTGGGAGCTGGCCGAACAGGGCCAGGCGCTGGTGCGGACCTTCCGCTTCAAGGACTACTACCGGACCATGGCCTTCGTGAATGCGCTGGCGTTCATGGCCCACGCCCAGGATCACCACCCGGACCTGGGGGTGCACTACGACCGTTGCGTGGTCCGCTATTCCACCCACGATGTGGGCGGCCTGTCTGAAAATGACTTTATCTGTGCAGCCAGGGCCGACGCGCTGGCCGGATGATCCAGGCGCCGCTGTTCAGGCTCTGCCCGCCCCGGCCAGGGCGTCCAGCACCTGGGAAAGCTCCGGCGCCAGCGGCGCGTGCAGCAGGTAGGGCGCCGTGCCGCCATCCAGTGAAAACTCCAGCGACGCCGCGTGCAGGAACATGCGCTTCAGCCCGACCTTGTCGCGCAGGCGTCGGTTGATCTCCGCGTCGCCGTATTTGTCGTCGCCGGCCACGGGATAGCCGATGTGCTGCGCGTGCGCCCGGATCTGGTGGGTACGGCCGGTTTCAATCTGGATTTCGCAGTAGGAATGCCCCCCACGCCGCTCCAGCAGCCGGAAATGGCTCAGCGACGGTTTGCCGGCCTCGTTGACCTGCACGTGGCGCTCGCCACCCTGGCGCAGCCCCACGTGCAGCGGTGCATCAACAGTCATCGTGCCGTCCGGCATCCGTCCCGCGAGCAGGGCCAGGTAGCGCTTGGAAATGCCGCTGCGCGCGTCGCCATCGGCTTCGCGCATCAGCGCCTGCAGCTGGGTCAGCGCGGAGCGCTTCTTGGCAAACAGCAGCATGCCGGAGGTGTCGCGATCGAGCCTGTGCACCAGCTCAAGTGACTGGTCCGGTCGCAGCGCCCGCAGGGTTTCGATGGCGCCGAATCCGATCCCGCTGCCCCCGTGGCTGGCCACGCCACTGGGCTTGTTGAGCGCAAGCAGCCGCTCATCCTCGAACACGATCGCCTCGTCCAGCGCCTTCATCAGCCCTTTCGGCGGTGTTGCCCGCTCGCCCGGCTCCTCCATCCGCACCGGCGGAATCCGCACCTCGTCACCCCCCACCAGGCGCCGGTCGGCTTTGGCCCGGCCCCCGTTCACCCGGACCTGGCCGGAACGCACCAGCTTGTACACCAGGCTGCGCGGTGCGCCCTTGAGCTGGCCAAGCAGGAAATTGTCCAACCGCTGGCCGTCCCGGTCTTCGGAAACCCGCACCATATGTGCGCCGCGGGAGGGTGGAACGGTACTGTCCGGATGGCTCATGCGTGCCTCTTGATCTGCTACACTCGCGGCGCGATATAAGGGTTTGATTTCGCAGGGAGTTGCGCTGGTATCGCCTTGGCGATGCCGGAACATGAAAACCGGGCCGAAAACCCACCTCCCTCGATCCCGATTGCAGTACGCGGCCACCGCCTTCGGGGCGGACATGTTAGCGGCTCATCGGCAAGCCCGGCCATCGTCCGTTTCAACGGGACATCCTATTGGTCATCCCCTGGAATGGTGCTGAACATGCCCCGTGCGGCGTCTCCCGGCCCAGCTGGAAGTCGCCGCCGGTCCTGTAACGACGAACAGAAAACAATAAGCGCTCCCGCGGCTTGCCGTGGTGTCGTAGCGCTGGAACAACCTGAAGGCCGCGCCGCGGCGCGGGGCGGATATCGTCCCGGCAAGCGGATCCCCAGCTCCCGCTGGCGCAGCCTGAAGCCACCCCAGACGAAACGCTCCACGGCGTTCCGCGCGGTAGCAGCGCGCGAGGAACGCAACAATGAAACGCATGTTGATCAATGCCACGCAGGCCGAAGAGCTGCGCGTGGCGATCGTGGATGGCCAGACCCTGTACGACATCGATATCGAGCAGCCGTCCCAGGAACAGAAAAAATCCAACATCTATAAAGGCCGCATCACCCGTCTCGAGCCTTCGCTCGAGGCCGCTTTCGTTGAATACGGCGGCAACCGTCACGGCTTTCTGCCGCTGAAGGAAATTTCCCGCGACTATTACCAGGCAGGCGTCGACCACAAGGCCGGCATCCGCGAGCTGCTGCGTGAGGGCCAGGAAGTCGTGGTCCAGGTGGACAAGGAAGAGCGCGGCACCAAGGGTGCGGCGCTGACCACGTTCATCTCGCTGGCCGGCCGCTACATGGTGCTGATGCCGAACTCCCCGACCGCGGGCGGTGTTTCGCGCCGCATCGAGGGCGACGACCGCGCCGCGCTCAAGCAGGCAATGGACGCGCTCGCCATCCCCGACGAGATGGGCGTGATCATCCGCACCGCAGGCGTCGGCCGCGACGCCGAAGAGCTGCAGTGGGACCTGGACTACCTGCTGGGTATCTGGAAGGCGATCTGTGACGCGGCGCTGAGCAAGCCTGCCCCGTTCCTGATCTACCAGGAGTCGCAGCTGATCACCCGTGCGCTGCGCGACTACATGCGCGCCGACATCGGCGAGATCCTGGTCGACACGCCGGAGATGTTCGAGGAGGCAAAGCAGTTCGTCGAACAGGTCATGCCGCACAACCTGCGCAAGCTCAAGCACTACACCGACGACACTCCGCTGTTCAATCGCTATCAGATCGAATCGCAGATCGAGAACGCCTACGAGCGCACCATCCGCCTGCCCTCCGGCGGCGCGCTGGTGATCGACCAGACCGAAGCGCTGACCGCGGTCGACGTCAACTCGGCCCGCGCCACGCGCGGCGGCGACATCGAGGAAACCGCGTTCCACACCAACCTGGAGGCCGCCGACGAAGTGGCCCGCCAGCTGCGCCTGCGCGACCTGGGCGGCCTGGTGGTGATCGATTTCATCGACATGTCCTCCAACAAGAACCAGCGGGAAGTCGAGAACCGCCTGCAGGGCGCACTCAAGTACGACCGCGCACGCGTGCAGCTGGGCCGCATTTCCAAGTTCGGCCTGCTGGAAATGAGCCGTCAGCGGCTGCGCGCCTCGCTGGGCGAATCCAGCCAGATCGTCTGTCCGCGCTGCGAAGGCCATGGCCGCATGCGCAGCGTCGAGTCCCTGAGCCTGTCGATCATCCGCGTCGCCGAGGAGCACGCGATGAAGGACAACACCGGGCAGATCCTGGTGCAGGCGCCGCTGGATATCGCCAACTACCTGCTCAATGAAAAGCGCGCAGCGTTGGCCGAGATCGAAGGGCGGCACAGCACACCGATCGTGATCGTTGCCGACCGCTACCTGCAGACCCCGCACTATGAAGTTTCGCGGGTCCGCGACAACGAGCTGGGCGATGAAACAAACCGCCCGAGCTATCAGCGTGGTACGCCACGCAAGGTATCCACGATTGCCCTGAGCAAGTCCAATCTGAACGTGCCGCCTGCGGCCGCAATCAAGAATGTCCGTCCGTCACAGCCGGCTCCGGTGCGCGAACCGCGCGAGGAAGCACCAGCTCCAACTCCTGCTCCCGCAGCCGCTCCCGCACCGACGCCCGCAGCGCCTGCTGCTGGTGGACTGGTTGCGTGGGTCAAGAGCCTGTTCGGGCCGGCGCCGTCTCCGGAAGCCGCACAGCCGGCGCGTCGCGACCGTGACCGTGACTCTGCCGGCAAGGGTTCCGAGCGCGGTGGCCAGCAGCGCCGCTCCAACGGTCGCCAGGGTCGCAACGGAGAGCGTCGCGGCAACAGCAACGAGCGTCGTGACGACCAGCAGCCGCAGCAGCGCAGGGGCCGTAAACAGGCCCAGGCGAAGGACGAGGGAAACCAGCAGGGACGCGGCCAGTCGGGTCGCGAGCAGCCTGACCGCGAGCAGTCCGATCGGGAGCAGAACGACCGCCAGCAGCAGGGTCGCGCCAAGAGTGGCCAGAAGCAGTCCCAGTCCGGCCGCGGGCAGCGGCAGAGACAGGGTGCGGAAAAGCAGGCCCCTGACACCCAGGGTCGCGAAGACAGCCTGACCCCGGCTACCGAAGAAACCGCCATTGCGGCAGTGGCAGCTGGTGCCGTTGCAGCGAGCAAAGCTGATAGCCGGCCCACGCCCACGCATCCCGAGACTGACAATGCTCCGGCCGTGATCGCCAGTGAAGCGGCTGAAGGTGCTGCCGACGCCCAGGCATCCACGGGACCCGACGATCAGACCCCAACCGCTGAAGACGGGACGCCGCGCAGGCGCCGTGGCCGTCGTGGCGGCCGCCGTCGTCGCCGGGGCGGGGCAAATGCCGAAACTTCGGTGGACGCGCTGGACGAGACTTCGGAAGATGTCGAAGCGGCGGCCGAGGTCATTGCCGCCCAGGCAAGCCAGCCGGAATTCGATTTCGAAGACGGTTCGAGCACAGCAGATCCGGCGGAACCGGAACGCGAGCCTGCTTCCCGTCCGCCGCGCAGGAGCCGCAAGGCTTCCGCACCTGCGGTCGCAGCCTCAGCGGACGCAGTCGACCCTGTGCGCGACGCAGCCCCTGCAGCCGCTCTTTCGCAGCCTGAAGCAGCCGCGACGGCTGCCGACAGCAACGCCGCAACGGAGGTCAGCCAGGCTGAGGCTCTGGAAGTGAAGGCGGAAGCGCCGGAAGTCGCCGCAGAGCCGGCCGCAGAGCCAGCCCCGGAACCGGAGCCGGCGCAGGTCACTGCACTGGTCACCGAGGCTGCCGAGCAGGCTGCTCCTGCTCCCGCGCCCATGGAGACACCGGCACCCGAACCTGTGTCGACACCCGAGTCTGCACCCGTTGCAGTTGTCGAGGACGAGCCCGAAGAACAGCCTGCTGAAGAACAGCCTGCCAACGGTGAAGTTGCAACGACCGGGAACGAAGACCATCCGCGCAGCGCCTGACCGGCCTGCGCACGAGCTGCGCAGACGCTGTTGCTACAGCGTCTGCGCGGGATCGATCACGCCATACTGGCTGGCCAGACGCGCCAGCGAGATCATGTCGGTGATCTGCAGCTTTTCAAACATCCGCGACTTGTGGGTGTTGATGGTCTTCGCACTCAGGCTCAGATGCCTGGCCACCTGTTCCTGGCGCAGACCCTGGATCAGGAGCATGGCGATTTCCATCTCCCGCGGCGTCAATGCATCGAACGGGCTCTCTCCGCCCGTCAGGCCGGCCAGCGCCAGGTTCTGGGCGATGCTGCTGGCCAGGTAGCGCTTGCCACCGGCCACCGTGCGCACCGCGCGGACCAGCTCACTGGCATCGCCACCCTTGCCGACATAGCCGGAAGCTCCGGCCTCGATCAGGCGCTTGGGCATCGGACCGTCTTCCAGCACGGACACCACGATCACGCGCGAGCCGTAGTTTCCGCGGACGATCCGCTCGGTGACTTCCAATCCGCTGACCCCTGGCAAGTGCAGGTCGCACAGGACCACGTCCGGTTTCAGCTTGCGGATCAGTGGCAGGGCATCCTCCCCGCAGTCCGCCTCTCCAACGATCTCGATATCACTTTCAGTGGCAAGAATCATGCGCAATCCAGTGCGCACCAGAGCATGGTCATCGACCATGAAAACCCTGATCATCATCCCTGTAACCCCCTCTGTGTTCCCCCCTCGGGGCTCAGGCTATCGCTGCCATCCCACCACCGCAAGTAAAACCGGCGGCCGCGGCTCATCGTCCAACCAGCACATCGCAGCCCGCTTCCGACAGCAGTCGGCGGGTCACGCGGCCCAATAACGCGCTGCGGACAGCCCCGCGTCCGTCTGCACCAACCGCCATCAGGTCGGTCCGCGGGCTCTTGCTCATCTTCAGCAGGGCGACACCGGGCTGGCTCTTCATCACCCGCGTGACCACCCTGCCCTGCACCTCCAGCGTCGCGGCCAAGGCTGCAAGGTCGGCTCGGGCCTTGTCGTAAAGGCCGCTGTGGAAGGATTCGATATCGGCGTGGGAAGCCCCTGCCCGCAGCATGGCCTGCTGGAAGGGCTCGGGCACGTGCGCCACGTGCACCAGGCGCACCGCCGCTGACGGGGCGAGCCTGCGTGCAGCCTGCAGGGCCGCTGTCGATTGTGGGGAAAAGTCCATCGCGACAGTCAGCTGCCGATACGGCAACTCGGGCAGGCTGCGCACCACCAGCAGCGACACCGCCAGGCTTCGCACCACGCGGTCGACAGTGGTACCAAGTGCCCGCCCCTTGAGCATGCGCGCTCGAGTGCCCGGCCCCATCACCACCAGGTCCGCGCCAATCGCTTCGACAACGTCCACGATGACCACGTGTGCCGGGCCGAATTCGACCAGGATCTCCGGATCGGCAATGCCGTCAAGCAGGTTGGCAAGCGCTTCGCGCGCCTGGCGCTGCAGCAGTCCGCGCAGGCCATCCTCGGCGCAACCATACGCTGCGGCAGCCTGTCCAAGGCCTTCTGTTTCAAGCACGTGCAACAGCACCAGCCGGGCCGAATGCGCCTGCGCAAGCTGCAGTGCGCGCATCAACACCGCTTCGCTGTCACCTTCCAGGTCCAGCGCAGCCAGGATCGTATCCATGCTTGGAATCCCCATCCCCTGAGCAGGTCAGCGAAATCATTGTGGCGTCAGATCTGCAGGGCGGAAGGAATTGGCGGAGAGAGTGGGATTCGAACCCACGAACGGTTTCCCGTTGCCGGTTTTCAAGACCGGTGCCTTCAACCACTCGGCCATCTCTCCGTTGTTCCTGTCCCTGCCCAGCCTCGGTTCCAGCGGCATGTGCCGTTGCGGTTGTCCGGCGCCTGAGCGCGGCTATTGTCGCACGACAACGCAGTTTTTCTACGCGGCCTGTTCTTCTTCGCCCTTGCAGTTGAGGCTGGACTGTTCGATCAGGCCCGGCATGTATTCGGCGAGGTGATCAATGAACACGCGCACTGCCGGCAGCAGGCCCCGGCGTGACGCGAACACCGCGTGGGCGATGCCCTGCGGAAGGCGCCACTCGGGCAGCACCACTTCCAGCTCACCGTTATGGACGGCGTCCGCACAAACGGTTTCCGGCAGCATGGTGACTCCCAGGCCCTGCTTGGCCAGGCTCATCAGCATGGGGAAATCGAAACCGGAGATCCGCGGTTTGAGATCGATCCGCCGGGTTTCGCCGTTGCGCTGCAGTTCCCAGCGCTGACGCACTTCATCCTCGGCCATGGTCATGGTGGTGTGCTCGGCCAGGTCTTCCGGTTCAGTAGGCCGTCCTGCCCCGTCCAGATACTTGGGGCTGGCCACCAGCAATTCCTGGATCGGGCCGAAGCTGCGCATGATCAGGCTGCCGTCGTCGTCGAACTTCGTGCGCACCCGGATCGCAATATCGAAGCCTTCGTTGATCAGGTCCACGCGCCGGTTGCTGATGTGCATCTGCACGCGCACCTGCGGATTGCGCGCCAGGAAATCCGGCAGCACCTTGGGCATCAGTTCCTGGGCGATATTGACCGGAACGCTGGCCCGCACCACGCCGCGGGGCTCGGCGCTGAGACGGTCGACCACTTCACGTGCGGCCTGGGCCTCGGCCAGCATCGACTGGGTATGGCGGTAGACGCTCTGGCCCACATCGGTCACTGCAAAGCGGCGGGTGGAGCGCTGCAGCAGACGCACGCCCAGCTCGCTTTCGAGCTGGCTGATTCGCCGGCTCAGGCGTGACTTGGGAATGCCGGTGGCGCGCTCGGCGGCGGCGAAGCCGCCATGGTCAACCACCACGGAGAAGTAATAAAGATCATTCAGATCCTGCATGGCGGCCCTTCAAATAGAACGATGCGGTTACTTTAAAGGTTTTTGTCCCGATTTTACAGCGCACGAGCCGCTGTGACCGCCTGACTCCCTTCAGGCGATGCGTTCCTGCCCGCCCATATAGGGCCGCAACGCTTCGGGCACCTCGATGCTGCCGTCGGCCTGCTGATAGTTCTCCATCACCGCTACCAGGGCCCGACCCACGGCAACGCCCGAGCCGTTGAGCGTGTGCACCGGCTCGGGCCGGCCGGAGTCCGGATTACGCCAGCGCGCCTGCATCCGCCTGGCCTGGAAATCACCGCAGTTGGATACCGACGAGATCTCGCGGTACTTGTCCTGCGAGGGCAGCCAGACTTCCAGATCCCAGGTCTTGCAGGCGGAAAAGCCCATGTCGCCGGTGCACAGCAGCATCCGCCGGTACGGCAGACCGAGCTTCTCCAGCACCACCTCGGCGCAGCGCACCATGTGTTCGTGTTCCGCCTGGCTGGTTTGCGGCGCAGCGATCGTTACCAGCTCCACCTTTTCGAACTGGTGCTGGCGGATCATCCCGCGCACATCGCGCCCGTGGCTGCCGGCTTCGGCGCGAAAGCACATGGAGTGGGCGGTCATCCGCAGCGGCAGGCGGTCCGCATCCACGATGTCATCGCGCACGATGTTGGTCAGCGGCACCTCGGCGGTAGGCACCAGATAGCGCTTGCTGTCCCCGACCGCGGTGGCGAACAGATCATCCTCGAACTTGGGCAGCTGGCCGGTACCGGTCATGGACTCGGCGTTGACGATCACCGGCACGTTGGTTTCCTCGTAACCATGCTCGCCGGTGTGCAGGTCAAGCATGAACTGCGCCAGGGCCCGGTGCAGGCGCGCCAGCTGGCCGCGCAGCACGGTAAAGCGGGCCCCGGAGAGCTTGGCCGCGGTATCACCGTCCAGCCAGCCATTGCGCGCGCCGAGATCGACGTGGTCGCGGATCGCGAAATCGAACTGGCGCGGGGTACCCCAGCGGTGCGCTTCGACGTTGCCGTCTTCGTCCGCACCGGTGGGCACGTCATCGGCAGGCAGGTTGGGGATTTCCAGGGCGATCCGTTCGATAGCCTGGCGCTTGGCCTGCAGCGCCTGCTCGTTGGCTTTGAGCTCTTCGCCGAAGCCGGCCACCTCGGCCATCAGGGCAGCCACGTCGCCGCCCTGCGCCTTGACCTTGCCGATCTCCTTGCTGCGGGTATTGCGCAGGTTCTGCAGCTCCTGGGTCCGCACCTGCAGCTGCTTGCGCTCCGCCTCCAGTGATTCGAGTGCACCCACGTCCAGCGTGAAGTCGCGCGTACGCTGCAGGCGTTCGGCAAGTGCGGGGAGGTCGTTGCGCAACAGGTTGGGATCGAGCATGGCGTTGAGGGTTTGATCCAGGGCCGGCCATTATCGCCCGAGAGTGCTCCCGGTGCCGAACCGCCAACGTGGCCTGTGCCAGAATCGCGGCATCTTCAGCTTGCGACGTGCCCATGCCTGATCCAGCCAGCAGCCCCCGCCCCGCGAGACGACGACCGAGCCCGTGGCTGATCGTGCCTGCGGCGGTAGTGGTCGGCCTGCTGCTGTTTGTCGTGGTGTGGCTGGTCCAGCGCGAGCCCGCGGACACGACTGATCCCACCTTGGCCGCGGATACCGCGGCCGAACAGGCTGCCACCGGATCCACTCTTCCAGCGCCGCAGGTGTCGGAAGAGATGACGGCGGACGCGGCGGGCGACGATGACAGCGACGGCGGGGTATTCATCCTGCCTCCTGCACCAGCGGAACCGCCCCGCGGCATCGCCGGCGACCCGCCGGCCCTGCCGGCACCCGCTCTTGAACAGCCCGGCGTTGATCCTGCTGCTGGCGGCCATGCGACCACGATCGGCCCCCGTCCGGTCCACAGCCCTGCGCCCACCTACCCGCGCTCCGCCCTGCGCCGAGGGCTTTCCGGCGAGGTCCTCGTCCGGGCACAGGTGGGCGTGGATGGTCGGCCACGGCAGGTGGAGGTGGCACGCAGCAGCTCCCACCGGGTGCTCGATCAGGCCGCACTGCGGGCGGTGCGCGGCTGGCGGTTCCAACCGGCGATGCAGGACGGACAGCCTGTGGCGGAGCCAGTGGAGATTCCCGTCCAGTTCAATCCATGAACCTGCCTGAAGCGGAACCTGCCACCAGGGCAGCGTCATGACACGATCGCAACATGCGCTGTGGAAGGCTGCACTGATGTGTGCCCAGCTGCAATCAGACCGTGTCCCAGCCGCCAACTGAACCCGCCCCGCAAGGTCAGGCGGCTCCGCCTGCCGGACAGACATCCAGCAGCACCCGATCACTGATCTGGTTACTGCTGCTGATCGCAGTGCTCGCGGCCCTCTGGTATTTCTACGGCCGCACGGAGCAGGGACCGGAAGCCCTGCCCGCCGAAGCGCCGATCGAAACCGTCGTGCCTGCCCCGGTGGCGGATGAAGATGGCGATGAGACCGGCGCAGAGACCGCTGCGGAGCAGTCTGCTCCGCCGCCCAGAGCTCCGGCCAGGTCATCCCCGGCGGCATTACCCGATCGATCCGCCCAGCCCACCCAGCAGGTACAACCGGCCTATCCGGCGGCGGCCCTGCGTGTGCACGAGGAAGGCACGGTATTGCTGCGCGTCGAAGTGGACGCCCAGGGGCAGCCCGCGTCGGTGGAAATCCAGCGCAGCAGCCGCTCCCGGGAGCTGGACCGCGCCGCCCGGGAGGCAGTCAGCGAATGGACCTTCCTGCCTGCAATCGAGAACGGTCAGCCGGTGGCATCCACGGTCACGGTGCCCGTGGACTTCAGGATCGGGGATCCGTAACCAGGCCAAATCCGGCGGCGGTGGCCATCCGGGCAAAATCGGGAAATGACGTCGCCACGTTGGCGGTATCGCCGATGTGTACCGGCCCGCTTGCAACCTGCCCCGCCACTGCGAACGCCATCGCCACCCGGTGATCGCCGTGGGCGATGACGGTCCCGGGCCCGATGCTGCCGCCGTGGATGCAGGCGCCATCAGGCGTTTCATCCACCTGGATACCAAGCGCACGCAGGCCGCTGGCCATCACCGCGATGCGGTCCGATTCCTTGACCCGCAGCTCGGCCGCTCCGCGCACCGTGGTGTGGCCGCGGGCACAGGCAGCGGCGATGAACAGCGCCGGGAACTCGTCGATCATGTCGGCGACGTGTTCGGCTGACACCTCGATGCCCTGCAGCGGCGCGTGACGGACCAGCAGATCGGCCACCGGCTCCCCGCCCTGCTCGCCCGCCGGCGTTTCGGCTATGTCGGCGCCCATGGCGCGCAGCACGTGCAGCAGACCGGTGCGCCGCGGATTCATGCCGACGCGACGAAGACGGAGTTCGGAGCCCGGCACCAGCGTGGCCGCCACAATGAAGAACGCCGCCGAGGAAAAGTCGGCGGGCACCATCACGTCGGTGGCATGCAGGCGGTGGCCACCGGGCAGGCTCGCCTGCCCGGGCTGGAACTCCACCGGCCAGCCAAACGCCGCGAGCATGCGCTCGGTGTAGTCGCGGGTGGGCCGCGGCTCGCGGATCCGGGTAGTTCCGGTGGCATACAGCCCTGCCAGCAGGATCGCGGACTTTACCTGCGCACTGGCAACTTCCGTTTTAATATCAATCGCCTGCAGGTCACTGTTACCGTAAATCCTCAGTGGCGGGAGATCGCCGTCAACGGTATCAATGCGCGCCGCCATGCGTCCCAGCGGCGCAGTCACCCGGCGCATTGGACGTTGGGACAGCGAGGCATCGCCGCTCAATACGCTGTCAAACCGCTGGCCGGCAAGCAGCCCGGCCAGCAGCCGCATGGCGGTGCCCGAATTGCCGCAGTCCAGCACCTGCCGCGGGGGCTGCAATCCATCCATGCCGACGCCGTGGACCACGCGCACGCCTTCCCCGGGCGCGTCGATCCGTACGCCCATTGCGCGGAAGATCTCTTCGGTGGCCCGGGCGTCTTCACTCTCCAGGAAGCCGCTGATCCGCGAGCATCCATCCGCCAGCGCCGCGAGCATGATCGCCCGGTGTGAGATCGATTTGTCCCCGGGCATGTCGAGCTCGCCGCGCAGCGGCCCGCCGGCTTGCGCCACCCAGTGCTGCAGGCCGGCAGGCCCGCTCAAGGCACTGCCACCGGGTAGGAGCCGAGCACGCGGGCTTCGCCGGCAAAGGAGTCGATTTCATCCAGCGCATCGCGCAGCGGCGATTCATCCGCATGCCCGGACACCTCGATGAAAAACGCGTACTGCCACAGCGCACCGTGCGCCGGCCGTGACTCGATCCGATTCATGCTGATCCCGCGCCGCGCCAGCGGCTCCAGGATCCGGTAGAGGGCACCCGGCTGGTCGCGGATGAAGACCAGCAGCGAGGTGCGGTCGTTGCCCGACGGCGGGAACGACGCGCGCCCGATCACCAGGAATCGCGTGGTGTTGTCGTCGCGATCCTCGATTGGGCCCGCCACCACTTTGAGTCCGTAGACATGGGCCGCGTTCTCGCCTGCGATCGCAGCCGCATCGTCCGCATTGCGCGCGCGGCGGGCCGCTTCGGCGTTGCTGGCCACGGCGTGTTTTTCGGCCTCCGGCAGATGCTGGCGCAACCAGCCCTTGCACTGCGCCAGTGACAGGCCGTGCGAATAGACGCGCTCGACATCTTCCACCCGGCCGGTGCGCGAGAGCAGGTACTGATGCACGCGCAGCTCAACTTCACCGCAGATTTTCAGCGGCGAAGTGAGGAACAGATCCAGGGTGGACTGGATGGTGCCCTGTCCGGAGTTTTCCACCGGCACCACGCCGAAGTCGGCGTGTCCCGCCCCCACCTCGTCAAACACCTCTTCCACGCTGGCCATCGGCAGGCCCTTGGCCGAATGGCCGAAGTGCTTGTGCACCGCCTGCTGCGAAAAGGTGCCTTCCGGGCCCAGATAGCCAACCTTCAGCGGCTCCTGCTGGGCCAGGCAGGCGGACATGATTTCGCGGAACAGGCGCACCAGCACTTCGTCCGACAGCGGACCCTCGTTGCGGTCCACCACCCGCCGGAGCACCTGGGCCTCGCGCTCCGGACGGTAGTAATCCACCGCCGCCGCCAGCTTGCCCTTGGCCTGGCCCACCTGCCGCGCCCACAGGGCACGTTCGGCAATCAGCGCCTGGATTTCGCGGTCGATGCCGTCGATCTGCTCGCGCACCGCGGTCAGGTCACCCTTGCCGGGTTCTGCGGCGGTCTGTGTACCGGTCTCTTCAGTCATGGACTTACGCTTACCCTCGGCGCTGCTGGAAATCACACATGAAGTCGGCCAGCGCCTGCGCACCCGCCACCGGCATTGCGTTGTACATCGAGGCGCGCATGCCGCCGAGCACGCGGTGCCCCTTGAGCGAGATGAGGCCAGCGTCGCGCGCCTCGTCAAGGAACACCTGCTCCAGCGCCTGGTCGTGCAGGAAGAAGGCCACGTTCATGCGCGAGCGCACGGCCGGTTGCACATGGTTGAGGTAGAAGCCGTCCGAGCCGTCGATCGCGTCATAGACCAGCCGGGCCTTGGTCTGGCTGCGGCGCGCGAATTCCTCCACGCCGCCCTCGTCCAGCATCCAGCGCACGGTCAGGCCCAGCAGGTACCAGTTCCAGGTGGGCGGCGTGTTGAGCATGGACTCGGCCGCCAGCTGCTTGCCGTAATCGAAGATATCCGCCCGCGGCTGGCCGGCACGCTCAAGCAGATCACGACGCACGATGACCACGCCAATGCCCACGGGCCCCAGGTTCTTCTGCGCGCCGGCATAGATCAGGCCGTAGCGGGATACGTCCAGCGGTTCGGAGGCGATCGACGAGCTGAAGTCAGCGAACAACGGCACATCGCCAACGTCCGGCGTATCGCGGAACTCCACCCCGTGGATGGTTTCATTGGCGGTGATGTGCACGTAGGCAGCGTCCGGTGATAGGCGCCAGCTGTCGCGCGCGGGGATCGATCGGAAGCCGTCTTCTTCGCTGCTGGCCGCAATCCTCAGGTCAACATAGGGCGCGGCCTGCTTGAGCGAGATCTGGCCCCAGTGTCCGGTCACCACGTAGTCGGCCGGCTGGCCGCGCGAGGCGAAATTCAGCGCCATCAGCGCCTGCTGGGTGGTTGCGCCACCAGCGGTGAACAGCACCGCGTAATCGTCCGGAATGCCCACCAGTTCGCGCAGGTCGCGCTCGGTGGTTGCCGCTACTTCCATGAACTCGGGACCACGGTGGCTCAGCTCCACGATGGACGCACCGGCGCCACGGAAGTCGAGCATCTCGCGCTGCGCCTGTTCCAGTACCGGCTGGGGCAGTGCGGCAGGGCCGGCGCTGAAGTTGTAGGCACGGGTCATGGTTTCTCCTTCGCTGTGGCTGAACATTCGCCCAGCTAGTATGCCGCAGTGCAACAGATGCGCCATGCCACCAGGGCAAGCACGCCATGCTGGCATCGCACATGGCAACCGGACATCAAGATGAAGCTGCGAACCGCCCTGAACATTCCCGCCAACGAAATCACCGATGAAGCCGTGTGGCTGCAGCGACGCCGGATGGTGGCGGGCCTGGCGGCCCTTCCCGCGCTGTCCCTGGCCGGATGCAGCAAGGCCGAGCCCCCGCCCCCACCGGCCCCGGCGCCCGCAGCCGGCCAGGTGAGCGAAGGCTTTTCCACCAGTGAGGAATTGACCCGCTGGGAAGACGCCACCGGCTTCAACAACTTCTACGAGTTCGGCACGGACAAGCTGGATCCGTCGCGTGCAGCGCGCACCCTGCGCACCTCACCGTGGCAGGTGGAAGTGGCCGGCGAATGCGAGCGGCCGGGCGTGGTGGACCTGGACGGACTGCTGCAGGGCCTGCTGCCGGAAGAGCGCATCTACCGTCTGCGCTGCGTGGAAGGCTGGTCGATGGTGATTCCCTGGCTGGGCGTGCCACTGGCCAGCGTGCTGCGCCGTTTCGAGCCGAATTCCCGCGCACGCTACGTCGCGTTCACCACGCTGGCTGATCGCGAGCAGATGCCCGGCTTGCAGCGACGCGTGCTGCGCTGGCCCTATCGCGAAGGGCTGCGCATTGACGAGGCCATGCATCCCCTCGCCTTCCTCGCCACCGGCATGTACGGGCAGCCGCTGCCGCAGCAGAACGGAGCGCCGCTGCGCCTGGTGGTGCCGTGGAAGTACGGCTTCAAGAGCATCAAGTCGATCGTCGAAATCCGCTTCAGCGAAGACATGCCTGACACCTCATGGAACCGGATGCAGCCGCGTGAATACGGGTTTTTCGCCAACGTCAATCCAGCGGTGGACCATCCGCGCTGGAGCCAGGCCAGCGAGCGCCGCATTGCCGGCACCACCTCGCGGCTGATCGCCAACCGGATCGACACCCAGCCCTTCAACGGCTATGGCGAACAGGTGGCTTCGATGTATTCGGGACTGGACCTGCGCAAGTGGTATTGAGCCCGGGCCGGGCCTCGCGAACCAGAGCCACTCCACCGTCAATTGTCGCTGCCAAGGCGCTGGTACACGCGCTGGCGCTGGCGCCGCTGGCCCTGCTGCTGTGGCAGGTCTGGCTGGTTGCGAACGGCACGGATATCGACGCGCTCGGCGCCGACCCGGTCGCTGAAATCGAACACCGCACTGGCACCTGGGCATTGCGCATGTTGCTGATCACCCTGGCAATCACTCCGCTGCGCCAGATCACCGGGCTAACTGCGTTCATGCGCTTCAGGCGCATGCTGGGGCTGTACGCATTTTTCTACGCCAGCCTGCACCTGGCCGCCTTCCTGGTACTGGATCTGCGCGGCTGGTGGGCAACGGTATTCGAGGAAATCCTGCACCGGCCGTACATCACCCTGGGTTTCCTGGCCTGGCTGTCGCTGCTGCCGCTGGCGATCACCTCCACCAAGGGCTGGATGCGGCGACTTGGCCGCACCTGGGCGCGACTGCACCGGCTGGTCTACGCAGCGGCGGTACTGGCCGTGCTGCACTTCTGGTGGATCGTCAAATCCGACCTGCGCGAGCCGCTGATCCATGCCGCCATCCTTGCCGCCCTGCTGGGTTGGCGGCTGTGGCACCGATACGCCCGGCGCCGCGGCAGGATTCAGCCTGCGCCGTAGAGCAGCAGCAGGGCCAACAGGCCTGCGATCAACAGCGCAGCCAGCAGCACCAGGGGCAGACGCCACAGCGAGGGCTGGCGGTCATTGCCGCTGTGCGGCGCCTCCGATTCGAACGCCTCGCCCATCAGCAGAGGCTCCTGGGGCGCATCGCGCCTTGGCGCCTCAACGACAAAACGGTACTGGTTGTCGAACACCACCTGGTCGCCCGGCTGCAGCACCGCATCGTGCACGCTTTCACCGTTGACCAGGCTGCCCTCTTCCGTGCCCAGGTCACGCAGCCACACCTGCCCCTCGACGATTTCCAGCCGGGCATGGCGTTCGGCGAACGCCGGATCATCGATCTGGATATCGGCACCCGGAACGCGGCCCACCAGTCGTGGCACATCAAGGGTGAAGCTGCGTCCATGGTGGCGCCCACCGAGCCCGCGCAACACCATCCTCGGGTCAGGCGATCCGCCGCGGGCGGGCGGTCCATCGCGCGGCGGCGACTCAGGTGGATGCGCGCCGACCAGGCGCACCTCGTGGCCGTCCACGAACACAGAATCGCCGACCCGGAGCATGGCAAGGCGGCTGATCTCACGGCCATTCACATGCACGCCGCGCCTGCCATTGCCGACGGTGAGCCACACCCCTCGGCGGTCCACGCAAAGGCAAACGATCGCCTCATCACCCTCGGGCACCGGGCCAAGCCCGGCAGCGACCCGACCCAGATGGTGCATGCCGATCGCGAGTGGCAGGTCCGCCACTGCATCGGATGAAATGAATCGAAGTCTGGCTGCGCTCATGCGGGCAGAATCTATCACGCCACTTACGCATCGGATCGCTAGAATGTCGGATCAGACAGGAAGCTTTGGAAAAATACATGGGCGATATCGATATCCGTCACCCCCATTCGCTGCCGATGCCGCGTGCACATTCGGCGCTTGAGGACGCGATGACACGTCTGTCGGAGAAATTCGACATCACCTATGCGTGGGACGGCGATGCGGTCGATTTCAGCCGGTCCGGGCTGGATGGACGTATCCAGCTGGCGCCCGACGAGTTGCACCTGACCGCAAAGCTCGGCTTCCTGCTATCGGCAATGAAAGGCCCGATCGAGAGTGAAGTCCGTCGGGTATTGGCGGAGCGTTTCACCGCCTGAATCCACCACGCAGCAACGCAGGAGGAGTCATGGCTACCTACAAAAAACCCGAAAAAGGACCCGGCGCCAGTGCCAGGCCCGGCAGTGCCGATGCCGGCACCGTCGAGCAGGCTGAGCGCATGGCACGCGGCCTGGGCGAGTCTGCCCAACAGGTGTGGCTGGCAGGAATCGGAGCCCTCGGGCGCGCGCAGTCCGAGGGCAGCAAGTTGTTTGATGCCCTGGTTGCAGAAGGCGAGCAGCTGGAACAGCAGACGCGCCAAACTGCGGGCGAGCGCGCCAGCGAGGTCAAGGGAGCGGTTGAAAGCAGCGTGGACGGCATGCGCGACCTTGCCGCCGGCACCTGGGACCGTTGGGAGAAGACCTTCGACAATCGCATGCAGCGTGCGCTGGTGCGACTGGGCGTACCCAGCCGCGGCGACATCGCCGAACTCAACCAGCGGGTGGAAGAGCTGACTGCTGAACTGCGCCGGCGGCCTGCCGCCGCACCGCGCAAGCGCGCAAGCCGCAAAGCCGCTGCGCCCAGGAAGACCGCAGCAACCGGCGCGCCTGCCGCTGCAGGTGCAGCTACCTCCACGCCACCCTCGTCCACCGCCCACGCGCCGCCGCCGGATCCGGATCTGAACGACTGACTCACAGCCCTGCTGGCGCCCCCGTTTGCGTTATTCTCCCCGCGACGAAGAACAGGGGATGAAACGTGGGAGCAATCGCACACTGGCTTGTGTCCGTGCTTGTGATGCTGCTGATCGGGGGCGCCGGCACCGCCATCATGTGGGGCGTACTGCGTCCCCGGGATGAAACGGCAGCAGGCATCCGCGCACTTGCCGCGACGTCCTGGCGCGAGTTCATCAACATGGTGCTGGCGGCCCTGGCGGAGCGTGGCTACAGCCGGGTCGTGGACCGTGAAACCGCATCTGGAGATACAGACTTCACGCTGGAGCGCGACGGCTCCCACTGGCTCCTCTCCTGCAAGCACGGCAGCGCTTACGTACTGGGAAAACCGGCAGTGACCGCGCTGGCCAATGACGTCCGCATGGCCAATGCCCGCGGCGGCTTTCTGGTGACCCTTGGCCGGATTCTTGACGAAGCACGCAGGCCCGCCGCCCAGGCCAATATCGAACTGCTGGACGGCCAAGCCCTGTGGCCGAAGCTGCGTGAGCGGATCGGCTCAGCTGAGCTGTCCGCGATCCGCACTGCCACCGCCGCCAGGGCGCGGCAGCGGGTGCTGGCTTGCTGGCTGGTCGGCCTGCTGGCCGGCATTGCCACCTTCATGCTCCTGCCTGCCTCACAGCCACTGACAAGCCCGGCAGCTGAAACTCCAACCGTTTCAAGGACGGCGGAAGTCGATGCCGCCGTGCCGCCTGTCAGCGAGAGGCTGAAAGGCGAGCTGCCTGTCCAGGAGCAGCGCGATACCGTCAGGCGGGCCGCCGCCACCCTGCCGATGGTCAGCCACGCCCTGTGGTCGAGCCAGTCGACGCTGGAACTGCAGCTGCTTGATGCCGGCGAAGATGCCATGCCGGGGGTGTGCCAGCTGCTGGGCTCCTTCCCGGAGCTGTCCAGCTCGCGTATCCAGCTCACTCCTCCAGCGGGAAGCGGCCTGCCGGTCCGCTTCCGCCAGTGCAGTCAGAAGTTGTAACGCAGCGACACGTACCAGTTGCGCTCCCAGCCGTAGTACGCGGTCTGGATATTGCCCACGCTGGAAAACTCCTGCCCTTCCACCTTGTAGACCTTGTCGGTCAGGTTGCGCACGCCCGCGCGCACCTGCCAGTCGTAGCCGGGTGAATCCCAAACGCTGTACAGGCCCACCAGCGTATAGGCGTCCTGGCTGAGCACCTCGCGGTTGTCGACCGACAGCCAGGTATCCCCGCGATAGGACACGTCGCCGCCTACGCTGATCATTCCGCCGTTGGCCAGCGGGAAGCCGTGCTGCAGCGCTACCCGTGCGGTCCAGTCCGGTGAGAACGGCACATGATCGTGGGTCAGGGTCGGGTCGTACAGCGGATAGGCGGGATCCAGGCGGAAGTCCTGGAAGTCCGAATACTTCGCGTCCAGCCAACCCAGCTGCGCACTCAGGGTGGTGGTATCCCCAAGCAGGGCCATGCCCTCGAATTCAATCCCTTTGATTTCGAGCTCCGCCGCGTTGAGCACCGGGAACGTGCTGGCGTCCTGGGTCACCCGTGCCTGGAAGTCCGAATAATCACTCCAGAACGCCGCCACGCTGCCGCGCAGGCGATTATCCGCGGAGCTGGCCTTCATCCCGGCTTCGTACGTCCAGACGAACTCCGGATCAAAGATCGGGTTGGCTGCGTCCAGCGCCGAGTTGGCCCGCCCGTTGAAGCCCCCCGACTTGAAGCCGCGGTTGGCCGACACGTAGCCCATCAGGTTGTCGTTGAACTGCTTCTGCAGGCTGACCGACGGCGTCCAGGCCGACCACGAGGCCCTGTCATCGACGGTGGATTCGGGATCCAGGCTGATGGCCTGGAAAGGTGCACCCCAGAACGTGCTGGTGGTGCGCCAGTAATCCTTGGTGTCCTTGGAGTAACGCAGCCCCAGCGCAAGGGTCCACGTGGGTACGAATTCCCAGTTCACATGGGCGAAGGCGGCGATGCTCTCCGTGGAAAGGTCATCCTCGATGGTGCGCAGGAAGCTGATGGGCGTGCCGAAAACCGCAAACAGGTCATCCGCATAGGCTTCCTGATACGACGGCACATCCTCCTGCATGTAGTACGCGCCGAAGGTGCCCTGCAGGTTGGAGCCGTTGTCGAACTGCAGCTGGAACTCCTGGCTCATCTGCTCCTGGTCGATCGCCACCAGCACATCGCCCAGCTGGTATTCCGAGGCGTCGATGTCAATGAACGAATTGGTCTTCAGCTTGCGCCAGGCACTGATGCTCTTGAACAGCCACTGGCTGTTGATGTCCCACTCCAGCGCCGCAGAGGCGCCGGTGTGCTCCATTGTCTGGCCCTGGCCGGGACGGAAGGATGTTTCCGCGGTGAAGTCGAACTCGCCGCTGGCCGCTGGCAGCAGCTCCACGATGCTGCCCAACCCAAGATCGGTCTGCCACAGCGGTGCCATCGGCCGGCCCATCGACAGCGAAGCCTTCTGCCGGGTGTGATCGAGCGAGAACGTCGCCCGGAAGGTGTCACTGGGGCGCGCGACAAGCTTGCCCCGGACCGCCTTGGTGTCGTCGTTGTTGAAATCACGCTGGCCGGCACGGTCGTCGATGAATCCGTCATGGGTCAGCCAGGCACCGGCGAGGCTGCCAGCCACCACGTCGTTGAGTTCGCCGCCCACGTAGAAACGCCCTTCGGCACGGCCGTGCGAGCCACCGGTCACTTCGATCGCGCCGCCAGTGTCATCGAAAGGGTTGCGCGTGGTCAGCTTGATGGCCCCGCCGGTGGAATTCTTGCCGTACAGCGTGCCCTGCGGCCCGCGCAGTACTTCCACCTGCTGGATGTCGAACAGCGAAAACAGCGCGCCGTTGATGCGCGAGTAATACACATCGTCCACGTACATGCCCACGCCGGGATCAAACGTCTGCAGGGCGTCCGGCTGGCCGATGCCGCGGATGAAAACGTTGACGCTGTTGGCCGAACCGCGGCCCTGGACGATGTTCATGTTGGGCACCGCACCCTGCAGGCCGCCTACGTCGCTGGCCTGGAGGTCCTGCAGTTCGCTCTCGCTGAAAGCGCTGACCGCGACCGGTACGTCCTGGATCGACTCCACCCGCCGACGTGCGGTGACGGTGACCTTGTCCAGCGTGGTCGCATCCGCCTGCTGCGTGCCAGGCGCTGCCGCCGGCTCCTGTGCGAGCACCGGAAGCGATGCCATGCCCAGTACGATCGCCGCGCTCAGTATGCTGCGTTTCATCAACTCTCTCCCCACCGATCTGCAGATAAGGCGCCCCGAGAGACGCGTCCAGGCCCTTCGGCCACGATGACAAGCCTATGGCTGCGCCGGGAGACCGGCACTTGTACCTTCGGACAATGGGAGCGCGCGCGGCGCACGGTGACACTGGCCATCGCCATTTCCGCACCGGAAGAGATCCATGTCCCTGCTGATCGTGCTCGGCGCGCTGAGCTTCCTCATGTACGTCGCCTACCGCGGCCACAGCGTGATCCTGTTTGCGCCCGTCGCCGCCATGGGCGCGGTGCTGCTGACCGACCCCGAGCTGGTCGCGCCGATGTTCACCGGCTTGTTCATGGACCGCATGGTCGGCTTCCTCAAGCTGTACTTCCCGGTGTTCCTGCTGGGCGCGGTGTTCGGCAAGCTGATCGAGATCTCCGGATTTTCCAAGTCGATCGTGGCGGCCACCATCCGCCTGTTCGGGCCCGAGCGGGCGATGCTCTCGATCGTGACCGTGTGCGCCCTGCTCACTTACGGCGGGGTATCCCTGTTCGTGGTGGTGTTCGCGGTCTATCCGTTCGCCGCCGAACTGTTCCGCCAAGCGGCGATTCCCAAACGGCTGATCCCGGGCACGATCGCGCTGGGCGCGTTCACCTTCACCATGATGGCGCTGCCCGGCACGCCACAGATCCAGAACATCATTCCCACGGCCTTCTTCGGCACAGACTCGTGGGCGGCACCGGTACTGGGCACGATCGGCTCGGTGCTGATCCTTGCCGGGGGCATCACCTATCTGGAATGGCGCCGCCGCAGGGCCGCCGCGGCCGGGGAAGGCTACGGCGAAAACCTGCTCAATGAGCCGGAAGCATTCACCGGTGAACATCTGGCCCATCCGCTGGTGGCACTGCTGCCGCTGGTGCTGGTGGGCGTGTCGAACAAGCTGTTCACCGACCTGATCCCGCGTCTGTACGGCGACAGCCACAGTTTCAGCCCTTCCTCGATGGGGGATACCGCGCCGATCCTGCAGGAGGTGTCCAGGGTCGCGGCGATCTGGGCGGTCCAGGGTGCGCTGCTGGTGGGAATACTGGCAGTCCTGTTCCTGGCCTGGCGGCCGGTAACAGCGAAGTTCGCCGAGGGCACCAAGGCAGCCATCGGCGGCGCCCTGCTGGCCTCGATGAACACGGCCTCCGAATACGGCTTTGGCGCGGTGATCGCTGCTTTGCCGGGCTTCATGCTGGTGGCCAACAGCCTGAACGCCATCCAGGATCCCCTGGTGCACGAGGCAGTGACGGTGACCGCCTTGGCCGGCATCACCGGCTCGGCTTCCGGCGGCATGAGCATTGCGCTTGCGGCGATGGCCGACAGTTTTATTGCCAACGCCGAAGCCGCGGGCATTCCGATGGACGTGCTGCACCGGATTGCCGCCATGGCGTCCGGCGGCATGGATACCCTGCCCCACAACGGCGCGGTGATCACCCTGCTGGCCGTGACCGGTCTGACCCACCGCCAGTCCTATGGCGACATCTTCGCGATCACCGTTATCGGGACTTCCGTGGTGTTCGTGATGATCGGGCTGTATTACCTCACCGGCTGGGTCTGAGCCTTCCACCTGCAGCCCGGTCAGCTGCAGCACCACCAGATAGAATGGCCGGTGACGGGTCCACGTGGACCCGCGGGGGATCCACATGGACTCGTTTTTCAATATCTACGTCACCGTGATGTTTGCCGGCCTGCTGATCCTGACCGTCGGATACGCATCGCGTCATCACCGGATCGGTCCGGCGCTGATGGGCACCGGCGTGGTGATCCTGCTGGCGGTGGTGGTCTACTACATCGCGACCGTGCTGGCCTGATCATTCGAACTGCCGGATCAGCTTTCCGGCAGTATCCGCACGGCCAGTACACGACGGAACTGGATCCGCAGCAGGTCGCCCACCTTCAGGCCCTGCAGCGACTCGCGATGACGCGCCTGTTCAACTTCCAGCACGTGGGTGCTGCCGTTGGGAGACTGCACCGACAGGGTATGGGCGTCGGTATCGATCGCGACCAGCGGTGAGAGCACCACAACCACTTCGCGGTCGATGACGCCGGGCCTCAGCGGATCCGGGTGCTGCTCGTCTTCCCAGATGTACGCGCCCGGCTCGGCGCTTCCGGCCGGCTGCATATCGAATACCAGCGAGCGGCGGTAATACACCTGCACCCGGTCGCCCACCTGCATCTGCTCCAGGCGCTGGACCTGCTCTTCGATCCTGAGCGTGCGCTCCGCGCCATCGGCGTCGCGCACGGTGACCAGGCGACCGGCGGCGTCCAGGGCTGTTACCTGCCCTTCCCAAGCCACCTCGGCCTCCAGCACCTGCTCCTGCACATCCGGCTCCGACGCGGCCAAGCTGGCCGGCTCCTGCACCGGGTTCGCTCCCGCGCATGCGGACAACGACAGTGCCAGTCCCAACGCGAGGATGGACGGTGCACAGGCAGGGAACGGCTTCATGGCTTCTCCAAAGGAAGGGGCAAGGTGGCGGGAGTATACCGCCGGCTGGCTCCTGAACGCCCCGAGCTTGGACGACTGGCTACCCGCCCCCTATTCAGGTACAATTAAACCCGTAAATTCAACAACTTGCAAAGGAGTCAATTAAAACAGATGCAGCTCTCTCTTACCCCCCTTCACGCGAACGCAGCTTCCACTTCCACCCAGCCGAGCACCCGTACCTCCGAACGCCGCCGCGCGACGCGCAGCTATCTGCGCAGCTACGCCGCGAATGCCCGGACCAGGCGCTTCCGGGTCCGCTGAGCCCTGTTGCAGCCGAGCGGACGCAAAGAGCGCACTGCGTGGAATGTGAAGCATGGATTGTGAATCGAGAAAAAGGCGGGCCTGGCCCGCCTTTTCTATGTCCGCCCCCCGGCAATTCCGGGACGCAACAATTCCGGGCCACAGCAATGAAAAAAGGCGAGCCGAAGCTCGCCTTTTTCTGTTTCTGGAGGTGTGGCGGAGGTCAGTCCGACACGCCCTCGCCTTCTTCCACTGCCTTCATCGACAGGCGGATACGGCCCTGCTTGTCGACTTCCAGCACCTTGACCTTGACCACGTCGCCTTCCTTGAGGACGTCGCTGACCTTCTCGACGCGCTCGTTGGAGATCTGCGACACGTGCACCAGGCCGTCCTTGCCGGGAGAGATGGTCACGAAGGCTCCGAAGTCCATCAGCTTGACGACCTTGCCCTCATAGATCCGGCCCGGCTCGACGTCGGAAGTGATCTGCTCGATGCGTTCCTTGGCGGCGCGGCCAGCGGCAGCGTCGACCGAAGCGATCGTGATCGTGCCGTCGTCCTGGATGTCGATCTGGGTGCCGGTTTCCTTGGTGATCGCCTGGATGACCGAACCGCCCTTGCCGATCACTTCACGGATCTTGTCGGGGTGGATCTTGATGGTGATCAGGCGCGGTGCGAACTCGCTCAGCTCCGAACGTGGCGCGGTCAGCGCGGCTTCCATTTCCTTGAGGATGTGCAGGCGGCCCTGCTTGGCCTGGGCCAGCGCGACCTTCATGATGTCTTCGGTGATGCCCTGGATCTTGATGTCCATCTGCAGCGCCGAGATGCCATTGCTGGTACCGGCCACCTTGAAGTCCATGTCGCCCAGGTGATCCTCGTCACCGAGGATGTCGGACAGCACCACGTAGTCGTCGCCTTCCTTCACCAGGCCCATGGCGATACCGGCCACCGGGGCCTTGATCGGCACGCCTGCGTCCATCAGCGCCAGCGAGGAGCCGCAGACCGAAGCCATCGACGAGGAACCGTTCGATTCGGTGATCTCGGACACGACGCGGATGGTGTACGGGAACTCTTCCATCGTCGGCATCACGGCGAGCACGCCGCGCTTGGCGAGGCGGCCGTGGCCGATTTCGCGACGCTTCGGACCCATCATGCGGCCGGCTTCACCCACCGAATAGGGGGGGAAGTTGTAGTGGAACAGGAAGTGTTCCTTGTACTCGCCGCCGACCGCGTCGATGATCTGGCCGTCGCGGGCGGTGCCCAGCGTGACGGCAACGATCGCCTGGGTCTCACCGCGGGTGAACAGCGACGAGCCGTGCACGCGCGGCAGCACGCCGACTTTCGAAGCGATCGGACGCACGGTGTCGGGCGCGCGGCCATCAATGCGGACCTTGGTCGACAGGACCGAGTTGCGCATGGTCTGGTATTCCTGCTCGCTGAACACCTTGGACATGTCGCCGGTGTTCCACGCCTTGGCTTCCGCTTCCGGGGCCAGCGCTTCGAGAATGGACTTCTTCAGCTTGGAGATGGCGTCCTTGCGCTCGAGCTTGTCGCTCACCTGGAAGGCACCGGCGAGGCGATCACCAATCGCGGTGCTCAGCGCACTGACGATGCCCTCGTCGGCCTTCGGCGCCGCCCATTCCCACTTCGGCTTGCCGGCTTCGGCAACCAGTTCGTTGATGGTGTTGATGGCGACCTGCATCTGCTGGTGGCCGAACATCACCGCACCCAGCATCACGTCTTCGGACAGTTCCTTGGCTTCGGACTCGACCATCAGCACCGCGTTGGCGGTACCGGCGACGACGAGCTCCAGCTCCGAATCCTCAAGCTCCGACACGGTCGGGTTGAGCAGGTACTCACCGTTCTTGTAACCGACCTTGGCGGCACCGATCGGGCCGTCGAAGGGCGCGCCGGAAAGCGACAGCGCGGCCGAGGCGCCGATCAGGGCAAGAATGTCGCCATCGACCTCGGGGTTCATCGACATCACGGTGGCGATGATCTGCACTTCGTTGCGGAAGCCCTCGGGGAACAGCGGACGGATCGGACGGTCGATCAGGCGCGAGGTCAGCGTCTCCTTCTCGGTGGCGCGGCCTTCACGCTTGAAGAAACCACCGGGGATGCGGCCACCGGCGTAGAACTTCTCCTGGTAGTCGACGGTGAGCGGGAAGAAGTCCTGACCCTCGCGTGCGGTCTTGTTGGCGACGGCGCTGACCAGCAGCATCGTGCCTTCGCAGGAGATCATGACTGCGCCGCCAGCCTGCCGGGCGACCTCGCCGGTCTCGATGGTGACCGTACGACTACCGTACTGGAAGCTCTTGGTAACTTTCGACACGTTGGAATTCCCTTGAAACTCTTGCGATGGACCGCAACGGACCCCTGCCCGGTGCGGGTGGCCGCGACTTTGCAGCGGCGCGGAAAGTTGGTGCGAAAAACAAGCCGCGGCGCATTTCTGCGCCGCGACGGTAAAGCTGGATCAGCGGCGCAGGCCGAGCTTCTCGATCAGCTCGCGGTAGCGCTTGGCATCCTTGCGGTGCAGGTAGTCGAGCAGGCGGCGCCTGCGGTTGACCATCTGCAGCAGGCCGCGCCGGCTGTGGTGATCTTTCTTGTGGGTCTTGAAGTGTTCCGTCAGGTGCGCGATGCGCGCGGTGAGCAGAGCCACCTGGACTTCCGGAGAACCGGTATCGTTTTCGCCACGCTGGTGCTCGGTGATGATCTTGCTGTTGTCGATCGACATGGTTTTGCCTCTTGACGCGCGGCCCGCAGGAACGAGTGTCGAATCAACCCTTTCGGGTTATCGACGACGCACCACAAGGCCCGCCGCTTACTGAAGTGCCACCGCCCGGACGGACGGCGGATTTGCTTGAAAAAGCCTGCAAATTGTAGCCGCTCTGTGGCCTCACAACAAGGATCAGACCGTCTGGCCGCCCTGCGCGACGGCCCAGGAAAACAGCCTGCGCGGGCGCAGCCCCCCGCATTCATCCACGCTTCCCAGGCCCAATGCCCGCCCGGTCGGACCGAATATCGCGACTTCCGCGCCGGATCCGAAATCACCATCCACCGCCTGACCGAATGCCAACCGCCGTGCCTGCGCCGCATCCACCTCAACCCGCGGCCATCCGGTCATTCCTGCCTCGATCGGCAACAGGCAGCCATCCAGCTGTCCAAGTCCGCCCTGGGCGAGCTCCTCCAGCGCTTCCATGGTCCACATCCGGGGCTGGGTGAAGGGCTCAACCCACAGCCTGCGCAGCTCGGCCACGTGGGCACCGCATCCAAGAATTTCGCCCAGATCACGCACCAGACTGCGTACGTAGGTGCCTGAGCCACATTCAACCTGCAGTCGCAGCAATGGCGCCCCGCCGCTGAACAGCTCGCTGCCCGGCAGCAGCTGGAAGCGGACAACCTCCACTTCGCGGGGTTCGACCTCCACCACTTCCCCCCGCCGCGCCTTGGCGTACAGCGGCTCGCCGCCGCGTTTGAGCGCGGAATAGATCGGCGGGCGCTGCTGCAGCCGCCCTGTCAGCGTTTCAAGCGCGGCTTCGATCGTGGCTACGGAGAGATCCGGCACCGGACGCTCCCGCAATGGCTGTCCCATCGCGTCGTCGGTGTCGGTCACCACCCCCAGCCGGGCGACGGTGTCATAAGCCTTGTGGGCGCCGAGCAGGCCGCCGGCGAGTTTGGTCGCCTCGCCAAAACAGAGCGGCAGCAGGCCGGTCGCCAGCGGATCAAGACTGCCCGTATGGCCGCCCTTCTCAGCCTGGAACAGGCGCCGGGCGCGCTGCAGCGCCTGGTTGGAACTGGGTCCCTGCGGCTTGTCGAGCAGCAGGATGCCGTCGAGCTTCCTGAATTTGATCTTTGGGGGTCGTGACATGGGTCGATTGTAGGCGTTCAGGCTCTTGACCTGATCAGCTTGACTTGAGTCAGCTCGCTTGCGTCTGCGTCAGAGCCATACTCAAGGTCCTCGATTCCTGGAGATTCAGATGATGAGAACGTATGCATTGGCCGCCGCCCTGCTGGGCTGCGCGGCTGTCTGGTCCGGCTCCGCTGTCGCCGGCAACACCCCTGCCATGCAGCCTGCGCCGCAGGAAGACTACGTCCCCAGCCTGATCACCGACACGCCGCTGCAGGGCCGCCAGCTGGCCATCACCCTGGTGCGCAAGACGATCGGCTCGATCCAGCGCGATGACGACGCCAAGCGGCGGGTCCGGGAGAAATACGAAGAGGATCCGGAAATGCTGATGCAGGCGGCCGCCATGGTGACCGCCGAATTCCGGATTATTGCCGAAGCCAACAACTACTGGCGCGATCCCCGGCCGGGAAGCCCGCCGGGCGACTGAAGCCGGAAGCCGAAGCTATTCGTCGGCCTGCCCGTCCGGCTGCCCGTCCGACTGACTCTGGGCCGGACGCACGTCGCGCAACAGCGCGTTGATCCTCTCACCACGATCGACGGAGTCGTCGTAGTGGAAGTGCAGTTCGGGCACGTGGCGAAGCTTGACCTGGCGGGCCAGGCGGTAGCGGATCTCGCCAGCCAGCCCGCGCAGGCCCTTGATGGCCTCCTCGGACCGCTCGGCCTGCAGCGCGGTCACGAACACCTTCGCATGGGCCATGTCGCGGGTGACTTCCACGTCCGACACGCTGACCGACGGCAGACGATGTTCGTCCACCGCCGCGCGCACCAGGGTGCCCAGCTCACGGCGGAGCTGGGCGGAGATGCGATCGGTGCGATTGAATGACTTCATTGCTTACAGCGTCCGCTGGACCTCGATGCGTTCGAAGCACTCGATCTTGTCGCCCGGCTGCACGTCGTTGTAGGCCTTCACGCCGATACCGCACTCGGTGTTCTCGCGCACTTCGTCCACGTCTTCCTTGAAGCGGCGCAGCGATTCCAGCTCGCCTTCGAAGATGACCGTGTTGTCGCGCAGCACGCGGATCGGTTTGTTCCGCCGCACCACGCCTTCCACAACCATGGAGCCGGCCACGGCGCCAAACCTGGAGCTGCGGAAGACCTCGCGGACCTCGGCCGTGCCGATGATCTCTTCACGGATCTCGACGCCCAGGATGCCGGATGCCACCTGCTTCACCTGGTCGATCACGTCATAGATGATCGAGAAGTAGCGTAGATCAAGGTTGCTGGTTTCGATCACCTTGCGTGCAGAAGCATCGGCGCGCACGTTGAAGCCGATGATGGTCGCCTTGGCGGTGGCCGCGGCATTGGCATCGGACTCGTTGATACCACCCACGCCGCCAACAATGATGTTGATCCGGATGTGCTCGTTGGACAGGGCCGTCAACGCCTGCTTCAGCGCCTCCACCGACCCCTGCACGTCGGCCTTGATGACCAGGTTGAGCTGCAGCTGCTCGGCCTGGCCCATCTGCGCCATGATGTCTTCCATGCGGCTGCCGGCGGTCTGCACCAGGCGGCTTTCGCGCTGACGCTGCTCGCGCTCCGCGGCCACTTCACGGGCCAGGCGGTCGTCTTCGACCACCACGAAATCGTCACCCGCATCCGGCACGCCGGACAGGCCAAGCACCTGGACCGGAATTGACGGCCCGGCGCTTTCCACGGTCTGCCCGGTCTCGTCGAACAGGGCACGGACCCGGCCGAAATGAACGCCGCAGACCAGGAAGTCGCCGCGGGCAAGCTTGCCCTGCTGTACCAGGACGGTGGCCACCGGGCCGCGTCCCTTGTCCAGCGAAGACTCGATCACCGTACCGATGGCACGGCCCTCGTCGACCGCGGTCAGCTCCAGCAATTCGGCCTGCAGCAGGATCGCGTCGAGCAGGTCGTCGATGCCCAGTCCGGTCTTGGCGGAAATTTCCACCATCTGGATATCGCCACCGAAGTCCTCGGAGACAACCTGATGCTCCAGCAGCTCGTTCTTGATGCGGCTGGGGTCCGCGGTGGACTTGTCGATCTTGTTGATTGCGATGATCAGCGGCACCTCGGCGGCACGCGCATGCTGGACGGCTTCAACCGTCTGCGGCATCACGCCGTCGTCGGCGGCGACCACGATCACCACGATATCTGTGAGCTTGGCGCCACGGGCACGCATCGAAGAGAACGCCGCGTGACCCGGGGTGTCCAGGAAGCTGACCACGCCCTTGTCGGTTTCAACGTGATACGCGCCGATGTGCTGGGTGATCCCGCCGGCTTCGCCAGTGGCGATGCGCGTGCTGCGGATGTGATCGAGCAGCGACGTCTTGCCGTGATCAACGTGGCCCATGATGGTGACCACCGGCGGACGCGCAACGGCGTCGCCGTGAACCTCACCCACGTGGGCAAGCAGCTCGCTCTCGGCGTCATCGGCGCCAGCGCGCACGGCCACATGGCCCAGTTCCTCGGTGACCAGCACCGCGGTGTCATGGTCGATGGACTGGTTGATGGTGGCCATCACGCCCATCTTGAACAGGGTCTTGACCACATCGCCGCCCTTCATAGCCAGCTTCTGGGCCAGCTCCGCGACAGTGATGGCATCGCCCACTTCAACTTCACGCACGACCGGCGCGGTGGGCCTTTCGAATCCGTGTGGACCGGCACCCGAACGGGCCTGACCGACCTGACGGCGCGGACGACCCTTGCGGGCGGTCGAGCGACGGGCCCGATCAGCCGCGCTCAGATGCATCTGGCCGCCGAAGCGCGAGCCACCGTCCTCTTCACCGCCACGAGCCTTGGTGTTCGCGCCACGCGCGGTCTTCGGGCGCTGGCTGGCGCGATCGTCACGTGCGGGAGCAGGCTTGCCGTGCACCGGCTTGCGCACCGGCGCGGCTTCCTCGACAGGCGGTGGCGCTGCGGCTTCTTCGGCTTCCTTGCGGACGCGTTCGACCTCGGCAGCCTCTTCCTGGCGCTTGCGCTCGGCTTCATCGATCCGGCGCTGATCCTCTTCCGCCAGACGCTGCTGTTCCTGCAGGTTCTGCTGCCTGGATTCTTCGAGCTTGCGAAGGATTTCCGCACGCTCGTCATCCCCACCGGCAGCTGCAACGGCTGCGGCGGCGGCAGCGGTCTGCTGCTCGGTCGGCTTGACCAGCGTGACCTTCTTGCGCACGACCACGTCGACGGTCTGGCGGTTACGCCCACCGCCAACCGTCAGCTCCTGCTTGCGGCTGCGGTTGAGCGTGATCTTTTTCGACGCGGTACCAGTACTGCTCGGCTGCGCGCCGGCGCCATGGGTGCGCCGGAGAAAGCCGAGCAGCTTCACCTTCTCGGTGCTGGACACGACCTGGTCGGGATCGCTGAACTCCATGCCGGCCTCGGCCAGCTGTTCCAGCAGTTTCTCGACTGGTGTGTTTACCAGGGCAGCCAGCTTTCTGATGGTGGTTTGTTGCGACATTCGAATTCCGTGTCCAGGGCGACGGCGTTCTGCCACCGCGGGATGGTTCAATTCTAACGGTTGCCGGGAGAATCTTCCGGAGCCCGCCCTTGGGGCGGGTCCGATGCAATCCCGGTTGCCACGGGCCGTCGGCTTATCAGCCTTCAGCCTCCAAACGGGCGATCTCGTCAGCGCGGGCGGAAAGGATCAGCGCAGCTGCGCGCTCCTCATCCAGGCCTTCAATGCCGAAGTCGAGCAGTTCATCGGTGCCCAGGTCCGACAGGTCTTCAACGCTACGCACGCCGTGCGATGCCAGGCCGTAGGCAATCGCTTCTTCCATGCCCTCCAGCGCCTGCAGCTCTTCGGAGGGTGCGTTCTCGTTCAACTCGGTTTCAAACGCCAATGCATCGTTGAGCAGCGACTCGCGGGCGCGGGCGCGCAGTTCCTCAACGATATCCTCGTCGAAGCCCTCGATTGCCAGCAGCTCGCCGACCGGCACGTAGGCGATTTCCTCCACGGTGCCGAACCCTTCGGCCACCAGGATTCCGGCGATTTCCTCGTCCACTTCCAGCTTTTCCTGGAACAGTTCGCGGGCAACGGTCTGCTCGGCTTCGGACTTGGCGACCACCTGGTCCTGGGTCATCACGTTGAGCTGCCAGCCGGTCAGGCGGCTGGCCAGGCGCACGTTCTGTCCGCCCTTGCCGATCGCCTTTGCCAGCAGTTCTTCAGCCACCGCCAGGTCCATGGAGTGCTTGTCCTCGTCAACGACAATGGACTGCACTTCCGCCGGCGCCATGGCGCTGATCACGAACTGCGGCGGGTTGTCCGACCACAGCACGATATCCACGCGCTCACCGTTGAGCTCATTGGAGACCGCCTGGACGCGCGAGCCACGCATGC
Organism: Luteimonas qiangzhengi; assembly: GCF_039548515.1. Classification (NCBI taxonomy): domain Bacteria; kingdom Pseudomonadati; phylum Pseudomonadota; class Gammaproteobacteria; order Lysobacterales; family Lysobacteraceae; genus Luteimonas; species Luteimonas qiangzhengi. Next base: position 200,031 of record NZ_JBCLVE010000002.1, on the reverse strand, counting down.
CGATGCAGGCACCAATCGGATCGGTGCGGTTGTCGTACGCGATCACGGCGATCTTCGCGCGGTCACCCGGATCACGGGCGCAGGCCTTGATCTCAACCAGGCCCTGGCCGACCTCCGGCACTTCCAGCTTGAACAGTTCGATCATGAACTCGGGGGCGGCGCGGCTGATGAACAGCTGCGGCCCGCGCGGCTCGCTGCGCACGTCGTACAGATAGCCGCGGACACGGTCACCGGCGCGGACCACATCGCGGGGGATCGCCTTGTCCTTGGGAATGAAAGCCTCGGCGTTGCCGCCCAGATCGACGAAGACGTTGCCGCGCTCGACGCGCTTCACTACGCCGGTCACCAGCTCGCCAACCCGATCCTTCCAGGCGTCCACAACCTGCGCGCGTTCCGCTTCACGGACGCGCTGCACGATCACCTGCTTGGCAGCCTGGGCGGCGATACGACCGAACTCGGCGTTCTCGACCTGCTCTTCGATGTAATCGCCCACTTCGACGCCTTCCGCTTCGTCGAGCGCGTCCATCAGCCTGAGCTGGCGGTCCGGTGACTCCATCACTTCATCGTCTGCGACCACTTCCCAGCGGCGGAACGTTTCGTAGCTGCCGTCCTTGGGATTGATCGTTACCCGGGTCAGGACATCCTGCTCGGGGAAGCGCTTCTTGGCAGCAGTCGCCAGCGCAGCTTCAATCGCCTCCAGGATCACCGATTCCGGTACGCCTTTCTCGCTGGCGACGGCGTCGATGACCATCAACAGTTCCTTGCTCATTCTGTTACGCCTCTGACTATCTCGGGATTCAGTGCTTGCGCTTTCCGGCACGCTTGCCGCGCCCGGGCCTGTTGTTTTCCGGAACGGCCAAACCAAGTGCCGCCCAGTCGGGCACCAGTCGTGCCCGCTCGATGTTTCCAAATGCGACTTCGAACGGCTGGCCATCAATCTCGATCCGCACGGCTTCCGCGTTCGCAGCCAGAATCGGCCCCTGCAGCCTGCGGCGGCCTTCGTGGGGCAGCTTCAGGAGAATCTTCACCACTTCGCCAATAAAACGCTCGAAGTGTGCAGGGGTGAACAGCGGACGATCCACGCCGGGAGAAGACACTTCAAGCGTGTAATTACCGGCAATCGGATCTTCAACGTCAAGCTGAGCCGACACTTCACGGCTGACCGCCTCGCAGTCATCCACGGTCACGCCCTGCCCTTCCATCTCCGCACCGGCCTCGGCGCCAGGCTTGTCGATATACAGACGCACCAGCGAGCCGCCAGGCGCCGGCAGGTAATCAATACCCAGCAACTCCAAGCCCAGCGCCTCCACTGCAGGCGCCAGAAGCTCTCTGATTGTGCTTGCCTTGTCGGCCAAGAGCGCGTCCTCCGGTTGTCGTTGAAATGCCGGAAAAGAAAAGGGGCCCGGCGGGCCCCTTGTCCGATACCACAGGATTTCGGTATCACAGCGCGAGCAGATGCACTGTGACTCAACCCATCCGCGACTAGACCATATTGAAAAGCTTCTTTGAAGAAGCTTTTCACCAATCGCGAAAAGCTGGTAGCGGGGGCAGGATTTGAACCTGCGACCTTCGGGTTATGAGCCCGACGAGCTGCCAGACTGCTCCACCCCGCAACAGAAGAACTATTATGAAGGCGTTTAACTTTTATTGCAAGCCTTAAAGAGCGGTGGAATCAAAATATCAGGCTCCACTTCCTTCAGCCTGCAAACGCCTGTTGGCACAGGGCCATCAGCGGGCTCCAGAACAACCCCAAGCCCAGCAGTGCGAGCGCATTGATCGCAAAGACGGTGCGTAGTGTACCACCCTGCCTCTGCTCCAGCGGCTCACCGGCCGGCTCATCGAAGTACATCACCTTGACCACCCGCAGGTAGTAGAAAGCGCCGATGACCGCGAAGACCACGCCGACTACCACCAGCCACATGAAGTCGCCTGCCAGTGCAGCCTGCAGCACAGCCAGCTTGGCCCAGAAGCCCAGCAGCGGAGGAACGCCGGCCAGCGATACCATGATCACCAGCACCAGGGCGGCCATCCACGGACTGCGCGCGTTCAGGCCGCGGTAGTCTTCGATCTCGTCGGCCTCGAAGCCCTTGCGCGACAGCATGATGATGGCGCCGAATGCCGCCGCCGACATGATCGCGTAGACAATCGCGTAGAACATCGCGGCCGCGAAGCCTTCGGGCCCGCCGCCGGCGATGCCGAGGAACAGGAAGCCGACGTGCGAAACGGTTGAATAGGCCAGCATCCGCTTCAGGTTGGTCTGCGCGATGGCAACCAGGTTACCGATTGCCAGCGACAGCGCGGCAAGCAGCGCAAGAAGCAGCTGCCAGTTGTCCGCCATCGGGCCCAGGCCCTGCTCAAACAGGCGCCAGGCCAGACCAAACGCGGCCAGCTTGGGCGCGGAACCGATGAACAGCGTGATCGGGGTGGAAGCGCCGTGATAGGTATCCGGAAGCCACATGTGGAACGGGGCCGCACCGAACTTGAACGCCACGCCGACCACCGAGAACACCAGCCCGGCCAGCAGCAGGGTGCGGTCTTCGCCGGTTACGGCGGCCGCGGCTGCATTGATCCCGTCCAGGTACAGCGTGCCGGTCGCGCCGTAGATCAGCGACAGGCCAAAGAGCAGCAGGCCGGAAGACAGCGATCCCAGCACGAAGTACTTCATGCCGGCTTCGGTTGCCAACTTGCTGTTGCGATCCACCGCCACCAGCGCGTACGAACACAGCGCCAGCAGCTCCAGACCCAGGTAGATCATGGTCAGGTTGCCGGCCGACACCAGCAGCATCATGCCGATCACGGCAAACAGCATCAGGATCGGGATCTCGCCGCGATACAGCCCACGCTCGCGCATGAAGGGCCACAGGTACACCAGCGCCAGCGCGGAAATCAGCAGGGTGACGAACTTCAGCGCGTCGGAGGCGGTGTCACGCAGGAACAGGCCCTCCATCACGTTGCCCTGCCCGCCTACTCCCGTGGCGATGAAAGCCGCGGCAATCAGCAGGGTGGCGATGGACAGCGCGTGGGTAATCACGCGGCGGCGATCATCGAGGAAAAGATCCAGCATCAGCAGTCCGAACGCACCGACGACGACCGTCAACTCAGGGAGCAGCGGTGCGAATTCGGTGAAGGTGCGGACTGGGGCTACGAACGTCATCGCGACATCATCCTCAAAGCTTGGTGGCGGTCAGCAGTTCCGCCAGTTGCGCGATGGATGGCTCCATCAGGTTGGTCAGTGGCATCGGCCAGATGCCGATCCCCAGTACGCCGGCGGCAAAGACACCCAGCACAAGGGCCTCGCGGCCATTGATGTCTTTCAGCCCCGCTACGTGGGCATTGGACACCTCACCGTAGAAGATCCGCTTGACCAGCCACAGCGAGTACGAGGCGCCGATGATCAGGGTCAGGGCGGCGGCAAATGCGATCAGCGGGTTGGCCTGGAAGGAGGCCATGATCACCATGAACTCGCCCACGAACCCGGACGTGCCCGGCAGACCGGAGTTGGCCATGCTGAACAGCACGAAGAACGCGGCGAACCAGGGCATCACGGTGGCGACGCCGCCGTAATCACGGATCCGGCGGGTGTGCATGCGGTCATAGAGGATGCCCACGCAGCTGAACATCGCGCCGGAAATGAACCCGTGGCTGATCATCTGCACCATGGCACCCTGCAGGCCAAGGCGGGCCGCGTCGGCGTCACCGCCGCGCACCAGCACGAACGCCAGGAAGATACCCAGGGTCACAAAACCCATGTGCGACACGGATGAATAGGCGATCAGCTTCTTCATGTCGTTCTGCACCAGGGCGACCAGGCCGACATAGACCACTGCGATCAGCGACAGCAGGATCATCAGCCAGGCCCATTCCTGGCCGGCGTCGGGCACGATCGGCAGGGAGAAGCGGATGAAGCCGTAGCCACCGATCTTCAGCATGATCGCGGCCAGGATCACCGAACCACCGGTCGGCGCTTCCACGTGCGCATCCGGAAGCCAAGTGTGCACCGGGAACATCGGGATCTTGATCGCAAACCCGGCCATGAAGGCGAAGAACAGCCACATCTGCTCGGTGGCCGTCAGTGGCAGCGCGTACAGATCGGGAAGCTGCCAGCTGCCGCCCTTCTGGTACAGGTAGATCAGGCCGACCAGCATGAAGATCGAGCCCAGGAACGTGTACAGGAAGAACTTGATCGTCGCGTAGACGCGCCGCGGCCCGCCCCAGACACCGATGAGAATGAACATCGGGATCAGCATGGCCTCGAAGAACACGTAGAACAGCATCGCGTCCACGGCCGAAAACACGCCGATCATCATGCCTTCCAGGATCAGCATGGCAGCGAAATACTGGCTGACCCGGGTGTTGATGGATGTCCACGCGCCGATCAGCACCAGCGCCGTGGTCAGCGTGGTCAGCACGATCAACGCCGCCGAAATTCCGTCGGCACCCAGGTGGTACTGGATGTCGAACGCGGGGATCCACTCCCTGCGTTCCAGGAACTGCAGCCCGGGAGCGGCAAAATCGAAACCGGTCAGCAGCAGAAGGCTGATCAGGAAGATCACCACTGCCGACCCGAGTGCAACCCAGCGGGCAGCGCTCGGCCGTGCGTTGCCGCACGCCAGAGTAAACAGGCCACCCAGGATGGGGAGCCAGATCAGAAGACTGAGAAGAGGCCAGTTCGACACGTATCTGTTTCCGTCAGCGCCAGTAGCGGATAAGCACGGCCAGGAGCAACACCAGGCCAATGATCATCACGAATGCGTAGTGGTAAAGGAGACCGGTCTGGGCACGACGCGACACCGAGGCCACCAGGCCAACGACGCGCACCGCACCATTCACGATCAGACCGTCGATCACTTTCTCGTCGATCCAGCGGGACACCCTGCCAAGCTGAAGGCTGCCACCGGCAAAGCCCTTGATCCACAGATCGTCAGCCCAGTACTTGTTTTCAAGCACCTTGACCGGCAGGCGCAGGACCTGCCTGGCGCGGTCAGCCAGCTCCGGTCGCCACCAGTACATGGCGGTGGCCAGTGCAAACCCGGCCACGACGAGCCAGAACACCGGGGTCACGAAGCCATGCAGCGCGAACGCCACCGGACCGTGCCACATCCGCTCGCCCAGGATTGCCACCGTGTCGCGGGCAGCCGCTAGATCAATGGCACCGGAGAAGAACGGCAGCTGCTCGACAGCGCCGGACCAGTTGGTTCCGAACAGCATCGGCCCGGCGGTGAAGAAGCCGATCGCGATGGACGGGATGGCCAGCAGCAGCAGCGGCAGGGTGACCACCCACGGCGACTCGCGCGGCTCGACCGGGCCGTGGTGGCCGTGGTCGTCGTCATGCGCTCCGTCAGCGTGCGGCACCGCATCGCGGAAACGCTCCTTGCCGAAGAAGGTCATGTACAGCAGGCGGAAGCTGTAGAAGCTGGTGATGAACGCACCCGCCAGCACCGCCCAATAACCGTAAGTCCCCACCCAGCCCATCCGGTCGGAAGCCAGAGAAGCGGCTTCGATGATGGTGTCCTTGGAGTAGAACCCGGAGAAGAACGGCGTGCCGATCAGGGCCAGGGTGCCGATCACCATGGTCCAGAACGTCACCGGCATGTACTTGCGCAGGCCGCCCATGCGGCGCATGTCCTGCTCGTGGTGCATGGCGATGATCACCGAGCCCGCGCCCAGGAACAGCAGCGCCTTGAAGAAGGCGTGGGTCATCAGGTGGAACACGGCGGCCGAGTACGCCGACACGCCCAGCGCCACGGTCATGTAGCCGAGCTGTGACAGTGTGGAGTACGCGACCACGCGCTTGATGTCGTTCTGCACGATGCCGATCAGGCCGGTGAAGAAGGCCGTGGTCGCGCCAATGAACAATACAAACGCCAGTGCCGCATCACTGAGCTCGAACAGCGGCGACATGCGCGCCACCAAGAAGATACCCGCGGTGACCATCGTGGCCGCGTGGATCAGCGCCGAAATCGGAGTCGGGCCTTCCATCGAGTCCGGCAGCCACACGTGCAGCGGCACCTGGGCCGACTTGCCCATCGCGCCGATGAACAGCAGCACGCAGATGACCGTCGCCGCGGACCACTCGACGCCCGGCAGGAATTCAAGGATCTGGCCGCCGCCCACGGTGGCCTCGGCATTGGCGAACACAGTCGCGTAGTCGAGCGTGCCGAACATGTACACCACGGCGCCGATGCCGAGCAGGAATCCAAAGTCACCCACGCGGTTGACCAGGAACGCTTTCATGTTGGCGAACACGGCGCTGGGCTTCTTGAACCAGAAGCCGATCAGCAGGTACGACACCAACCCCACCGCTTCCCAGCCGAAGAACAGCTGCAGGAAGTTGTTGCTCATCACCAGCATGAGCATGGCGAAGGTGAACAGCGAAATGTAGCTGAAGAACCGCTGGTAGCCCGGGTCGTCCTTCATGTAGCCGATGGTGTAGATGTGCACCAGCAGCGACACGAAGGTCACTACCACCATCATCATCGCGGTCAGGCGGTCGACCAGGAAGCCGACGTGGGCCGAGAAGTTGCCCACCTCGAAGTAGGTGTACACGTTCTGGTTATAGGACGCGGCGCCCTGTACCAGCTGCCACAGCACCCAGCCCGAGAGCACGCAGCTGATCGCCACGCCCAGGATGGTGACGGTATGCGCGCCCGCGCGGCCTACCTGGCGTCCGAACAGGCCCGCGATGATCGCGCCCAGCAAAGGTGCCAGGACGATGACCAGCAGGTGGGATGTTGAAAGTTCCATTGCCCGCCTACCCCTTCAGCAGATCGATGTCGGCGACGTTGATGGTCTGCCGGTTGCGGAACAGCGCGACCAGGATTGCCAGGCCGATCGCCGCCTCGGCGGCTGCCACCGTCAGGATGAAAAACACGAACACCTGGCCGGACGCTTCACCGAGCTCGCGCGAGAACGCGACGAAGTTGATGTTGACCGACAGCAGCATCAGTTCGATCGACATCAGCAGCACGATCACGTTCTTCCGGTTGAGGAAGATGCCGGCAACGCTGATGCAGAACAGCACCGCACCCAGCGCCAGGTAGTGGCCCAGGGCCAGGCCCTCGCCAAGAAAACTCATCACTTGTCTCCCCTGTCCGGAGCCTGTCCATCGGCGGGCGCGTCGCCCGTACCGCGGGTCGGGCCCGCCTTCATGCTCACCAGGCGTACGCGATCAGCAGCCTTCGCCCGCGACTGTTCGCCCAGATTCTGTCGCTTGGTGCCATCCCGGCGCGTCAGCGTCAGAGTCACCGCGCCGATCACGGCAACGGTCAGGATCAGCGCCGCGATTTCAAACGGCAGCAGGTAATCGGTAAACAGCGTGTAGGCCACCCATGCCGTGTTTCCGACTTCAGCCGTTTCAGCCTGTGCCGGGAACGGCACGTTGCGGGCGTGCAGCCCGAGCACGGTCAGGATCTGGACGAGCATGGTCACCGCCACCACCAGCCCGACGGGCAGGTAGCGCACGTAGCCCTCCCGCAGTGGTGCGATATCGATGTCCAGCATCATCACCACGAACAGGAACAGCACCATGATGGCGCCGACATAGACCAGCACCAGGGCAACGCCGAGGAACTCGGCACCGATCAGGATCCAGGTGCAGGCGACCGAGAAAAAGGTCAGTACCAGGAACAGCACCGAGTGCACCGGGTTGCGGACGCTGATCACCCCCACCGCCGCCATGACGGCAATGGCGGCAAACGCGAAAAATGCGAGCGTTACGAAGTCCATCGTCTTACCTGTAGGCGGAGTCGGCGGTGCGGCGTTCTGCGATCTCGGCCTCAAGCCGGTCGCCGATCGCCAGCAGCTGTGGCTTCTCGACCACGTTTTCACCGCGGTTTTCAAAGTGGTATTCGTGCACGTGGGTCAGCACGATCGAGTCAACGGGGCACGATTCCTCGCAGAACCCGCAATAGATGCACTTGAACAGGTCAATGTCGTAGCGCGTGGTCCGGCGCGTGTTGTCATCGCGCTTTTCCGAATCGATGGTGATCGCCAACGCCGGGCAGACCGCTTCGCACAGCTTGCATGCAATGCAGCGCTCTTCCCCGTTGGGGTAGCGACGCAGCGCGTGCAGCCCGCGGAAACGTGGTGACTGCGGCACCTTTTCCATCGGGTACATCAGCGTGTATTTAGGGCGCCACAGGTATTTGAAAGTCAACGCCAGGCCACGGAGCATTTCCAACAGGAACAGGCTCCGGAACCAGCTAGCAAAACGGTTCATCGCTGCACTCCTTCCAGGATGCCGAAGTAGGCCATCAGCGCGGTCACCACGATCCAGGCGATGCTGATCGGGATGAACACCCGCCAGCCCAGACGCATGATCTGGTCGTAGCGATAACGTGGGAACGAGGCCCGGAACCACACGAAGCAGCTGGCAAAGAAGAACGCCTTGACGAACAGCCACCACCAGCCATCACCCAGCACCACCGAAAGCACCGGCAGATCGGGAATCCACGCGGCGGGCAGCGGCGACAGCCAACCACCCATGAAGAACGTGGCGGTGAGGAAGCTGATCAACAGCATGTTGGCGTATTCGGCCAGGAAGAACAGCGCGAACGCCGACCCGGAATACTCCACCATGTGCCCGGCAACGATCTCCGACTCGCCCTCGACCACGTCGAACGGCAGGCGGTTGGTCTCGGCCAGCCCGGACACGAAATAGATCACGAACAGCGGTGCCAGCGGCAGCCAGAACCAGCTGAACATGCCCGCCCCGCCCTGCTGCGCCAACACGATGTCGCTCAGGTTCAGGCTGCCGGCGGCGATCAGCACGCCAACCAGGGAGAAGCCCATCGGGATCTCGTAGCTGACCATCTGTGCAGCAGCACGCATGCCGCCCAGGAACGCGTACTTGGAGTTCGACGCCCAGCCGGCAAGGATCACGCCGTAGACGCCGAGCGCGGTCATGGCCAGCAGATACAGCAGGCCCGCATTGGCATTGGACAGCACCAGCTGCACGTCGAACGGCACGACCGCCCAGGCTGCAAAAGCCGGCGCAAGGGTGATCAGCGGTGCCAGGATAAACAGCACCGGGCTGGCCCGCGTGGGCCGGATGATTTCCTTGAACAGGAGTTTGAAGACGTCGGCGAAGGTCTGCAGGATGCCGAAGCCGACGTACTTGGGTCCGTGGCGGATATGCATCCAGCCGATGAGCTTGCGCTCCCACCAGACATAGAAGGCCACGGCAAGGATCACCGGCACGGCGATGGCCAGGATCTTGAGCACGATCCAGATCACCACGCCGATGGCCCCCAGACCGAGCAGGAACTCGTGCAGCGGTGCCGTCCACTGGGTCAGAACTTGCGCGGTGGTCATGCCGGCAGCACCTCCACGCGACCGGCCGCCAGGGCGGCGGTTGCACCGTAGCCGCTTTCAGCCCAGACGGAACCGGCGGCGACGCGATCGCTCACCGAAACCTTCAGGGTGGCGGTGCCGGCATGGTTGGAAACCTTCACCATGGCGTCGTCGGACACTCCAATGCGTTGGGCATCATCAGGATTGATGCTGATTTGAGGACCAAGGGTGAGCGGATGGGCCTGCAGCGCAGCCGCCCTGCGGACCACCGCATCGCTGCGGTAGATCGCCGGAGAGATTGCCAGCTCGAAACCGCTGCCGTTGTGGTCGCCACCCGCGGCCACGTTGGCATCGGCGCCCTTCGACCCGTCACGCTGTGCAACGCCAGCTGCCGTGATCCCGGCGCGAAGGCCTGAAAGTTCGGTGAACTCGAAGCCCGGAAGCTCCAGGTTTCCACCCAGGGCGCGCAGCACGCGCCAGCCGGCACGCGCATCGCCGGGCAGCTTGGCGCCGGCGACGGCCTGCTGTTCGCGACCGTCGAGGTTGGTCAAGGTCGCGTCGATCTCGGGCAGCATGCCCACCGGCAGGATGACGTCGGCCACGGCGCGAGTGGATTCGCAGGCGAAATGGCTGAATGCAACCACCTGGGCGCCCTTCAGTGCCTGCAGTGCAGGTGCCTGGTCGGCAAAATCCAGCCCCGGCTCGATTCCGTACAACAGGTAGGCCGAACGCGGCTCCGCCAGCATGGCGCGGGCATCGCGTGAAGCCGGCAGCACACCCGCATTGGCCAGGCCAAGCGCGTTCGCACCCTGCGGGATCCGGCACAGTGCGGCGCCAGTGGAACCGGTCAGTGCGGTCGCCGCCGAACGGATGCTGGCGGCGTGCGGACCGGATTCGGCCAGCGCGCCAACAATCACCGCGGCGCGGTCGGCATTGCGCAGGATCCCGGCGAGCTCGCCGGATTCGAGCGCGTCAGCCATGCGCGACGGAGCGACGATGCGCTTGCTGGCGATGTCGAAGGTGAACTCGAAATCGACCGGGTTGATCACGTGTACCTGCGCGCCCTTGCGCCATGCCTGGCGCACGCGCTGGTGCAGCAATGGCACTTCGTGGCGCAGGTTGCTGCCCACGATCACCACTACGTCGGCAGTGGAGACATCAGCGACCGGCATGGCGAACGGTTCGGCCGCCCCGGCACCTGCAGCATCCACCTGACCGATGCGGTGATCGATGTTGGCGGTTCCCAGGCCCTGCGCGAGGCGTGCCAGCAGCGCGCCCTCTTCGTTCGAAGTGGCCGGATGCACCAGCATGCCCAGGTCATCAGCGGCGTTGTCTCGCAGGATCTGCGCGGCACGCGCCAGCGCTTCATCCCACGAGGCTTCGCGCCAGGCGTCGCCGTCGCGCAGCATCGGCACGGTGGCGCGATCCTCTGCGTACAGGCCCTGATGCGAGTAGCGGTCGCGGTCGGACAGCCAGCACTCGTTGACTTCTTCGTTGTCGCGCGGCACCACGCGCATGGCTTCGCCACGGCGCAGATGCATAAACAGGTTGCTGCCCAACGGGTCGTGATAACCCAGCGACTCCCTGGCAATCATTTCCCACGGACGGGCGCGGAACTGGAACACCTTGTTGGTCAGCGCGCCTACCGGGCAGACGTCAATCACGTTGCCGGACAGCTCGGTGGTCAGCGGCTTGCCGTCATAGGTGCCGATCTGGCGGTTCTCACCGCGGTACATGGTGCCCAGCTCATGCGTGCCGGCAATTTCCTCGGTCACGCGCACGCAGCGGGTGCAGTGGATGCAGCGGGTCATCTCGCTGGCAACCAGCGGCCCGAGGTTCTCGTCGGCCACGGTGCGCTTGCGTTCCACAAAGCGGCTGACCGAGCGGCCATAACCCATCGACAGATCCTGCAGCTCGCACTCGCCGCCCTGGTCGCAGACCGGGCAATCCAGCGGGTGGTTGATCAGCAGGAACTCCATCACGTTGCGCTGTGACTTGAGCGCCTTTTCGCTGCGCGTGGTGATCTTCATGCCGTCCATCACCGGCGTGGCACACGCCGGCGCCGGCTTGGGCATTTTTTCCACTTCGACCAGGCACATGCGGCAGTTGGCCGCGATTGCCAGCTTGTCGTGGTAGCAGAAACGGGGGATCTGGATCCCGGCCTTGTCGGCGGCCTGGATGATCATCGAACCCTTGGGTGCCGCCATCTCCACGCCGTCGATGAAGACGGTCACGTGGTCCGGTGGCAGGTTTGGATTGACTGGCTGGGCGCTCATGCCACCACCGCCTTGGGCACCACGGTGCCGCTGCGTTCGTCATCGACCAGGAAACGGCCGTTGACGATCCTGTATTCGAATTCGTCCCAGAAGTGGCGCAGGAAGCCCTGCACCGGCCAGGCCGCGGCTTCACCGAAGGCACAGATGGTGTGTCCTTCGATCTGCCCGGCCGCTGCACGCAGCACGTGCAGGTCATCGACCGTCGCCAGGCCATCCACCACGCGGGTAATCATGCGATGCATCCAACCGGTGCCTTCGCGGCACGGGGTGCACTGGCCGCAGCTTTCCATCATGTAGAAACGGGCGATGCGCTGGCACGCACGCACCATGCAGGTGGTGTCGTCCATCACGATCACCGCACCCGAGCCGAGGCCGGAGCCGGCCTTCTGGATGCTGTCGTAATCCATGGTCAGTTCCATCATGGTCTCGCCCGGCAGCACCGGCATCGACGAACCACCGGGAATCACGCCCTTGAGCTTGCGCCCCGGCGCCAGTCCCCCGGCGATCTCCAGCAGCTCGCTGAAAGGCGTGCCCATGCGGATTTCGTAGTTGCCCGGCTTCTGCACATGCCCGGACACCGAGAAGATCTTGGAGCCGCCGTTGTTCGGCTTGCCCAGGTTGAGGAACCACTCCGGCCCGTTGCGCAGGATCGCCGGCACCGAGGCAAAGGTTTCGGTGTTGTTGATCGTGGTCGGCTTGCCGTACAGGCCGAAGTTGGCCGGGAACGGCGGCTTGAACCGCGGCAGTCCCTTCTTGCCTTCCAGCGACTCCATCAGTGCGGTTTCCTCACCGCAGATGTAGGCGCCCGCGCCCAGCGCGTTGATGATGTCGATGTCCACGCCCGAGCCGAGGATGTCCTTGCCCAGCCAGCCGTTGGCGTAAGCCTCCGACAGCGCCTCTTCGATGTGGTCGAAGGGCTCATGGTGGAACTCGCCGCGCATGTAGTTGTAACCCACGGACGAACCGGTGGCATAGCAGGCGATCGCCATGCCCTCGATGACCGAGTGCGGGTTGTAGCGCAGGATGTCGCGGTCCTTGCAGGTGCCCGGCTCGGATTCGTCCGAGTTGCACAGGATGTACTTCTGCATGCCCGAGTCCTTGGGCATGAAGCTCCACTTCAGCCCGGTCGGGAAGCCCGCGCCGCCGCGGCCACGCAGGCCCGACTGCTTGACCATCTCGATCACGTCGGCCGGCGGGATCTTCTCTTCCAGCACCTTGCGCAGCGCGCTGTAGCCACCGGTCTTGAGATAGTTCTCATACGACCAGGGCTTGTCGAAGTGCAGCGTCGTGTAGACAGCCTGATGCTCCTTTGGCGCCGGACCTACCGGCCCGCGACCCTCGGAAATCTTGTTGAAGTAATGCGCCATCGTGCTTCGACTCACTTCAGTCCGTCGAGCAGCTCGTCCACCTTCGCGGTGGTGAGCTTCTCGTGGTAATTGCCGTTGATGAGGAGTACCGGCGCGCCGCAGCATGCGGCCACGCACTCTTCCTCACGCTTGAGGAACACGCGGCCATCGGCGGTGCTCTCACCCAGCTTGCAACCCAGCTTCTTTTCCGCGTGGGCAACCAGCTCGTCGGCCCCATTGAGCCAGCAGCTGATGTTGGTGCAGAAGGCCACGTTGTTGCGCCCGACTTCGCCGACGATGAACATCGAATAGAAGCTGGCCACTTCGTAGGCCCAGACCGGAGGCAGATCAAGGTACCTGGCCACCGCGGCGATGATCTCGTCGCTCAGCCAGCCGCCGTTCTGCTCCTGGGCGGCGAACAGCGCCTGGATCACCGCCGAGCGCTTGCGGTCCGCAGGAAACCGGCCCACCCAATGGTCAATCGTCGCACGGGTGTCGTCGCTGAGCGCCACCATCGGGTCGACATTGCGAGCCTTCTCGAAATTGCCTGTCGCTTTCATCGTCCTTACCTGTCGATCTCGCCGAACACGACGTCATAGGTGCCGATCATGGCCACCACGTCGGACAGCATGTGTCCCCTGACCACCGTGTCCATGGACGACAGGTGGGCGAAGCCCGGCGCACGCAGGTGCACGCGGAACGGCTTGTTGGCGCCGTCGGAAACCAGATAACAGCCGAACTCGCCCTTGGGCGCTTCCACTGCCTGGTAGGTCTCGCCCGCCGGCACGCTGTAGCCTTCGCTGAACAGCTTGAAATGGTGGATCAGGGCTTCCATGTCGTCCTTCATCTCCTCGCGGGAGGGAGGCGCCACCTTGAAGTTGTCCACCATGACCGGGCCCGGGTTGGCCTTCAGCCATGCAACGCACTGCTCGACGATCCGGATCGACTGGCGCATCTCGGCCATGCGCACCAGGTAACGGTCGTAACAATCGCCATTCACGCCCACAGCGATGTCGAAATCGACCTCGGCGTACTTGGCATACGGCTGGGTCTTGCGCAGATCCCATTCCACGCCCGAGCCACGCAGCATCGGACCGGTCATGCCCCAGGCCAGCGCCTGCTCGGGCGGGATCACGCCAATGCCGACGGTGCGCTGCTTCCAGATACGGTTGTCGGTGAGCAGGGTTTCGTATTCGTCGACGCGACCCGGGAAGTCCTTGGCGAAGGCTTCCAGGAAATCCAGCATCGAGCCCTCGCGCCACTCGTTGAAGCGGTTGAGCTTCGCGCCCTTGCGCCACGGCGATTCGCGGTACTTCGGCATCGTGTTGGGCAGATCGCGGTACACGCCGCCGGGACGGTAGTAGGCCGCGTGCATACGCGCGCCGCTGACCGCCTCGTACACATCCATCAGCTCCTCGCGCTCACGGAACGCGTAGAGCATCACCGCCATCGCGCCCAGGTCCAGCGCGTTGCCGCCCAGCCACATCAGGTGGTTGAGGATGCGGGTGATTTCGTCGAACAGGGTGCGGATCCACTGCGCGCGCTCCGGCGCCTCGATCCCCATCAGGGTCTCGATGGAGCGCACGTAGGCGTGCTCGTTGCACATCATCGACACGTAGTCGAGGCGATCCATGTAGCCGATCGAATGGTTGAACGGCTTGGACTCGGCCAGCTTCTCAGTGGCGCGGTGCAGCAGGCCCACGTGGGGGTCGGCACGCAGCACGGTTTCGCCTTCCATTTCCAGGATCAGGCGCAGCACGCCGTGCGCGGACGGATGCTGGGGACCGAAGTTCATCGTGTAGCTGCGGATCTCCCGGTCAGGGGAGTCGATATTCACGTCAGCAGCTCCAGCGCCGGAATTTGACACCGAACTCATTTCACTGCTCCTGCATCGGCCGGGCCGATACCGGGGGTCGGGCTGTAATCAACCTGCTCACCGGCCGAAGTGGCATAGCGGGCGTCGTCACGGATCACCTTGGGCACGGTCACCCGCGGCTCCACCGAGGTCACCGGCTCATACACCACGCGCTTGCGCTCGGGGTCGTAGCGGACCTCGACGTTGCCGATCAGCGGGAAGTCCTTGCGGAACGGATGGCCCACGAATCCGTAGTCGGTCAGGATCCGGCGCAGGTCCGGATGACCCTGGTACACGATGCCGAACAGGTCGAACGCCTCGCGCTCGAACCAGTTGGCCACCGGCCAGATACCGGTCAGCGAGTGCAGCATCGGTACTTCTTCGTCAGGCGCGAATGCCGTCACCCGAAGGCGCAGGTTGTGCTGCACGGACAGCAGCTGCACCACAGTGGCAAAGCGGCGCTCGGGCACCGGCACTGCGCCCTCGCCCGCCGGCTGTTCCAGCTGCTGGCTGTGGGTCTGGCCGAATGCGAAACGCCCGGGTCCGCGACCGACAACGCCGCGGCTGTAGCCGTGCGAGGACACGCCGGTGTCCCACTCATCGGTACCGTATCCAAGGGTGTCCACGCCGCACAGATCGATCAGCTGTTCGAAGCCGAACTCGTCGCGCAGCACCTGGCATGCGGACAGCCACTGGTCGGCCTGCAACATGATTCCAACTTCCGCGCGCGAGCCGGTCACGCTGACCTCGGCGCCGTCGAAGCGTTCGCGCAGGCGCTCTGCCAGCGCCAGATGCCGATCAGCCATTGCGCTGCCCCGTCGGCTCATCACCAAAGTTGCTGGCGCGGCGGATCTTGCGCTGCAGCTGCAGGATGCCGTAGACCAGCGCTTCGGCGGTCGGCGGACAGCCAGGTACGTACACGTCAACCGGGATCACCCGGTCACAGCCGCGAACGACCGAATAGGAATAGTGGTAGTAGCCGCCGCCATTGGCGCAGCTGCCCATGGAAATCACCCACTTGGGGTCGGGCATCTGGTCGTAGACCTTGCGCAGCGCGGGGGCCATCTTGTTGACCAGCGTGCCGGCCACGATCATCACGTCGGCCTGGCGCGGCGACGGACGGAAGATCACCCCGAAACGGTCCATGTCCATGCGCGCGGCGCCGGCGTGCATCATTTCCACGGCGCAGCAGGCCAGGCCAAACGTGACCGGCCACATCGAGCCGGTACGCGCCCAGTTCAACAGGGTGTCGGAGTTGGTGGTGACGAAGCCGCGCTCAAGCAGCGGGTTGTCACCCCCGGGGCGCAGGATGTCATCCAGCCGCGCCTCCGGCTCCGGGTTGCTGGCCATGTCAGCAACCTTGCGGATTGTCTGCGTCACTCCCATTCCAGGGCTCCCTTCTTCCACACGTAAATGAAGCCCAGCAGCAGCAGGCCCACGAAGATGCCCATCTCCACCAGTCCCACCATGCCGAGGTCGCGGAAGACCGTGGCCCACGGAAGGATGAAGATGATTTCAAGATCGAAGACGATGAACTGGATCGCGATCAGGTAATAGCGCACGTCGAACTGCATGCGCGCATCTTCGAATGCTTCGAAACCCGATTCGTACGGTGACAGCTTCTCTGCGTTGGGACTCTTCGGTCCGAGCAGCCGACCGATGATCAGCAGGGCGACGCCAATGCCTGTGGCGACGATCAGGAACAGCAAAGTGGGCAGGTATTCGGCCAGCACGCGTTGTTCTCTCGGCTAGCGGCCGCATCGCGGCCGTCGCTGGGCGCTTTCGCGCCGGGAGACCATCCTTCGCAATGATGGAGGGTCAAAAAAACGGGACCCGGATTATCAGGTCCACCTGTTCAATTGTAACTAATCCTGAACCGGTGAGTAAAGGATTGGAGTTTGCCTGCGCACGTACAAAATACCCCGCGCTGGGCGGGGTTGCGATAATGGCCGGGCAATCACGCCGGCCTGGTTGTTGGTGCCCAAGAGGGGACTCGAACCCCTACGACTCTCGTCGCTACCACCTCAAGGTAGTGCGTCTACCAATTCCGCCACCTGGGCACTGAAACCGCTTTGAACCACCGCTTTGAAACCTTGCGCAACCCGGGGATTGTACCCCCTGTCAGTTGCCTTCTGTCTCCTGTTCGGAGCCTTCCGCCGGAGCCTGCGGCACGGCGGGCACGGAGCCCTCTTCGGCCGGAGCAGTGATCTCGGGCGCCTGGGGCACAGTGGGGTCAGCCACCGGCGCCTGTGGCACCGTCGGGACCGAGCCCATGATGCCCATGTCCTGCTGCATCTGACCCAGGCTGGCGTTGCGGGTGGCAAACCAGGCCATGGCCAGGGTGATGGCGAAGAACGTAATCGCCAGCCACTTGGTCGCCTTGGTCAGGAAGCTGGCCGAGCCACGCGCACCGAAGACGGTGGACGAAGCGCCGCCCCCGAAACCGGAGCCGGCCGCGGCACCGGTGCCGCGCTGCATGAGGATCAGCACCACCATCGAAATGGCGACGATCACGAACAGGATATTGAGTACGTACAGCAGCATCGGATCGGGTCCGTTGGTCAGCGCGCCGCAGCGGCGATGATGGCGAGGAAATCCGCGGCCGCCAGGGAGGCGCCGCCGATCAACCCACCGTCAACGTCAGGCTGCGAAAACAGCGCGGGGGCGTTGTCGGGTTTGCAACTGCCGCCATAGAGGATCGGCAGCAAGCCGGCGATTGTAGCATCCTGTCTGGCCGCCTCGCTACGGATGAATGCGTGCACCTGCTGCGCCTGTTCCGTGGTTGCGGTGCGGCCGGTACCAATGGCCCAGACCGGCTCGTAGGCGACGATCGCCCCGTCCAGCGCCTGCGCGCCGCCGATCTCGAACACCGGAGCCAGCTGGCTGCCGATCACGGCCTCGGTATTGCCCGCTTCGCGGTCCTCAAGGGTCTCGCCAACGCACAGGATCGGCACCAGTCCGGCCGATTTGGCCGCCATGAACTTGCGCGCCACCAGGGCGCTGTCCTCGCCGTGGTACTGGCGGCGCTCGGAGTGTCCCACCAGAGTATGGGTGGCCCCGACATCGGCCAGCATGGCCGCGGAGATTTCACCGGTGTAGGCGCCATTTGGATGCTCGCTCACGTCCTGGGCGCCAAAGGAGAAACCCCGGCCCTTCCAGTTGCCTACCAGTTCCGGCAGGTAGGCATACGGCGGCAGCACGATCGCCTGCACGCCATCAGCCACGCCCACGGCAGTCATGCCCTGCAGCAGCGCATTGGCAAACGCGCGATCACCGTTGAGCTTCCAGTTTCCTGCCACGATCCGTGGGCGCATATCGACTCCAGTTGAAATCATGAGGGGATCAATTCTATCCACTGGTACCGGAAGCATTCCGGCACTGATGGAAGTTGTCAGCTGTTACTTGAGCTTGATTTCCTTCAGCCGCTCGTCCAGGAAACCCTGGGCGGTGATGGGTTCGGGGTAACGGCTCGGGTTGTCGGCGCTGATGCACGAAGGCAGCACGTCGATCAGGAAATCCGGGTTCGGATGCAGGAAGAACGGCACCGAATAGCGCGGCTCACGCGCCTGCTCCCCGGGCGGATTCACCACCCGGTGGATCGTCGACGGGTACACATGGTTGGTCAGGCGCTCAAGCATGTCGCCGATATTGACCACGATGGTGTCGCCCGCGGAAGTGAACGGCACCCATTCGCCCTGCTTGGACAACACCTCAAGCCCCGCGGCGCTGGCGCCAACCAGCAGGGTGATGAAGTTGATGTCGCCATGCGCGCCGGCGCGCACGTTGGGGATGTCGTCGGCGGTGATCGGCGGGTAGTGGATCGGCCGCAGGATCGAGTTGCCGAAGTTGGTCTTGTCAGCGAAGAAGTCTTCCGCCAGACCGATGTGCAGCGCCAGCGCGCTCAGCACGCGCGAACCCAGCGCATCCAGCGCCTGGTAGAGCCCGTAACCATGCTCGCGGAACCCGGGCACTTCCTCCGGCCACTGGTTCGGCGGCATCACATCGCGGTACCTGGAGTCATCGGCAATCTCACGACCGATGTGCCAGAACTCCTTGAGGTCGAAGTGCTTGGAGCCCTTGGCCGTCTCCACGCCAAACGGGGTATAGCCACGCGCACCGCCACCGCCGGGCACGTGGTATTTCCGCTTGGTTTCCTCGGGCAGTGCGAAAAACGCCTTGAACGCCTCGTAGGCGGCATCGATATCAGCCTGCGGAATGCCATGGCCGTTGATGCCGGCGAAGCCCCATTCGCGGTAGGCGGCGCCCAACTCGGCCACGAAGGCCTCGCGGTCGCTGTCGAAACGCCGGATATCCAGCGTGGGAATACGTGAAGACATTTCGATCTCCGTCAGTCGTTCAGGCCGCTGACGCGCGGACTACCGCGGCCAGAGCATCAAGAGTGTTCTGCATGAGCGCATCATCATCGGCTTCCACCGTCACCCGCACCACGGGCTCGGTGCCCGAAGGCCGCAGGAAGGCGCGTCCCCTGCCCTGCACCGCAGACTGGGCGCTGGCCAGGGCCTGCTGCACTTCAGGCGCATCCACCGGCAGCTTGCCGCCTTCATAGCGCACGTTCACGGTTTTCTGCGGGACTTTTTCCAGACCCTGCAGTGCCTCGCTCAGGCTGATGTCGCGGCGCTTGAGTACCTCCAGCACCTGCAGCGCGGCAACGATGCCATCACCGGTACTGGCGCGATCCAGGCACAGCAGGTGCCCGGATGCTTCGCCGCCCAGCACGCCATCGTGCTCGAGCAGGGCCTGGTGCACGTGGCGGTCACCCACCTTGGCGCGGATGAAGTCGATGCCACGCTCGCCCAGGGCGCGCTCGAAGCCGTAGTTGGTCATCAGGGTGCCGACGACCGGCCCTTTGAGCCGACCGGTCTGCTGCCAGTCGCAGGCCAGGATGTAGAGCAGGTCGTCGCCGTCGACGACGCGCCCGCCAGGCGCGACAAACATCACCCGATCGCCGTCGCCGTCAAAGGCGATACCCAGATCCGCGCCCGTTGCCTCAACGTGCTTCACCAGCGCATCGGGATGGGTGGTTCCCACCCCTTCGTTGATGTTCAGCCCGTCCGGATCCACGCCGATGGCATTCACGCGGGCGCCCAGTTCGCGCAGCACCAGCGGACCGACCTTGTAGGTGGCGCCATTGGCGCAGTCCATGGCCACGTGCATGCCATTGAGCTCAAAGCCCCGCTGCAGCGATGACTTGCTCGCTTCCAGATAGCGTCCCACCGCATCGCGGGTGCGCACGGTCTTGCCGATCCTGTCCGAGTCCACGGTGCGGAACGGCTGCTCCAGCGCGGCCTCGATCGCCAGCTCGGTGGCATCGTCCAGTTTTTCGCCTTCGTGGGAAAAAAACTTGATGCCGTTGTCGTGGTGCGGGTTGTGCGAGGCCGAAATCACGATCCCGCCATCGGCACGCAGCGAACGCGCCAGGTGGGCAACGGCCGGCGTCGGCATCGGCCCCATCAGCTGCACGTTCACCCCGGCCGCCACCAGGCCGGCCTCGAGGGCCGCTTCGAACATATAGTTGGAGATGCGGGTGTCCTTGCCGATCACCACCAGCGGCTTGCGACTCCCCTGCCTGGCCTCCACCAGCGTATGGCCATAGGCGTTGCCCAGGCGCAGCACGAAGTCCGCTGAAATCGGCGACTGCCCGACCCGGCCACGGATGCCGTCGGTGCCAAAATACTTCCGGCTCACGCGGCCACCTCGGGATCAGGCGCGGGCTGCGGCTGCTTCATCATCATCGCCAGCAGGCGCGAAATGCGATCGCGCAGCTCGCGCCGGTCACAGATCTGGTCGATCGCACCGTGCTCAACCAGGAATTCGCTGCGCTGGAAGCCTTCCGGCAACGTCTCGCGCACGGTCTGCTCGATCACCCGCGGCCCGGCGAAGCCGATCAGGGCTTCCGGTTCGGCCATGTTGATGTCACCCAGCATGGCGAACGACGCCGAAACACCACCGGTGGTCGGATGGGTCATGACCGAGATGTAGGGCAGCCCGGCGGCGCGCAGGCGGCCCAGCGCGGCGGAGGTCTTGGCCATCTGCATCAGCGAGAACAGGCTCTCCTGCATGCGCGCACCACCGCTGGCGGCAAAGCAGACGAACGGGCAGCCCAGCTCCAGGGCGCGCTCGACGCCGAGGGCGAAGCGCTCGCCCACCACGGACCCCATCGAACCGCCCATGAAGGCGAAGTCGAAGGCGGCGGCCACGATCGGCTGCTGCTTGAGCGTGCCTTCCAGCACCACCAGCGCATCGCGCTCGCCCGTGGCTTTCTGTGCGGCCTTGATCCGGTCGCTGTAGCGCTTCTGGTCGCGGAAGCGCAGCACATCGGTTGGCCCGAGTTCGGCGCCGATCTCGGTGCCGACGCCGGCATCAAGGAAGCCGCGCAGCCGTGCACGCGCGCGGATGGCGCGGTGGGCATTGCACTTGGGGCAGACCTCGAGGTTCTGCTCCAGCTCGGGCCGATACAGGATCGCGCCACAGCGGTCGCATTTTTCCCACAGCCCTTCGGGCACGTTGCGTTTGCGCGGGGCACCGGTTTCGGTGCGGATGGCACCGGGCATCAGTTTTTTCAGCCAGCTCAATTCGTTTTCGTCCGTTGTGATGATCGACGGCGGCGCGCCGGAAATGTCCGGCAGCGCGGATGGGCAAGTCTAGCAGGCGGCCCGACGGGCCAGCATCTGTGACCCGGTGTCCGGAGCTGCCCGCAAGCTGTTGATCGGATAAGCGTTCAGGCGTCCAACGCGGCGCGTAACGGGGCCAGGAAGGCGGCTGCGGCCTGCGCTGCGGCGTCGGGACTGTCGGCTGCTTCCATCGCCGACACCAGCGCGCTGCCGACCACCGCGCCATCGGCGTCGGCCGCCATCGCCCGGGCGCTGTCGGCATCGCGGATACCAAAGCCCACCACAACCGGTACGCCCGCCCGCTCGCGGATCACCCGCAGGCGTTCTCCCGCCGCGCCTGCGTCAAGTCGACCGGAATCCCCCGTCACCCCGGCGAAGCTGACGTAGTAGAGATAACCGTTGGCCAGGGCGCACAGCTTCTCCAGCCGCTCCGGCCCCGTGGTTGGTGAGAGCAGCAGGATCAGGGCGACGCCGGCCTGCCCGAACGCCTCGCGGTATTCGTCGGCTTCTTCCGGCGGCAGGTCCACCAGCAGCACGCCGTCCACACCGGCTTCCGCGGCTTGGCGGGCATAGCGCTCCGGCCCGCGGATCTCGACCGGGTTCAGATATCCCATCAGCACCACCGGGGTATCCGGATCGCGCTCACGGAAAGTCCGCACCGCGTCGAATACGTAATCCGGACCGGCTCCGCGCGCCAATGCACGCTCTGAGGCGCGCTGGATCACCGGGCCGTCTGCCATGGGATCGGAAAACGGCATGCCCAGCTCGATCACATTCGCGCCGGCCGTCACCGAGGCGTGCATCACTGGCACCAGCGCCTCAAGCGACGGGTCGCCGGCGGTGATGAAGGGAATCAATGCCTTGCGGCCACTTTCTGCCAGCTCCGCGAAGCGGCGGTCCAGGCGGCTCATACCTCCACCCCTTCGCGCTCGGCGATGGTGTGCACGTCCTTGTCGCCCCGGCCGGACAGGTTGCACAGCACGATCCCGTCGCGCGGAAGTTCACGCGCCAGCTTGATCGCCTGGGCCACCGCATGACTGGACTCCAGCGCGGGGAGGATGCCCTCGGTGCGGGCCAGCGTGTGGAACGCGGCCAGCGCCTCGTCATCGGTCACGCCCATGTACTCGGCGCGCCCGGTGTCCTTGAGGAACGCGTGCTCGGGTCCGACGCCCGGATAGTCCAGTCCGGCCGACACCGAGTGGGTGTGACTGATCTGGCCATCGTCGTCGCACAGCAGGTAGGTGCGGTTGCCGTGCAGCACGCCCGGCCGGCCGGCGGACAGCGACGCCGCGTGGCGACCGGTGGAAATGCCCTCGCCCGCCGCTTCCGCACCGACGATGCGGACATCGCGGTCGTTGAGGAAGGCGTGGAAGATTCCGATCGCATTGCTGCCGCCGCCCACGCAGGCGGTGACCACGTCGGGCAGCCGTCCGTACTGGTCCTGCACCTGCGCGCGCGCTTCGCGCCCGACCACCGCGTTGAAATCACGCACCATGCGCGGATACGGATCAGGCCCGGCCACGGTACCGATGATGTAGAAGGTGTCGGCCACGTTGGTGACCCAGTCGCGCATGGCTTCGTTGAGCGCGTCCTTGAGGGTCGCCGAGCCGGACTTCACCGGCACCACCTCGGCGCCGAGCAGCTTCATCCGGTAGACGTTGATCTTCTGCCGCTCGATATCGGTCGCGCCCATGTAGACCACGCACTCGAGCCCGAGCCGCGCCGCCACCGTGGCCGTGGCCACGCCGTGCTGGCCGGCCCCGGTCTCGGCAATGATCCGGCGCTTGCCCATGCGGGTCGCCAGCAGCGCCTGTCCGATAGTGTTGTTGATCTTGTGCGCGCCGGTGTGGTTCAGGTCTTCGCGCTTGAGCAGGATGCGCGCGCCGCCGGTCTCTTCACTCAGCCGGCGGGCGTGATAGATCGGACTTTCGCGGCCCACGTAGTGCTTCAGGTCCTGCTCGAATTCGGCAATGAACTCCGGATCCACGCGGGCGGCGTCATAGGCCGCAGCCAGCTCTTCCAGCGGGCCGATCAGGGTCTCGGCCACGAAGCGGCCGCCAAAACGGCCGAAGCGGCCATTCGCATCGGGCCACGCCCGGTAATCAATTGTGTCAGTCATTTCCGTTCCGCGGCTCGTCGCCGATCTCCTGGCAGTCTGCGCGGCGTACCTGTTCAACGAACCGTCGCATCAGCTCGCCGTCCTTGATACCCGGCGCGCTTTCAATCCCACTGGCCACGTCCACGCCCCAGGGCAGGGTCGCCAACGCAGCCGCGTAAATATTGTCCGGGCCGAGCCCGCCTGCCAGCAGGAACGGCATTTCGCTGCCCGTCGGCAAGCGCGACCAGTCAAAGCCGCGGCCGCTGCCCGGCTCCACCTCACTGCCGTGGGCATCGAACAGGAATGCCATCGCGGAAGGCCAGCGCAGCCGCAGCGTGTCCATCTCAACGCGGCTGGCCGCATCGCCCATCGCCACGGCCTTGATATAGGGTACGCCGAAGCTGCGGCAGAAGCTGTCTTCCTCGTCTCCGTGGAACTGCAGCAGCGTGGGCCGCACCTGGCGCACCGCCTCGCGCACCTGGCGCTGGGTGTTGTCACGGAACACCGCGACTGCGCTGACCATCGGGGCCAGCGCCACCCGCAGCGCACGCGCCTCTTCCGGCTCCAGCCTGCGCGAGCTGCCCTCGGCAAACACCAGCCCGATTGCATCCACTCCCAGCTCGCCGGCCAGGCGGACATCGCCGGCGCGGGTCATGCCGCAGAACTTGATCCTGGTGCGGAACAGGGTCCGTTTCACTGGCTGACTTCTCCGGGAAGATTCCAATGTGCAGGGTACAGCGGACCGAGGAAAGTCAGCCCCGCCGCGCGCGCCGTAGGCCCGGCTGCAGTGCGATCGCGGGCCGCCAGCACCTCGCCGATCCAGCCTTCAGGGCGCTCGCCTGCACCCACTTCCAGCAGCGAGCCGACGATATTGCGGACCATGTGGTGCAGGAACGCATTGGCCTGCACGTCCACCAGCACCTCTTCACCACTGCGCCGCACGCTGATCGATTGCAGCTCACGGCGTGCGTGTTCGGCCTGGCAGTGCACGGTGCGGAAGCTGGAAAAATCCTGTTCCCCCAGCAGCAGTTGGGCAGCGCGGTGCATGGCGTCGGCGTCCAGCGGCCTGCGCTCCCAGGCCAGGTATTGGCGCTGCAGCGCCGCGCGCACCGGCCGATTGATGATCCGGTAGCGGTAGCGGCGCGCACGGGCGGAGAACCGCGCGCTGAAATCATCGGCGACCGGCACGCACCAGCGCACCGCGACGGATGGCGGAAGATTCGCGCTCGTGCCGAGGACCCAGGCCCGCGGCTGGCGCGGCACGTCGCTGTCAAAATGGGCCACCTGGCAGATGGCATGCACGCCGGCGTCGGTACGCCCGGCGCACACGGTGGCCACCGGCGTGTCCGCCACCCGCGACAACGCCTGCTCCAGCGCACTCTGGATCGTCGCAGGCCCGGGTTCGCCCGGCTGGCTCAGCCGCTGCCAGCCGTGGAAATCGCTGCCGTCGTATTCAACGCCTATCGCAAAACGCATGGGGGAAATTCCGGGCCCTGGTGCAACCGGCGGTCAGGCCAGTTCGACCAGCAGGCGCTCAGCTTCGGCGGCCTCACCCGGGGTACCGGATCCGACCACTTCCCGCAGCAGGTCGCGGGCGGTGTCGATATCGCCCAGCTCGACGTAGGCCTTGGCCAGTTCCAGCCGCTCTTCGGCGCCGGCAAGCAGGTCGTGGCCGGAGGGCTCATCCGGGTCTGCGTCCAGCGAGGGAGTCTGGGCCGTGAAGGTTTCAGGCTCGGGTGCGACCGTGGGCGCAACTGGAGGGAGCGGGTCTTCCCGGACCGGCTCGGCAGGCCGGACATCTGCAGGCCCGACATCTGTTTCGGCGGCGACTACCGTCCCGCCGGATTCATGGCCGGTGTCCTGGTCGGTCTCAGTGGCTGCAGTCGCCGCGCCATCTTGCCTGGACACCGTGTTCGCCGGCGTCGCACCAGCCACCGCACCTGCGCCGCCCGCGTGCCAGGCCGGCGTGCCGGCGGATCGGCGGTGGCCGCCCGCGCCGGCCGGACCGGCTGAGCCGGCTGGCCCGCTGGTCGATTCATCTTTGCGCCGGCTCCTGAGCCAGGCCACGACCGCGGCCAGGATCAATACGAATCCCAGGCCGATCCACAGCCCGGCACCGCTGCCGCCCTGGGCCGTTTCGGGCGCACTGGCGCCGGATTCGTTGGCCTGGGCCAAGGTGGGCGCCGCTTGCTGATTGGACTCGGCCAAGCGCTGCTGCACGGCGGCCAGCTCGCTGTCCTTGAGTTCAATCAGCTGCTGCTGTTTGCCCTGCAGCTGCTCCAGATCGGCCAGGCGCATCTTGAGCTCATCGACCTCCGCATCGCGCGCGGCCAGCGTTTCCCGGGTTTCCTGCAGTTCCTGTCGCAACATCTCACCCTCGCCACCGGCGGCAATGCCGGATCGTGTTCCCGCCTGGCCGCCATCCGCTGAGGACGAGGGCGCGATTTCAAGCCGTGCATCGGCAGTCTGCGTGCCGGACGGCGCCTGCTGATCTCCTGCGACTTCTTCCGCAGCCTGGTCCGTCGTATCCGAGGCAGCAGCCGAAGCCATCGGCTGGGGCCGGGGCGCGGACATTTCGCGCCAGCGGGCCACGTGGCTGCGCACTTCGGCGGTCGCTTCCGCAGTCGACTGCTGCAGCACATCCTCACGATCGGGAATGCGCAGCACCGCGCCTTCGCGCAGCAGGTTGATATTGCCGCCGATGAACGCACCCGGATTGGTGCGCAGCAGCGCAAGCATCATCTGGTTGGTGCTCACGCCCTGATCGCTGGCAAGGCGCTGGGCGATGGTGCTGAGCGCGTCACCGGCCTGGACCGGTGCGAGCTCGCCTGTTGCCGAAGCAGCCGGCGAAGAGCTCGGAACAGCCGGGGCAGCAGCAACCGCAGGAGCCGGTTCGGACGCTGGAGCCGGCTGTGCCTGCGCGGGATCGTCAGCCTCGACCAAGGAATCAGGCGTCGAGACGGTCTCCGGGTCCTCCGCTTGCTGTCCCTCCGCAGCGGCGGACGCGGGCGCTGTCTGCGCGGGTCGGATGATCCTGTCGCCAGCATCGGCCACGGGTGCCTGGATCGACGGCTGCGCGGGCGCGGCAAGGGCGTCCGGGACGTCCAGCAGCGCGGAGTATTCACGCACCAGCCGGCCCTGCCCCCAGTCGGCTTCGATCAGGAAGGTCAGCAGCGACTGGTCAACCGGCACGCCGCTGGTGACCCGCACAACCGGCCGGCCGGACGCGTCCAGCGCCACGTTGAACTGCAGGTCGCGCACCACGCCCTGCGGCGGCTGCAGGCCGATGCGGGCAAACGTTTCGGGCGAAGCAAGGCTGACGCGCAGCTGGCGCAGCTCATTGGGATCACTGGAAACGATGGGGATTTCCGCGAGCAGCGGCTCCCCGTGCTGGGAGCGCACCTGGATCTGACCCAGCCCAAGTGCGAACGCGGGGCTGGCCATAAGCGCCAGCACCAGCGTCCACGCGAATCTCCATCTCATCAGCATGCCTGTCCCCCTTTTGCGCGTTCCGACTCTAGCCGCCTGCAGCGCCGGTCCGCAATGTCTCACAGCCGTGCGGCAACCAGCTCGGCAATCTGTACCGCATTCAACGCGGCGCCCTTGCGGATGTTGTCGGATACGACCCAAAGGTTCAGCCCGCGCGGATGCGACAGGTCTTCGCGGATGCGGCCGACGTAGACCTGATCATCGCCGGATGCGTGGGTGACCGGCGTGGGATAGCCGCCCGGCGCCCGCTCGTCCACCACGGTGACGCCGGGTGCGGACTGCAGCAGCTCCCGGGCCCTGGCCGCGTCGATCTTGTCGCGGGTCTCGATGTGGACCGCCTCGGCGTGCCCGTAGAACACCGGCACGCGCACCGCGGTGGCATTCACCTGGATGGATTCATCGCCCAGGATCCGCCGGGTTTCCCACACCAGCTTCATCTCCTCGCGGGTGTAGCCGTTGTCCAGGAACTCGTCGATATGCGGAATCACATTGAACGCGATCTGCACCGGGAACCGTTCCGGCACGGCGCCCTGGAAGTTGAGCAGCGCGCCGGTCTGGCGCCCCAACTCCTCCATGGCCGCGCGACCGGCGCCGGACACGGACTGATAGGTCGCCACGTTGATGCGTTCGATGCCCACCGCTCGGTGGATCGGTGCCAGCGCCACCATCATCTGCATGGTCGAACAGTTGGGATTGGCGATGATCCCGCGCGGCCGATGGGCCAGGTCGTCCGGATTGACCTCGGCGACCACCAGGGGCACGTCCGGGTCCTGGCGAAAGGCCGAGGAGTTGTCGATCACCGCCGCTCCGGCGGCAGCGAACCGCGGCGCGTGCTCCTGCGAGACCGCCCCGCCGGCTGCAAAAAACGCAATGTCGATGCCTGCCGGATCAAACGTGGCGAGATCCTGCACCACCAGCTCGTCCTCAACGCCGAAGTCGATAGTGCTTCCTGCCGAGCGCTCGCTGGCCAGGGCCACCAGCCCTTCAAGCGGAAACCTGCGTTCGGCCAGGATGGAGAGGATCGTTTCGCCCACGGTGCCTGTCGCGCCAACCACCGCCATCTTCAGCGGCCTTGCCGTGTGCTGCTTGCCGGCCTGCTCATTCATTGCCATTGCCCTCTGGGACAGAAGCCGCGATCCGCGGCGCCATCCCGTCCACATCACCGCACTGCGCCCGGTGGCGCAGCGCCTGGTCCATCAATTCCAGCGCCATCATCGCCTCACAGATAGGCGTGGCACGGATGCCGACGCAGGGGTCGTGGCGACCGGTGGTCACGATGTCCACCACCTCGCCCGTTTCATCCAGCCCCTCCACCGGAAGCCGCAGGCTGGAGGTCGGCTTGAACGCCACGCTGCACACCACCTGCTGCCCGCTGCTGATGCCGCCCAGCACGCCGCCGGCATGGTTGGAACGGAAGCCATCGGGCGTCATGACATCGCGGTGCTCGCTGCCCTTCTGGGTCACCGCGTCGAAGCCGGCGCCGATCTCCACGCCCTTGACCGCGTTGATCGACATCATCGCTGCGGCCAGGCCAGCATCGAGCTTGCCGTAGACCGGCGCGCCCCAGCCGGGCGGCACGCCGTCAGCCACCACCCGCACTCGACCGCCTACCGAATCGCCGGACTTGCGCAGCGAATCCATGAAGGCCTCCAGCTCGGACACCTGGGAGGCATCCGGCCAGAAGAACGGGTTCGCCTCCACCACCGTCCAGTCGTGGCTGCGCGGAACGATGTCGCCGATCTGCGCCAGGTGGCCGCGCACGCGCACACCATGACGCTCGGCCAACCACTTCTTCGCGATCACCGCGGCAGCCACGCGCATGGTGGTCTCGCGCGCCGATGCGCGGCCGCCGCCGCGCGGATCGCGGATGCCGTATTTGTGCCAGTAGACATAGTCCGCATGCCCGGGCCGGAACTGCCCGGCGATGCGGTCGTAATCCTTGCTGCGTGCATCCGTGTTGCGGATCAGCAGGGCGAGCGGCGTCCCGGTGGTGCGGCCTTCGTACACGCCGGACAGGATCTCCACCGCATCCTCCTCGCGCCGCGCCGAGGTGTGGCGGCTGCGCCCGGTGGCGCGGCGCGCCAGATCGACGCTGAAATCCTCCACTGCAATGGCGATGCCCGGCGGACAGCCATCGATCACGCAGCCGATCGCCGGCCCGTGTGATTCACCGAAGGTGGTGACCCGTAGCAGCTGGCCGAAGGTGTTGGACACGGAACTCAGAACAAATCCGCGCCGGAGCCTGCCGATGTGCGGGATGCCTCCGGCTCACGCGCGGCGGCCAGCTCGCTGATCCGGGCGTTGTGATGCACCAGGTCACGCCTTTCGGCCACGAACACGCCCATCTGTCCGACCTTGAAATCGACCCACGCCAGCGGCAGTTCCGGCAGCAGTGCGACCACGGCGCGCTCGGAATCGCCCACCTCGCACACCAGCACGCCGTCCTCGCTCAGGTGCAGCGGGGCGTCGCGCAGGATCTTCAGCACCAGGTCCAGGCCATCGTCGCCGGCACGCAGGCCCATCTCGGGCTCGTGCACGTATTCGGGCGGCAGCGCGTCGGTTTCATCGTTGGTGACGTACGGCGGGTTGGTGACGATCAGGTCGTAGCGCTCGCCATGCAGGCCTTCGAACAGGTCCGATTCCAGCAGGCGGACGTTGTGCACGTTCTGGCGGGCCACGTTCTCATGGGCCAGCGACAGCGCTTCCGGACTCAGGTCAACCCCGTCCACGTGCCAGTCGGGGTTGTAGTGGGCCATGGCGATGGCAATGCAGCCCGAGCCGGTGCACAGGTCCAGCGCCCGGCGCACGTCGCGCCCGCCCATCCACGGCTCGAACCCTTCCAGGATCAATTCGGCGATCGGCGAGCGCGGCACCAGGGCCCGCTCGTCGCTCTTGAACGACAGGCCGGCGAACCAGGCCTCGCCAGTCAGATAGGCGGCGGGTACGCGCTCCTCGATGCGGCGCAGGAACAGCGCCAGCACGTCTTCCTTTTCGGCCAGGGTGACCCGCGACTGGCCGTACACCGGCGACAGGTCGTGCGGCAGGTGCAGGGCGTGCAGGGTGAGCTGGGTGGATTCGTCCAGGGCGTTGTCGTAACTGTGTCCGAACGCCAGCCCGGCCGCGTTGAAGCGGCTGGCACCGTAGCGGATCAGGTCGATGATGGTACGGAGTTCATCGGTCATGGCAGCGGTGTCCGCGGCGGCAATGGAACCGGGAAGTATATCGGCCACGCGGGTATGATGGACGCCGCCCAAGTGGAATGAACAATGTTCAATCGCACCACGCTCATCATCCTCGTCGTCGCCCTGGCCGCTGGCCTGGGCCTGCTGACCGCCCAGAAGATCCTTTCCGGCCCCGGCACCACGGGCGGCCAGCCCGAAACCCGGGCGATCAGCCTGTTCCCACAGCCACGCGAGCTGCCTGATTTCGCCCTACAGCAATCCGACGGCACCCAGCTGCTGCCGGGTGAGCTGCACGGTCACTGGACCATCGTGTTCATCGGCTTCACCTTCTGCCCGGATGTGTGCCCCATGACCCTGACCCAGCTGGGCCAGGCGCAGCGCCAGTGGGAGGACATTCCGGACGGCGTGCGCCCGCGCGTGCTGTTTGTTTCGGTGGACCCGGAGCGCGACAGCCCCGACCGGATCGGTGATTACATCTCGGCCTTCCACCGCGACACCCTGGGGGCCACGGCGGACATTCCCGCACTTGAAGAGCTCACCCGCTCGCTGTCGCTGGTGTTCATGAAGGTGCCGGCGCCGGATGGCGTGCCGGAAGACCAGTACAGCATTGATCATTCCTCGGCGATGGCAATCCTCGACCCGCAGGCCCGCATGGCCGGTGTGCTGCAGGGCCCGCTGGATCCCGAGGCGATTGCCGCCGATCTGCGCATGCTCACCGAAGCCTCGCGCAACTGACGACCAGAGCTTCCTGATGGATCCGATTACCGCACTCACCTGGGTGCTGCCGCACCGGCTGCTGTCTTCCCTCGCCCGGCGCATGGCCTATTCGCAGAGCCCGCGCACCAGCCGCTGGCTGATCGACACCGTGACCAGGCGTTTCAACGTGGACCTGGGCGAAGCGGCCGAGTCCGATCCCCGCGCCTATTCCAGCTTCAATGCCTTCTTCACCCGGGCGCTCAAGCCCGGGGCGCGCATCGCCGATCCCGATCCAGCCAGCCTGCTGATGCCGGCGGATGGCCATATCAGCCAGTGCGGGCCGATCGGCGACGCGGATGATGCCGGGCGCATCTTCCAGGCCAAGGGCCAGTCGTTCACCGCGGCGGAGCTGCTGGGTGATGCCGACGATGCCCGGGCATTCGAGGGCGGCGCCTTCGCCACCGTGTATCTGTCTCCGCGGGACTACCACCGCGTGCACATGCCCTGGACCGGCACCCTGCGCGAGACCGTGCACGTGCCCGGCCGGCTGTTCAGCGTGGGCACCGCCGCAGTGCGCCACGTGCCGCGGCTGTTCGCCCGCAACGAGCGCCTGGTGTGCCATTTCGATACCGACTTCGGGCCGATGGCCATGGTGATGGTCGGCGCGCTGCTGGTCTCGGGCGTGGAAACCGTCTGGGCCGGTGAGGAAATCCCCGCCTACGGCAAGCAGATCACCCGCAAGGACTACCGCGGCAAGGGCATCACCCTTGAACGCTTTGCCGAGATGGCGCGCTTCAACTACGGCTCCACCGTGGTTGTGCTGCTGCCGCCGGGCGTGGCCGAACTCTCGCCCGAGCTCGGCGCTGAGACGCCGGTCCGCCTCGGGCAGCGGCTGGCCACGCACGTTGGCTGAACCGGAGCCAGGTATCTCCAGCCTGAAAAAGCGTCCTCCGTACTAGGGTCAGCCCGGGTTACTCGTCGGCTGGGCGTGTGCAAAAGTGGTCGTGTCACTCTCAGTCAGGAGGCCTCGATCAATGGTCGGTAACGTTGCCCAGCACGATATGGGGATTGGGTCCCAACAGAATGTCTGCATGCAGATCGACCAGCGGAAGGTCGAAACGGCCCTGATGTCGATCCGCGCCGATGTCCCGCTCAACCAGTCGCAGCTCGCCGAGGCGCTGCAGAATCCGAACCTCAACCAGTCCGAACGCGATGCGATCATCCAGGAACTGGCAAGCGGGGACGAATCCGGACTGATGGCGTTCTACGCCAACGACAGTGCCCGTGCGATACGCGACGACCCCACCTTGGGCGCGGACCAGCAGGTCATTGGGGAGGCGCTGCAGCAGGCCTATGAGGACGGGGTGATCGGCGCAGACGACCTGCTGCGCATTGCCGACTTCAATGGCGCCGGCAATGGCGCACAGCGCTTCCTCACGATCCTGGAAAGCGGCGGGGGCGGCAGACCCAACGGCACAGTTGAAGCATTGTCCGATGCACTCTGGGAACGCAATGGCAACGACGGCCTGGATCGTGCCGGTGCTGCTATCGGCTACACCTCCAGCCCGGAATTGCAAAGCCGCAATCTGAACACGCCTGAGTTGCGACGCGAAGCATTTGAGGCGCTGGTGGACTTCAACGAGGCCGCGCCCTACAAGGACATCCCTGCCGGCTCGTTGGCCACGCAGTGGGAGAGCGGCGCGTTGAACGCAGCCGGCACCCTGTTCGTCAACAACAGCGCTGAGCTGATCGACTTCTATACCGGCGCCAACGGCGGCACCGTACAAACCGAAACGCTGGCCCGCTTCATGGCCCAGACCGTTTTCAATCCCGATGCCTCGTCGATCGTTCTTGACCGCCAGCGCGACCTGGTACCGGCGATCGAGTCGGCCATCAGCAACCACGCCGACCGCCTGTTGGCGGGCGCTGCCGACGCCCCTGCCGATTCACGCGAACAGGAAGGCCTGATCGAACAGTTCGCACGCCTGGATGCCTCCATCTCCGGCGGGGTCGCCGTTGCAATGGACCGGTATTCGGACGAAATCCTGGCCAACGAAGCCTCGAAACAGCAGTTCTCCTCTATCGTCGGCGCGCTGGTTGGGAAAACACCTGCCAGCAAGGTTCCCGGCTCCAACCTGATCGTCAAGGAAGTAGCCGAGGCCATCTACGATGCTCTATCCACTGATCCGGAGCGACCCGAACAAGCGCTGGCAGGTGTGATCCATGACGCCCACTTCGACCAGGTCCGCGAACTCGCCGATGAGCTCGGCCAAACCGGATTGACCAGCGCGTTCAACGGCGCGTACTCGGCCGAAGCCACTCAGATCCAGCAGAACCTGAACGTCAACTTTGGCGGCCACAAGGACTGACCTTGACGCTGGAGTCCTAGCCCCCGCAGGACTCCAGCGACAGCCGCTGGCCGGCTCGCAGGTTATAGGCGGGCGCGCGCAGGTTGTTGGCATTCGCCAGCTCGCGCAGGTTGCAGTTGTAGCGCTCGGCGATGCGGCCCAGGCTTTCCCCGCGGGACACCCGGTGCTCGCGGGGCGCGGCGCTTGCTGCCGGACGGGGCGCCTGCGGCGGTGGTCCGGAGCGCACCACGGCGCTGCCGGGATCACTATTGACCAGTTCACGGGCGATATCGGCACGGTTGCTGCGGGTGCACCAGCGACCGTACAGACGGGCCACGTCGGCGGTGACATTGAGGGTGGTCCCGGCCGGGATCACGTCATCGGCGCGGTAGCGCGGGTTGAGATTACGCAGCATGCGCATGAAACCGTAGCGCGTACCGCCGTTGCCTAGGCAGATGGTGAGCTCGTAGATCGAGGTGGCCCGCTCCAGCTGCAACAGCTCCGGGCGCGCGTTAATCTTCGGAAACTCCAGCCCGTAGCGGCGCGGGTGCAGGTACAGCCACGCTGCGGCGATCACCATCGGCACGTAGTCCCGGGTCTCGGGCGGGAACTGACTGTAGACCGATTCGTCCCAGAAGCTGCGCCCGCCGTTTTCCCGATGGATACGGCGCGCGCGCCCTTCCCCGCCGTTGTAACCGGCCAGTGCCAGTTCAATACTGTTGCTGAGCTCGGCCAGGCGCTCGTTGAGATAGGCCGCGCTGGCCTCGGCCGAGGCGTAGGGGTCGTAGCGGGTGTCAAAGCCGGTGGCATCGGGGCCCAGGCCGAAGCGCTGGCCGGTGGCGGGCATGAACTGCAGCGGCCCGGCCGCGCCCGCGCGCGAGGTTGAATGCACCCGGCCGGTGGATTCCTTGGCCAGGATGCCGAACAGCAGCGCCTCAGGCAGGCCGGCGCGCTCGAAGTTCGGCCACATCACGTGGCGCATGTACTGGTAGTTCTCATGGCTGACGATCAGCGAGTGGCGCATGTCGGTGAGCCAGCGGCGGATCCCCTCCTGCACCGCTGGGTTGAACTGCACCATCTCCACAAACCGGCGACCATCGCTGAGCAGGGCCGCGGCACGGGCGGCCTCGGGCACATCCGCGACCACGCCTTCGGCGAGCATGCCGTCCGGATCCGGGTCAAACGGATCGATGTCGTCGCCCGGGTCGGCCGAAGCCACGTCCGCTTCGGCCTTGAGCAGGCGCTTGAACGTGGTGACGAACCGGGTGGGATCACAGCCGCGGAGGTCTCCGCATTCCACCATCACGTCTTCCATGTCCTCCAGCGCGGCATCGCTTTCCACCACGGCCCCCGGCTCCTGGTTGCGCGCGCGCACCAGGGCTTCGCGGTAGCGGACCTCGGCCTGCTCCATGCGCTGCTGCAGCGCCTCGGCCGCCTCGCGATCACGGCGCGACTGCGCATCGGCACCAGCGGGGAACAGCAGGGCCAGGCCGAGAACGGCAACGGCGGACAGGCGGACGGCGGACATGGCAGGCAGGGTCATGGCAAGGATGGCTCGAAGCGGACGCGCAGGTTAGCCGCCACCACCACGCGCGGGCAAACCCGGCTGGTCCAGCGCATCAATTCCGGCGGCGGCACGCGTCCGCGCCGCGGACCCGGCCGGGCCGGCATGGCCTAGAATCCCGTGCATTCAATCTGTCAGGACAGACCATGCAGCCGGACCCCATCCTCGTCGGCCGTTCCGTGACCACCCCGCAGAGCGGCAACGTGCATCTGCTGCCCCGCTACGGCAACCGCCACGGCCTGGTGGCCGGCGCGACCGGCACCGGCAAGACGGTCACCCTGATGATGCTGGCCGAATCCTTCTCGCGCGCCGGCGTGCCGGTGTTCATGGCCGACATGAAGGGGGACGTGGCCGGCCTGGCACTCCCGGGAACGATGAACGAGGGCCTGCAAAAGCGCGCCGACCTGATGGGCATCGACGGCTTCACCGTGGAAGGCAGCCCCACCATTTTCTGGGACCTGTACGGCAGGCTCGGGCACCCGGTGCGCACCACCGTGACCGAGATGGGTCCGACCCTGCTGGGCCGGATCCTGGAGCTCAACGACACCCAGTCCGGCGTGCTGGACATCGTGTTCAAGCTGGCCGATGACCGCGGACTGCTGCTGCTGGACCTGACCGACCTGCGCGCCCTGCTGGCATTGGTGATCGAGGAACGCAAGGCGGTCTCGGCCGAGTACGGCCTGGTGAACTCCCAGTCGGTGGGCGCGATCCAGCGCGCGCTGCTGCGGCTGGAGCAGGACGGCGGCGGAGAGTTCTTCGGCGAGCCGGCGCTGGAGCTTTCCGACCTGATGCGCACCACCACCAACGGCCGCGGCGTGATCGGCATCCTTGCCGCCGACCAGCTGCTGATGAAGCCGCGGCTGTACTCAAGCTTCCTGCTGTGGCTGCTCTCGGAGCTGTTCGAGACCCTGCCGGAGGTCGGCGACCTGGACAAGCCGAAGCTGGTGTTCGTGTTCGACGAGGCCCACCTGCTGTTCAAGGACGCACCGTCGGCGCTGCGCCAGCGGATCGAGCAGGTGGTGCGGCTGATCCGCTCCAAGGGCGTGGGCGTGTACTTCTGCTCGCAGTTTCCCGATGACGTGCCCGATGAGATCCTCGGCCAGCTCGGCAACCGGGTGCAGCACGCTCTGCGCGCTTTCACCCCGCGCGACCAGAAGGCGGTGCGCACCGCAGCGCAGACCTTCGTGGCCAACCCTGACCTGGACGTGGTGGACACGATCTCGCGCCTGGGCACCGGTGAGGCACTGGTCTCGACCCTGCAGGACGTCCCTGATCAGGGCAAAGGCATTCCGATGCCGGTCGAGCACACCGTGATCGCACCACCGCGTTGCCGCATGGGCGCGATCAGCGACGAGGAGCGCGCCCGGATCCGTGCCGGCAGTCCGGTGGGTAGCAAGTACGACACCCCGGTCAACCGCGAATCGGCAGCCGAGGTGCTGGCCAGGCGCGCCGAGGAGATCGCTGTCGAAGCCAAGGCGCCTCAGGCGAAAAAGGACGATGGCGGTGGGCGCGGCCTGGGCCAGGTGGCACGCGACGCGATCTTCGGCACCGGCCGACGCCAGGGCATGATCGAGACCATGGGCAAGCAGGCAGCCCGCAACGTGGGCAACCAGATCAGCCGCCGGATTGTGCGCGGGATCATGGGCGTGTTCGGTGGCAAGCGTTGAGCACAGCCGTGGGGCGCTGGCGCCCGCCGCCGGAGACAAGCACCGCCCTGATCACGCCGGAGGGTCATGCACGCCTGAAGGCCGAGCTGGATGACCTGTGGCGCGTGCAGCGCCCGGAAGTGGTCCGCGCGCTGGCCGCAGCCGCCGCCGAGGGCGACCGCTCCGAGAACGCCGAATACATCTACCGCAAGAAGCAGCTGGGCGGGATCGACCGCCGCGTGCGCTACCTCAGCAAGCGGCTGCAGGCGCTGCGAGTGGTGGACACCGTACCGTCGGACCCGCAAGCGGTGTTCTTCGGCGCCACCGTGGAGCTCGAGGACCAGGACAGCGGCGACACCGTCCGCTACCGCATCGTCGGGCCGGATGAGACCGACGCGCCCAAGGGCTGGATCAGCATCGACTCCCCGCTGGCCCGGGCGATGCTCAAGAAGCGTTTGGACGATGAATTCCAGGCGGAATTGCCGGCCGGAGCGGTCTCGTTCGTCATCGTTGACGTGCAATACGAGCAGGATTGAACCAGCCCTCAGGAAAATGATCCCGGCGTGAACGCGACGCTGACATCGGCGGTGCTAGCGTCGCCTGCACCATGTTTGAAAACTTCGACGCCGTGTTCCTGGCGCGACTCCAGTTCGCGTTCACGATCAGCTTCCACTTCATCTTTCCGGCCTTCACCATTGGGCTGGCAAGCTTTCTCGCCGTGCTCGAGTGGCGCTGGCTGCGGACGAAGGAACAGGTGTACCTGGACCTGTTCCGCTTCTGGGTAAAGATCTTCGCGGTCGCGTTCGCGATGGGCGTGGTATCCGGCATCGTGATGACCTACCAGTTCGGCACCAACTGGGCGGTGTTCTCCGATCGCGCCGGGCCGATCATCGGCCCGCTGATGGCCTACGAGGTCATGACCGCATTCTTCCTGGAGGCCGGGTTCCTCGGGGTGATGTTGTTCGGCATGAAGCGGGTCGGCCCACGCCTGCACTTCATGGCCACCCTGCTGGTGGCGTTCGGCACCTTCCTGTCGGCGTTCTGGATTCTCAGTGCCAACAGCTGGATGCAGACGCCGACGGGCTTCCAGATCAATGATGTCGGCCAGTTCGTACCGGCCGGCAGCTGGGTGGAGATCATCTTCAACCCGAGCTTTCCCTACCGCCTGGCCCACACCCTCAGCGCCACCTACCTGACCACCGCGCTGGCCGTTGGCGGCGTGGGCGCCTGGCACCTGCTCAGGCACCGGCGCGGGCGGGGCGTGCCGGCAGCTTCGGATCCGGCGGCGGGAGGCGAGGAAGCGGCTGAGGCTTCACGGGCAACCTCGCTGGCGAGTTCGCGCAAGATGTTCTCCATGGCCATGTGGATGATCGCCATCGTGGCTCCGGTGCAGCTGGTGATCGGCGACCTACACGGGCTGAACACGTTGGAACACCAACCGGCCAAGGTGATGGCCATGGAAGGCCATTACGAAAGCTATCCAGATGGGGCGCCGCTGATCCTGTTCGGCATCCCGGACTCGGAGACGGGCCGGGTCAACTACGCGCTGGAAATCCCCAAGCTGTCCTCACTGATCCTCAAGCACGACCTCAACGCCCCGCTCGACGGGCTGGAGACGATCCCGGAAGACGAGCGGCCGCCGGTGGGGGTGGTGTTCTGGTCGTTCCGGGTGATGGTGGGACTGGGCATGGCGATGATCGCGCTGGGGGCCTGGAGCCTGTACGCACGCTGGCGGCGGCGCCTGTTCGAGTGGCCGGCCCTGCATCGCGCGGCGGTGGGCATGGGCCTGTCCGGTTTCGTGGCGGTGATCGCGGGCTGGATCACCACCGAGGTCGGGCGGCAGCCGTACACCGTGTACGGATTGATGACGACCCGGGAAAGCGCCTCGGCGCTGGACGCCTCCGCGGTCGGCACTTCGCTGGTCGCCTTTATCATCGTGTACTTCATCGTCTTCGGCCTTGGCACGCTGTACATCCTGCGGCTGATGGCCAAGGGCGTGCAGCCCTCCGAGCGGCCCATGGACGAGGACGAGGCGCCGATCCGCAGCGCCGGCATCACCCCGGGCCCGGCCATGCAGATGGCCGACAAGGGAGAGGATTGAACGATGGATCTTGATCTCACCATGGCCTGGGCAGCGATCATCCTGTTTGCGGTGTTCGCCTATGTGGTCATGGACGGCTTCGATCTGGGCATCGGCATCCTGTTCCGCGCCCTGCAGCCCGGTGAGGATCGCGACCAGGCGATGAACACGGTCGCCCCGGTGTGGGACGGCAACGAGACCTGGCTGGTGCTTGGCGGCGGCGGGCTGATGGCAGCCTTCCCGCTGGCATTCGCGGTGATCATGACCGCGGTCTATCCGCCGATCATCGCAATGCTGCTCGCGCTGGTGTTCCGCGGTGTCGCGTTTGAAGCACGCTGGCGCGACCCGGCGCATCGGGCGTGGTGGGATGCGGCCTTCCACGGCGGCTCCACCGTGGCTGCGTTGGCCCAGGGCATCATCCTCGGCGCGCTGCTGCAGGGCATCACTGTGGACGGTCGCGAATATGCCGGTGGGTGGTGGGACTGGTTGACCCCCTTCAGCCTGCTCACCGGGGTCAGCGTGGTGGCCGGCTACGCCCTGCTCGGCGCGGGCTGGCTCATCCTCAAGACCAGCGGACCGGTGCAGGCCAGGGCAAAAAAGCTGGCGCCGTGGCTGCTGGGCGCCATGCTGCTGGGGATCTTTGCAGTCAGCCTGGCCACCATCGGCCTGGACTTCGACTACCACCATCGTTGGACGGCCTACCCGACGGTGCTCTGGACCGCGCAGGTGCCGCTGCTGACCGCGATCATCGCCTATGCATTCTGGCGATCCCTGCGCCGCGGCCGCGAGCTTGCACCCTTCCTGCTGGGCCTGTCGCTGTTCGCGCTGACGTTCCTGGGCCTGTGCATCAGCATGTTTCCCTACGTCGTTCCGCAGACGCTGACCGTTTACGACGCCACCTCGCCCGACTCGAGCCTTGGCTTCATGCTGATCGGGGCAGTGATATTGGTCCCGGTGATCCTTGCCTACACCGGCTGGTCCTACTGGGTGTTCCGGGGCAAGGTTGGTGAGGGATACCATTGAGCAGCCCTCTGTGGAAACGCCTGCTCTGGCTGCTGATTCTCTGGCTGGCTGGATTGG
This sequence comes from Luteimonas qiangzhengi, assembly GCF_039548515.1. Taxonomy (NCBI): domain Bacteria; kingdom Pseudomonadati; phylum Pseudomonadota; class Gammaproteobacteria; order Lysobacterales; family Lysobacteraceae; genus Luteimonas; species Luteimonas qiangzhengi. The sequence goes on along the minus strand of NZ_JBCLVE010000002.1, from coordinate 160,448 downwards.
CAACGGTCGGAACGGTTGCCTGGCTGCTGCGGCTGTGGATCGGATGAGTCCATACCCATTCAAGCCCATGCCGGTCCAAGCTCATGTCCGTTCAGCTACGAGCACATAGCGACGCCAAAAAAGGCCTTTGATGACTGCATTTCGCCGGCATGTCATCAAGCTGTAACAAAAACATCATTTCATGGCGTCATCCGCCGGCACCGCCGGCACTCCCTTCCATGGAGCACGCATGAAACTGCAGCCCGCCCGACTCGCCATCCTTTCCCTGTCCCTGCCGCTGGTGTTTGGACTGGCCGCGTGCCAGCCGTCCGGCGATGACGGCCAGCCTGGCGCCGGCTCATCCAGTGAGATCTCCGGCGCGGGCGCATCGTTCGTGTTTCCGCTGATGTCGCGCTGGTCGGCCGACTACAACGCCGCCACCGGGCACCGGATGAATTACCAGTCGATCGGATCGGGTGGCGGCATCGCCCAGATCAAGGCGGCCACGGTGGATTTCGGCTCGTCCGACGCGCCGCTGTCCAGCGAAGAGCTGGCCGAGGCCGGCCTGGGCCAGTTCCCCTCGACCATCGGCGGCGTCGTTCCGGTGTTCAACCTGGAAGGCATCGCACCGGGCGAGCTGCGCCTGACCGGCAGCGTGCTGGCCGATATCTTTCTGGGCGATGTCAGCAACTGGAACGATCCGGCCATCGCCGGGCTCAACCCGGACATCGATCTGCCGGAAGTGGAAATCAACATCGTGCACCGCTCCGATGGATCGGGCACCACGTTCAACTTCAGCAACTACCTGTCCAAGGTCAGCGGCAACTGGAAGGGCCGGATCGGCGAAGGCACCCAGCTGCAGTGGCCGGCCGGCGTTGGCGGCAAGGGCAACGAAGGCGTGGCCTCGTACGTGAAGCAGATCCGCGGTTCGATCGGCTACGTTGAACTGGCCTACGCGCTGCAGAACGACATGCCCTACGCGTCGCTGCAGAACGCCGCCGGCAACTGGGTGGGGCCGAGCGAGGAAACCTTCTCCGCTGCCGCCGCCACCGCCGACTGGGCGGGCGCTTCCGACTTCCACCTGGTGATCACCGACGCCCCGGGCGAGAACGCCTGGCCGATCACCGCCACCAACTTCATCCTGATGCCCAAACAGCCGGCCGACCAGGCGCGTTCGCATGCCACCCTGAGCTTCTTCAACTGGGCCCTCAAGGAAGGCACCGACCAGGCGAGTGCCCTGCATTACGTGCCGCTGCCCGCAGACCTGGTGACCCAGGTCGAGGCCTACTGGGCCAGCGAATTCGGCTTCACCGCCGAATAATCCGGAACCGGTCGGCTTCCCGATGAACACCACTGCCATTGAAGCGGGCCCGAAGGCCCGCAACGACCTGCGCGACACCCGCAACGACCGCCTGTTCCGGCTGGTCCTGGGCGGTACCGTGGTGCTGGTGATGCTGGCCCTGGCCGCGGCTGCCCTGTCCATGCTGTGGGGCGGCCGCGATGCATTGCTCTCCCAGGGCTGGCGGTTCTTCTTCACCGCCGACTGGAATCCGGTCGAAAACCGCTACGGCGCGCTCGCGCCGATCTACGGCACCATCGTCACCGCGGTGATCGCAATGATCATCGCGGTGCCGATCAGCTTCGGCATTGCGTTTTTCCTGACCGAAGTGGCGCCGCGCTGGATCCGCGGCCCCGTCGCCAGCGCGATCGAACTGCTGGCTGCCATTCCTTCGATCATCTACGGCATGTGGGGCCTGTTCGTGCTGGTACCGGTGATGACGGAATACGTCACCCCCTGGCTCAACCAGTACCTGGGCGCCGTGCCCGGTTTCGGCATGCTGTTCCGAGGCCCGCCGCTGGGGATCGGCACGCTGACCGCAGGCTTCGTGCTGGCAATCATGGTGATCCCGTTCATCACCTCGGTGATGCGCGAGGTGTTTTTGACCGTCCCTACCCGGCTCAAGGAATCGGCCTACGCCCTCGGCTCCACCAAGTGGGAAGTGAGCTGGGACATCGTGCTGCCCTACACGCGCTCCGCCGTGATCGGCGGCATCTTCCTGGGACTTGGCCGTGCGCTGGGTGAAACCATGGCGGTGGCGTTCGTCGTGGGCAACAGCGTACGCCTGTCGCCCTCCCTGCTGGAGCCCGGCACCACGATTGCCGCGCTGATCGCCAACGATTTCGGCGAGGCCACTGAAACCTACCGATCGGCGCTGCTGCTGCTCGGCTTCGTGCTGTTCCTGGTGACCTTCGTGGTGCTGGCGATCGCCCGGCTGATGCTGATGCGCCTGTCGCGCAAGGAAGGCAACTGATGTCGACCTCGCCTATGACGAATGCCGGCCCCAGTACCGCTGTCGCCGACCGCCTGTACCGCAGGCGTCGGGTGGGCAACATCGCCGCGATCGTCATCTCCTGCCTGGCGGCCGCGTTCGGCCTGTTTTTCCTGGGCTGGATCCTGTGGACGCTGGTCAGCAAGGCCGCCGGCGGCATCAACCTGGACCTGTTCACCCAGATGACCCCGCCGCCGATGCAGGAAGGCGGCGGTCTGCTCAACGCCTTCTTCGGCAGCGCGGTGATGTGTGCGCTGGCCATCGGCATCGGCACGCCGCTGGGCGTGGCCGCCGGCACGTGGCTCGCCGAATACGGCGTCGCGCGCAAGACCGGCACGGTGGTGCGGTTCGTCAATGACATCCTGCTCTCGGCACCGTCGATCGTGCTCGGTCTGTTCGTCTACACCCTGATCGTGATGCAGACCGGCGGCCGGTTCTCGGCGCTGGCCGGTGCCATCGCGCTGGCCTTCATCGTGCTGCCGGTGGTGGTGCGCACGACGGACGAAATGCTGCGCCTGGTGCCGGTGCAGATGCGCGAGGCGGCCCTGTCGCTGGGCGTGCCGCAGTGGAAGGTGATCGTGCAGGTGCTCTATCGCAGCGCCTCGGCGGGCATCATCACCGGCATCCTGCTCGCGCTTGCCCGAATCTCCGGCGAGACCGCGCCGCTGCTGTTCACCGCCTTCGGCAACCAGTACTGGAACTCCGACATCATGCGGCCGATGGCCAGCGTGCCGGTGGTGATGTACCAGTACGCCGGCAGCCCCTATGAATCCTGGCAGCAGCTGGCCTGGGCGGGCGCGCTGGTACTGACCACCTTTGTGCTGCTGATCAGCATTGGCGCGCGCGCCCTACTGCTGCGCAAGAGGATCTCCCATGACTGACCTTGCAACGGAACCGGCCATGACCGATACCCCGACCACCAGTGCCACAAAGCGGATTTCGCTGGCCACCAGCCACCGCGAAACCCAGCCGCAGGCACCGGTGAAGATTTCCACCCGTGGCCTGGACTTCCATTACGACAAATTCCACGCGCTGAAGGGAATCAACCTGGATATCCCGGAAAAGCGGGTGACGGCGCTGATCGGCCCCTCCGGTTGCGGCAAGTCCACCCTGCTGCGCGTCTACAACCGCATCTATTCGCTGTACCCCAAGCAGGAGGCCAGCGGTGAAGTGCTGCTGGACGGGGAAAACGTGTTGTCACCCAAGTACCCGCTCAACCGCCTGCGCAGCAAGGTGGGCATGGTGTTCCAGAAGCCGGTGCCGTTCCCGATGACCATCTACGAGAACATCGCCTATGCCATCCGCCACCACGAGAAGCTCTCGAAGAAGAAGATGGAAGAGCGCGTGGAGCATGCCCTGGGCCAGGCCGCGCTGTGGGACGAGGTGAAGGACAAGCTGGGCCAGAGCGCGCTCGGCCTGTCCGGCGGCCAGCAGCAGCGGCTGTGCATCGCCCGTGCGGTGGCCCTGCGACCCGATGTGCTGCTGCTGGACGAGCCCACCTCTGCCCTGGACCCGATCTCGACCAGCCGCATCGAGCAGCTCATTGCCGAGCTCAAGCACGAGTACACCATCGTGATCGTGACCCACAACATGCAGCAGGCGGCGCGCGTCTCGGACTTCACCGCTTTCATGTACCTGGGTGACCTGATCGAGCACGGCGAGACCAACACCATCTTCTCCAACCCCTCGAAGCAGCAGACCGAGGACTACATCACCGGGAGATTCGGCTGACATGCCCAACCATCAGCACGACCACATCGTCCACAGCTACGACGAAGAGCGCGACCGCCTGACCAGCGAGATCCTGCGCATGGGCAACATGGCGGCGGCCCAGCTGGAGGCCGCCCTGGACGTGGTGGAACGTCGCGACGATTCCGCCGCCCGCCGCGTGATCGACAACGACGACGCGATCGACGCGCTGGAAAAGGAAATCAGCGAGGACGTAATGAAACTCGCGCTGCGCGGTCCGATGGCCCGTGATCTGCGCGAGATCCTGGCCGCGCTGAAGGTCTCATCCGATATCGAACGTATCGGCGATTACGCCGCCAACGTGGCCAAGCGCTCACTGGCCCTGAACCAGTCCCCGGCCCTGCCGATCACCCGCGGGCTCAAGGGCCTGTCGCGGATTGCCGCGCGCCAGCTGCGTGAAGTGCTGGTGGCCTACCAGGCGGGTGACGCCGAAGCGGCGCAGCAGATCCGTGAGAACGACGCCGAGCTGGACCAGATGTACACCGGCCTGTTCCGCGAGCTGCTGACCTATATGATGGAAGACGCGCGCTCGATCACGCCCTGCACCCACCTGCTGTTCATGGCCAAGAACATCGAGCGGATTGGCGATCACGTGACCAACATCGCCGAGAACATCTGGTTCCTGGTGCACGGTGACGACACCCTGCCGCCGCGCGAAAAGCGCGACGAGACCAATACCGCGACCACCTGATCCGGATCACCGGATCAGTCGCGGATCGCGCGTCGGCCGCGTAGGGCCGACCTACAGTCGCGCAAGCCACTTGCGCGCCATCCGGCGCAACGATGCGTCCATGGCCGGATCGGCGGCAACCGCATCGATCCCGCGCCAAGCCAGGGCGTGCGACTCCTCGCTGACCACGAATGCCTCGTCCGCACCCGCCTGCACCACGTAGCGCACGTCGTAATGCCAATGTGCCGGCACGCCCTTGTGCTCCGGGATCCAGTGCCGGTCAAGGTCGAAGATCCCCGACCAGATCCCCGCGCCCAGTGCGAGAGCGCGCAGCCCGGACTCTTCCTCTGCTTCACGCAGTGCCACCCGCGCCAGGTTGCGATCGCCGTCCGCGTGCCCACCCGGCTGCACCCAGATGCCCAGCTTGCGGTGATGGGTCAACAGGGTGCGGCTGCCATCAGCACTGACCAGCCACGACGACGCGGTGAAGTGGCCTTCCAGCCGCTCGCGTACATAGGGGTTGTCCGGATCCGCGGCCAGCGCGATGAACTGGTCCACGCACTCGGCCTCTTCCGGCCACTGCCGGCGATAGCCGCTGAGCGCAGCGATGAAGTCGCTGCCGGGGGTGTCCAGTTCAGTCATGTTGCATTGCGCCATCAGGAGCCGGGGGGCGCGCCCATTATCGGTCATCCCGCGGCCCAGCCGGCCACCGTGGCTTCCGGCGCTTGTGAACATCAGCCTGCTTTGGCAAGGTACGGCGGCCGTGGCGCTGACATCCTGCGCGTCACGGCCTGGCCGGAACCGCTCGGGCAGCAACCGGCCCCGGGGCCGAGCAGGCATGAAGTCGAACGGAAGTGAAGCGATGACGACCGAATCCTCCCGCCAGCAGCTGCGCGAGCCCAGCCTGCTCCAGGCCCTCACCCCGCTGCTGTTCCTGGTCGCCACGTTGATCTGCGCGGTGTATCTGTACGCCGATGACGCCTCGTTCGGCGCCAGCCAGGTCGGACTGATGCTGTCCAGTGGGGTGGCCGCCCTGGTGGGACTGCGCAATCGTATGCCGTGGCACACGATCCAGAACAGCCTGGTCCACGGCGTGGCCCTGGCCGTGGTGCCCATCTTCATCCTGCTGTCGGTGGGCGCGCTGATCGGCACCTGGATCCTCAGCGGCACGGTACCGATGCTGATCGTCTATGGCATGCAGCTGATGCACCCGGCCTATTTCTATCCGGCCGCCTGCGTGGTGTGCGCCATTGTGGCGCTGTCGATCGGCAGCTCCTGGACCGTGGCCGGTACGCTCGGCGTAGCCCTGATCGGGGTCGCCCAGGGCATGGACATGTCGTTGCCAATCACCGCCGGGGCAATTATTTCCGGCGCCTACTTCGGCGACAAGATGTCGCCGATCTCCGACACCACCATCATCGCCCCGGCGGCTGCCGGAGCCGAGCTGTTTGCCCACATCCGCCACCTGACCTGGACCACTTTCCCCAGCATGGCGATCGCGTTGATGCTGTTTACGATAGTGGGCCTGAGCGAAGCCGGTGGCTCGGGCGATACCGGGTTCGGCAATCTGCCCCAGGTACTGGGCGAGCACTACAACCTGGGCTGGTATCTGCTTATTCCGATGGTGGTGCTGTTCGCGCTGGCCATGCTCCGTTTCCCCGCTTACCCCGCGATCCTGCTCAGCGCGATCCTGGGCGGCGTGTTCGCGGTGGTGTTCCAGCCCGAGCTGGTTCTGGCCCTGGTGGACCGCTCCGATATTCCGCGTCCAATGGCGCTGCTGTCCGGCGTGTGGCAGGCGCTGTTTGAAGGATACGAGGCCAACACCGGCAATGCGGACGTGGACGCGCTGCTCAGCCGCGGCGGCATGATCAGCATGCTCAACACGGTATGGCTGATCATGTGCGCGCTCGGCTTCGGCGCGGTGATGGAAAAGACCGGCCTGCTCGAGCGCATGATCCGCAGCGTGCTGACCCGGGTGAAGTCGGCCGGCTCGCTGATTGCCGCCACCATCGTCACCGCCTTCGGCACCAACGTGGTGGCCGCCGACCAGTACATGTCCCTGGTCCTGCCGGGCCGCCTGTACCAGCCTGAATTCCGCCGCCGGGGGCTGGAACCGGTGAACCTGTCACGCGCGCTGGAAGACGGCGCCACCATCACCTCTCCGCTGGTGCCCTGGAACACCTGCGGCGCCTACATGGCGGCCACGCTCGGCGTGGCGACCATGGATTACCTGCCGTATGCGTTCTTCAACCTGGTCGGCCCGGTAGTGGCGCTGGTGATGGCATATGCGGGCTTCAAGGTGCTGTACATCCCGCCTGAAGGCAGCCGCACCGCCGAACAGCAGCCCGACGCGGAAGCGGCTGGCACGTCATGACCACCCTGCCCTTCGACCCGCAGCAGCTGCACGAACTGTGCACGGAACTTGCCGCCGCCGTGCGCGCACTGGCGACCCGCGGCTGGACGCCGGCCACCAGCAGCAACTTCTCCCGCCGGATCGATGACGGCCACGCGGCCATCACCATCTCCGGTCGCGACAAGGGCAAGCTGGGCGAATCGGACCTGATGGTGATCGACCTGGACGGGCGCGCCGTAGGCAGCGACCACCGGCCCTCCGCGGAGACCCTGCTGCACACCCAGCTGTACCGGCGCCTGCCGGAAGTCGGCTGCGTGCTGCACACCCATTCGCTCAACCAGACGGTGGCCTCAAGGCTGTTTTCCGCTGCCGGCGGCGTCAGGCTGGCGGGCTATGAGCTGCTCAAGGCCTTTGCCGGCAACAGCACCCACGAAGCCGCGATCACCGTGCCGGTGCTGCCCAACAGCCAGCACATGCCCACCCTCGCCGCCCAGGTGGAAGCACTGTTGGACCAGGGGCCGATGTGGGGCTATCTCATCGACGGCCACGGGCTGTACGCCTGGGGTCGCGATGTGGCCGAAGCCAGTCGCCACCTGGAAGCGTTCGAATTCCTGCTCGGCTGCGAGCTGGAACTGTATCGGCTGACTGGCGGCCACACGGTGTTCCATCCGGACGCACCCGCAGGCTGATAGTCTGGAGATCCCTGCCGATCTCCCAAGAAAAACGATGAGCCGACTGCGCATCTTTGCCAACGATTCCCCCGACACGCCCCTGCTGGTGACCGAAGAGGGTGACCGCATCGCCAGCGAGCTGGCCGCGATCGGAGTGACATTCGAGCGCTGGCAGGCCGCACACCCTGTGGAGCCGGGCGCGAGCCAGGAAGAAGTGCTGGCCGCCTATCGCCAGGACGTGGACCGGCTCGTCGCCGAGCGCGGCTTCACCAGCGTGGATGTGATCAGCATCGCCCCCAATCATCCGGAGCGCGATGAGATCCGCCGCAAGTTCCTGGACGAGCACTATCACCGCGAGGACGAAGTGCGCTTCTTCGTGGCCGGCTCCGGCCTGTTCACCCTGCATGTGGATGGCAAGGTGTACGAGGTGGAATGCGTCAAGGATGACCTGATCGCCGTGCCGGACGGCACCACCCACTGGTTCGACATGGGCCCGCGCCCCAATTTCGTGGCGATCCGTTTTTTCCAGCAGCCCGATGGCTGGATCGGACATTTCACCGGCACCGATATCGCCCAGCGCTTCCCGCGCTACGGCGAGGCTTGAGCGTCACCAAGGAGACCCGATGTCCCGCATCATCCTGACCGATATCGAAGGCACCACCAGCAGCATCGCCTTCGTCAAGGACGTGCTGTTTCCCTATGCGCGCAGCGAGATGCCGCGCTTCGTGCGTGTGCGCGGCCAGGACCCGGAGGTCCGGCGCTGGCTGGACGAGGTGGCCACCGAGCTTGGCGGCGTCTGCCAGGACGGCATGATCGCTGAGACGCTGCAGGGCTGGATTGACCAGGATCTCAAGCACACCGCGCTCAAGGCCCTGCAGGGGATGCTGTGGGCCGACGGCTATCGCAATGGTGACTTCGCCGCGCCGGTCTATCCGGACGCCGTGGAACAGCTGCGGCAGTGGCATGACGCGGGTCATACCCTGGCGGTCTATTCTTCGGGCTCGGTCCCCGCCCAGGTGCTGTTGTTCTCCCACACCGACGCCGGCGACCTGAGCCCGCTGTTTTCAGCCTGGTTCGACACCGAGGTCGGCGGCAAGCGCGAAGCTGAAAGCTATGCCCGCATCCATCGACGCCTGGACGTGCCTGCCGAACAGGTGCTGTTTCTCTCGGACGTGGTGGAAGAGCTGGATGCAGCCAGCGCCGCCGGCATGGAGACCGTTCTGGTCGACCGCCCGCAGGACTACCCGCAGCCGCGCACCGGCGCCGCAGCCGGCAACCACACCCGCGTGGAGTCGTTCGATGGGATCGTTCCGTAAAGTCCGGCGGGGATGGCACACGACGCTGGCTCTGTTGCTTACAGGGCTGCTTGTCGCCGCCCCCGCCCTGGCCGGCACGCCGGCGGAAGAAACGCTGCCCGAGCGCGACAGTCGGCTGATCGCGGCAATGCTGGAAGCCATGCCGGCCCAGCAGCCCGGCAAGCCGGACCTGTACGTGGTCGGATTCGCCGGCGACGGCAACGAAGACGTGTTCCGCAACGAGGTGCTCTACCTGGAGCAGCTGATAAACGCACGCTTCCAGGCCGACGGCCGGGTCATCGGGCTGGTCAACCATCCTGACAGCCTGGACGAGGATGCGCCCAGGCCGCTGGCCACGCTGGAGAACCTCGACCAGGCCCTGGCCGGCGTGGGTACTGCGATGGATCCCGAGGAGGATCTGCTGCTGCTGTTCATCACCACCCACGGCAGCGAAGAGCATGAGCTGATAGTGGACCTGCCGCCGCTGCTGGAAGAAGAGATCACCGCGGACCAGCTGGCCGAAACCCTGGCGAGCTCCGGCATCCGCAACCGGGTGGTGGTGGTTTCGGCCTGCTTTTCGGGCGGCTTCCTGCCGGCGCTGCGCAGCCCGACCGGCGTTACCATCACTGCAGCGCGCAAGGACCGCACCTCGTTTGGCTGCGGCGCGACATCCCAGGTGACCTACTTCGGCCAGGCCTGGCTGGTGGATGCGCTCAACCACCACGATGATTTCATTGCCGCGTTCCGGGACGCGCGCAAGCGGGTCGCCGCACGCGAGACGGAAGGCGACTACACACCTTCGCTGCCGCAGATCCACGTGGGCACGCGGATCGAACCGGTGCTGGACGCCTGGCGCGAATCGTTCGAAGCCGGCCCCGCCGTGGCCTACCCCTACGAAGCCGCCGACGACCCGTAGGTCGGGGCTACGCCCCCGACGGCCCGAGAATCACGCACCCCCGCGTTCACCGCGAAGCATGCATCCCCCGCATCGGCCGCGTAGGGCCGACCTACGGTGTGGCCTCGATCAAGGTGTAGTGCGTCTGCGCCCGCTGCTCGCCCTGCCAGCGGTCGAAGGCGCGGACTTCAACCCGGTGTTCCCCTGCGTCCAGATCCGTAGGCAACGCCCCTCGCCACAGATGCGTGGATGGCTGCGCCTCGGGCGAGCGGTCGAAGCCGCGCAGCGCCGTGGCCAGATCATCGCGGACGTTTTCCACCACCAGCCGCGGGTCCGGCGCGGACACCTGGCGCATCGGCTGCCACTCGCCCTCGCCCACCCGGAACTCCACCCGGGTGTCCTCCAATCCCATGTACACGTTGGCGTACACGCCCCACGCCGGATAGGCGCCACGACGCAGGGCCCGCGGCGCGTGCAGGGCCATCGCATCAGTGAAACCCGGATCATCGTTGCCGTGATGTCCTCCGCGATGCCAGGAGAGACGGTATTCGCCCTGTGCATCCACGATCAGCCGCGCATAGCCGCTGGGAGTGCCATCGGCCATGGTCGAATCCGGCACGCCATCGCTGCCTGCCACGCCGGACCAGAACGCACCACTGGCGGCGCCCACGTTGAACTCGTGCAGCGGCGCGTCGCCGTGCCAGCCTGCCTCGGCACCGTGGAAGACATGCTGCAACGTATGCCGGTGCCCGCTGAGCACCAGCAGCTTCGGGAAGTGCTGCAGCAGAGCGAACAGACGCTCGCGGTCGGCGTGGCGGAAGGTTTCCCGGCCCGGGGCGGTATCAAACAAAGGCACGTGTACCAGCAGCACCAGCAGCCGATCAGTGGTGAGCAAAGGCAGCCAGGATTCAAGGAATTCAAACTGGTCCTCGCGCAGCCCGCCGATGTAGGCAGGGCGCTCACCTGGTTGGTAGATCACGTTGTCCAGACCGACGAAGACGGCCTGCTCCTCTTCCCATGCAAACGTGTCCGGCCCGTACACCGTGCGGAACGAGCGCAACGAGTCGCGGTCATTCCCAACCTCGAAATCCAGATCGTGGTTGCCGGCTACGTGCAGCCAAGGCACACCCAGGCTGGCGGTGGCTTCGTTCAGCGCCGGATAGAGCGCCGGCACATCGTTGGTCACGTCGCCCAGTGTCACACCCAGGCGGGCGGTATGCGTTCCGTGCAGCGGCGCCACGATCGAGTCCCGGTAGTAGCCGACTTCGCGCAGGTTGGCGGTCTGCGGATCGCTGAACACCAGGACTTCAAGGCTGCCGTCGTCGCTGTCGGCCGGGGCCGTGCGCAACAGTTCGAAGTCACAGCCCTGCGGCTCTGCCCCGCTGCGCCAGAAATCCGGCAGCCCATCCTCACCCGTCGGCAGCGCATATCCCGCAGGCTTGATCACGAACACCGGTCCGGCCGGTGCGGAGGCCAGGCTCCACTGCCCTTCCGGCCCGCTGATGACCACCTGTTGTCCGTCTGACACAGCAACTCCTGCCAGGCCACTGCCGCCGGACACCCGCACGGAGCCCTGCAGACAGCCGGCCTCACCGGCATAGGTGGGCAAAGCGAGTACCAGCAGCAGGCACAACCAGGCAGCGCGCATGTGGAATTCCTGAAACGGACGGGAGCCCGATTATGACGGGACCCAATGCAAAGCGCGCCGCGCTGGTCTAGTCTCCCCGCTGGGGCAGGAGTCTCCGGGGAGCGCCATGGTTGGCAGGTCCGTTGCATCCAGGATCGGGATAGTCGTCTGGGCGGCATTGCTGCTGGCGTGTCTGTGGCCGGGCATGCCAGCGAGCGCCGCGCCCGTTGAGCTGCCTGCCGATGCGGATCAGCTCAGGCTCACCCCGCATCTGACCTATTGGCACGACGCGCCATCGGCCGATCGCATGGAAGACGCCTTTGCCCATCTGGAGGCCGGCCGGTTTGAGCCCGTGCCGGGCGGCAACGCGGCGTTCGGCTTCCAGCGTGGCGCCTTCTGGTTCCACGTCGGCCTGGTGAACCGCAACCCGATGGAACAGCGCTGGCTGCTGGTACAGGAGTATCCGCTCAGCGATCGCCTGGACATCTACCTGCGCTATGCCGACGGCCGGATCGTGCACCAGTCCGGCGGAGACCACCTGCCCTTCGATGTGCGCAGCGTGCGCTACCGGCACCCCAACTTCCAGCTCGAGCTACCCGTCGACGAGCCGCTGGAGCTGCTGGTGCGGGTGGAAAGCGAGAGCTCCATGCAGGTGCCGCTGGAGCTGTACACGCCCGCGGCGTTCACCGAAATCTCCCGCGACGCCCAGCTGGCCATCGGCCTGTATTACGGGATCCTGCTGGCGCTGTTTTTCTACAACATGGTGCTGTGGATCTCGCTGCGCGACGCCAGCTACTTCTGGTACCTGTTCCACATCACCGCCTTTGGCCTGGTGCTGTTCACCCTCAACGGGCTGGGCTTTGAATACCTGTGGCCCAACTGGCCCTGGCTGGCGGACAAGTCGGTGCCGCTGTCGATCTGCCTGGCGCTGATCGGCATGAACCAGTTCACCCGCACGTTCCTCGAGCTGCCCCAGCGCTGGCCGCTGGGCAATGCGGTCAGCCTGACGGTGATCGGCTTCTTCCTGGTGTTCGGCGTCATCTCGTTCTGGCTTCCGGCCCGGATCGCCACGCCCGTGGCCGCGTTGGCAGTGCTGGTCGGAATCGCCTGGATCGTGACGGCGACCATCCACGTGGTCCGGCTCGGCTACCAGCCCGCACGCCTGCTGTTGCTGGCCTGGGGCATGTTCCTGCTCGGCACTGCGGTGTTCACGCTGCTGGCCTTCGGTGTGCTGCCGAAGAACTTCTTCACCGAATACGGGGTGCAGATCGGTTCGGCCCTGGAAATGCTGCTGCTTTCGATCGCACTCGGCTATCGCTATGCCGGCCTGCGCAACGAGAACGAGCGCATTGCCGGCGAAGCCAACGTGATGCTGGAACGCAAGGTGGCCCAGCGCACCCGGGAAGTCCGCAACGCGCTGCTGCAGCTGGAGGAAGTGCACGGAAAATTGCGCGAGTCCAGCCGCCGTGACGGCCTGACCGGCCTGAACAACCGCACCTGGTTCCATGAGGCCTTCGACCGCGCGGTGCGCGATTCCCGGGACAGTGGCCGCCCGGTCTCCCTGTTGATGGTGGACCTGGACCACTTCAAGGCCATCAACGATCGCAACGGTCACCTGGTGGGTGACGAATGCCTGCGTTGGGCGGCGCAGCGGATCCGCAGCGCGGCCGGCGACGGGGCGCTGCTGGCACGCTTTGGCGGTGAGGAGTTCGTGGTGGCGCTGCCGCACCACGATCAAGCCGAAGCGATGGCGGTGGCCGAAGCCATCCGCCAGTCACTTGTCGCCGACAGCTGTCTTGCCGGCGAAGAACCCATCCAGGTGACGGCAAGTATTGGGGTGCACACCCTGGGCGCGGAAAACCCGGAAGACATTGCCCAGGCCCTGGAGATCGCCGACAGGGCCATGTACGTGGCCAAGGCGCAGGGCCGCGACCGCGTGTACAGCTCGGCGTCGATGGCCTGAGCCGCGCGGTCTGAGCGTTGCGGAGGCTCAGCTTCCGCCCTGTGAACGCCCCTCCAGCCTGCGCTCCAGGTCGGCCAGTCCCAGTCCGCGCGCGCGCAGCAGCACCAGCAGGTGGTAGACCAGATCGGCGGCTTCGCCGACAAGCGCGGTGTCGTCCTCGACCACCGCCGCCAGCGCGGTTTCCACGCCTTCTTCGCCGACCTTCTGGGCCATCCGCCGCAGACCGCCTTCGAACAGGCGCGTGGTGTAGCTGCCTTCGGGCCGCTCGGCCGCGCGGTCGGCGATCAGCGCGTCCAACGTTGCCAGCACGCCACCGCCGGGAGCTTCGGGAAAGCAGCTGGGCCGCTGCAGGTGGCAGGTTGGACCGTGCGGACGAGCCAGCACCAGCAGCGCATCGCCGTCGCAATCGGCCTGCACGGACACCAGCTCGAGCACGTGCCCTGAGGCCTCGCCCTTGGTCCACAGCCGTCGCTTGCTGCGGCTGAAAAAGGTCACAAGCCGCAGCTCCAGCGTGGCGGCCAGCGCGGTGCGGTCCATATAGCCGAGCATCAGCACGCGCAGGCTTTCCGCATCCTGGACGATGACCGGCAGCAGGCCGTCGCCCTTGTCCCAGTCCAGGGAGTCGGCGTCGGGTGCCTCCGGGGTCGGATAATCATTCACTGCGTACCTCGATCCCCCGCGTGCGCAGGGCGGCCTTGAGTTCGGGAATACTGATTGTGCCGCTGTGGAATACGCTGGCAGCCAGCGCGCCGTCAACATCGGCCTGCTCGAACGCCGCGACAAAGTGCTCTACCGCACCCGCCCCGCCGGAAGCAATCAGCGGCACGGTGCAGACCTCGCGCACGGCCGCGAGCTGGCCGATATCGTAGCCCCGGCGAACGCCGTCACTGTCCATGCAGTTGAGTACGATCTCGCCCGCGCCCAGGCGCTGGGCTTCAACCACCCAGTCCAGGGTGAGTAGCCCCGGCGCCCGGGTGCTGTCCGGATCGCCAGTATGGCTGCGAACGCGCCACTGGCCATCAGGCTCGCGGATCGAATCGATCCCCACCACCACGCATTGCACGCCGAAGGCTTCGGCCAGCTCGGTGATCAACGCTGGTCGTTCCAGGGCGGGCGTGTTGATGGAGATCTTGTCGGCACCCGCATTGAGCACCGCCCGGGCGCTCGCCACGCTGCGGATGCCACCCGCCACGCAGAATGGGATGTCCAGCAGCGCGGAAACGCGCTCGACCCAGCGGTAATCCACCGAGCGCCCTTCCGGGCTGGCGCCAATGTCGTAGAACACCAGCTCGTCTGCGCCCTGGTCGCGGTAGCGCAGTGCCAGTTCCGCAATGTCGCCCATGTCGACGTGGTCGCGAAAGCGCACGCCCTTCACCACCCTGCCCTCGCGCACGTCCAGGCAGGGAATGATCCGCCGGCTCAGCATCCCGCCGCCTCCAATGCCTGCGACAGACGGAAGCGCCCTTCCAGCAGCGCCCGTCCCAGCACGATGCCGGCGCAGCCCGCATCCCGCGCTGCAACCACGTCTTCCAGCGCGGATACGCCGCCGGAAGCCTGTACTTCCAGCCCGGGTGCGATGCTGCGCAGGTGGGCGTAGAGCCGCAGGCTGGGACCGGTGAGCATGCCGTCGCGGTCGATGTCGGTACTGAGCAGGTGACGCAGCCCGGCCTGGCGGTAGCGGCCGGCGAGTTCATCCAGGGTCTGCGCACCGGTCTCGGTCCATCCGTGCACGGGCAGGCGCCAGATGCCTTCGCCATCGAGGCGCGCGTCCAGGGCCACGGTAATGCGCTGGGCGCCGAACTCCTCGATCCAGCCCAGCACCAGGTCGGGCTCGCGCACGGCCAGCGAGCCGATCACCACCCGGGCGGCACCGGCCTCCAGCAGCTTGGCAACGTCGTCGCGGCTGCGTACGCCGCCGCCGGTCTGAACTTTCAAGCGGCCTTCCGCTGCCAGCGTCTGCAGCAATGACAGCAGCGTGTAACCACCTTCGCGTGCGGCATCCAGATCCACCAGGTGCAGCCACTGGGCGCCTTCGTCCGCATAGCCCCGGGCCACGCCCAGTGGATCGTCGCCGTAGCGGGTCTCGCGTGCGTAGTCGCCCTGGGCCAGCCGGACCACGCGGCCGTCGCGGACGTCGATTGCCGGATAGAGGATGAAGTCGGTACTCATGGTGTTGCCTCGATGAAATTCTGCAACACGCGCGCGCCGACGCGTGAGGAGCGTTCCGGATGGAACTGGGCGCCAGCCACGTGGCCGCGCTGCACCACCGCGGCGAAGCGCTCACCGTGATCGCACGCCAGCAGGCAGTCGGGACCAGCCGGTGCGGCGTAGCTGTGCACGAAGTAGGCGAAGGCACCGTCTTCGATCCCGCAGGTCAGCGGGGATTCGCGCAGCACGCGCAGCCTGTTCCAGCCCATGTGCGGTACCCGCACCCCCGGAGCAGCCCGCATGCGGCGCACCCGTCCGGGCAGCAGACCGAGGCATGGCGCATCGCCTTCTTCGGAATGTTCAAACAACACCTGCATTCCTGCGCAGACGCCCAGCAGCGGCGCCTGCAATCCGCGCAGCACCTCCACCAGGTCCAGCTCGCGCAGCCGCTGCATCACCGCCGCCGCTGTGCTCACGCCCGGCAGGATCACCCGGTCGGCCGTGGAGATCGCGGCCGCATCCGCGCTAAGCATTGGGTCAACGCCAAGTCGCTGCAGCGCCTGCCGCACCGAGCCCAGGTTCGCCCCGCCGGCATCCACCATCACCACGCGCACTACAGCGCGCCCTTGGTGCTGGGAAGCTCCTTGCCCTCGCGCCGGATCGCCTGCCGCAGTGCCCGCGCCAGGGCCTTGAAAGCCGCCTCGACCTTGTGGTGGTCGTTGTCGCCGCGTACCGACAGATGCAGGTTGAGCCCGGCGGCGTCGCTCAGCGACCGGAAGAAGTGCGGCACCAGCTCGGTGGGCAGGTCACCCACCTTCTCGCGCCGGAATTCGCCCTCGAACACCAGCCACGGCCGGCCGCTGAAATCCAGCGCCACGCTGGCCAGCGCCTCGTCCATCGGCAGGGTGAATCCGTAGCGGCCGATGCCGCGCTTGTCGCCCAGCGCCTCGCGCAGCGCCTGGCCCAGCGCCAGCGCCGTGTCCTCGACGGAGTGGTGCTCGTCGATGTGCAGGTCGCCGGTGGTCTGTACTTCCAGCGCGAATCCGCCGTGCTTGCCGATCTGCTCCAGCATGTGGTCATAGAACGGCAGGCCGGTGCTGATTTTCGGCTCGGCTACCCGGTCCAGATCCACCCGGATGTGCACCTGGGTCTCGCGCGTATCCCGGCGTACTTCGGCGCGGCGCGGCGCATCGGCGAGCTCATGGGCAATGCCGGCCCAGTCCCATTCGCCCCCGAACTGCTCCGTGCGCAGCTGGAAGGCACGGATGCCCATGTTGGCGGCGAAGGCATTGTCGGTATCGCGATCGCCCACCATGGCTGAGCGCTGCGGATCGAAACTGCGTTCGCGCAGGTAATGCAGCGCCAGTCCGATCCCGGGTTTGCGCGTAGGCAGGTTCTCCTCCGGCCAGCTGGTATCGATCAGCACCTCGCGGAAGGTGATGCCCTGGCTTTCGAACACCTGCATCATCAGCGCATGCGGGCCATCGAAGTCGGCCTGCGGATAGCTCTCGCTGCCCAGCCCGTCCTGGTTGCTGACCATCACGAACTCGTACCCGGCATCGCGCAGCTTGAGCAGCGCCGGAATCACTCCCGGCACAAAGCGGAGCTTGTGATACGCGTCGATCTGGAAATCCTCGGGCTCCTCGATCAGGGTGCCGTCGCGGTCGATGAAAAGAATCGGGGTGCTCATGGGCTGGGCTCGGTGCAACACGATGAAAGGATTTCCACGACGCGGTCGTTCTGCGCGGGTGTGCCTACGGTGATCCGCAGCGCATCGTCCAGCTGGCATGCGCCGCGCTGGTCGCGCACCACCACCCCTGCCTCCAGCAGGGCCTGGAACGCACGTTTGGCGTTGGCCAGGCGGACCAGCAGGAAGTTGCCTTCCGAGCGATAGACCCGACGCACGCCCGGCAGTGCCTCCAGTGCCGGGCGCAGGCGCTCGCGCTCGCTGCAAACCAGTTCGACATGTCCGTGTGTGTATTCCAGCGCTTCGGGCGACAGCGCGGCCAGTGCAATGTCCACGCAGGGTGCCGGCACCGGATACGGCGCCTGGCAGCGACGCAGCACGGCAATCAACTCCGGCGCGGCGATGACCGCGCCAATCCGCGCCCCCGCCAAGGCATGGGCCTTGGACAGGGTGCGAAGTACTGCGAGGTTGGGATGCTGCGCCATCAGGGTGATCGCCGATGGCTGGGATGAAAACTCGCCGTACGCTTCGTCGATCACCAGCAGCGCCCGGCCTTCCAAACGTCGCGCAAGCGCGGCGATGGCGTCCACCGGCACCAGATTGCCGGTGGGGTTGCCCGGCGAACACAGGAATACCAGCTTGGTGCCCCCGGCGATGGAAGCGTCAGCCAGCGCATCAAGATCCGGTGCGAAGCCGTCCTCACCGTCCACCAGCGGCACTTCCAACAGCGGTGCGCCCTGCAGCCGGGCGCTGACTGCATACATACCGAACACCGGCGGCGTCACCGCCACCGCGTCGCGTCCCGGCCGGCACAGGGCGCGCACCAGCAGATCAATGGCTTCATCGCTGCCCCGGCCAACCAGCACTTGTTCCGGCGCACAGCCGTAGACGCGCGCCAGTGCCGCGGTCAGTTCCGGCGGCTGCGGCTCGGGATAGCGCCGGCAGGTGCCGGCAGGATCCTCCGCGCCCGGCCATGCGGATTCGTTGGCGTTGAGCCAGACATCGCCCTGCAGGCGCTGGCTGCGCGCCGAACCGTATCCGGTGAAGCCGCGGAGATCTTCGCGTACCAGTTCCAGCACGCTCATGCCGCCTCTCCGAGCCGCAGCCGCACCGCATTGGCATGGGCTTCGAGCCCCTCGGCCTCGGCCAGGGTAACGGCGCACGGACCGATCGCCGCCACCCCTTCCGGGGTTGCCGCCTGGACGCTGATGAAGGTCTGGAAGCTGGCCACCGACACCCCGCTCCACGCCCGCGCGGCGCCATTGGTGGGCAGCACGTGGTTGGTGCCGCTGCAGTAATCGCCCAGCGCTTCGGGCGTGTGGTCGCCCAGAAAGATAGACCCGGCCGACTGCACCTGATCCAGCCAGGCGCGCGGCTCGCGCAGCGCCAGAATCAGGTGTTCGGGCGCGTAGGCATTGCTGATGCGGAACGCTTCTTCGAGCCCATCGACGATGATCAGGCGCGATCGCGAAAGCGCCTGCGCCGCAATCCCGGCGCGCGGAAGCGCCTGCAGTTGTGCACTGAGCTCGCGTTCCACCGCGTCGATCAGCGCCGTACTGTCCGACAGCAGTAGCACCTGCGAATCCGGCCCGTGCTCGGCCTGCGACAGCAGGTCGGCGGCGACCCATGCGGCATTGGCTCCGGCATCGGCGATCACCAACACCTCCGACGGACCAGCCGGCATGTCGATGGCAACGTTGCCGGATTGGGCCAGCTGCTGCTTGGCCTCGGTCACCCACGCGTTGCCGGGCCCAAACAGCTTGTCGCAGGCGGGCACGCTGTCGGTGCCGAGCCCCATCGCCGCAATCGCCTGCGCGCCGCCGAATTTGAATACGCGCGTCACGCCGGTCATCCGTGCGCCCACCAGCACGGCCGGATCGGCGCTGCCATCGGCGCGCGGAGGCGTGCACAGCACCGTTTCAGTACAGCCCGCCAGACGCGCCGGGACGCCCAGCATCAGTGCAGTTGAGGGCAGCGGCGCGCTGCCGGCCGGCACGTACAGTCCCACCCTTCGGATCGGGCGCACCACCCGTTCGCACACCACGCCCGGAGCGGTTTCCACCGCATAGGGTTGGGTCATGCCCGCACGATGGAAGGCTTCGATCCGGCCAGCCGCCTCCGCCATTGCATCGCGCAACGCCTGCGGCAACGCGGCTTCGGCGGCGGCAAATTCGTCTTCGCCCACCTCCAGGCTGTCCAGCGCCACGCCGTCCAACCGTTGAGTGATCGCACGCAGCGCTGCATCACCGCCAGCGCGTACTTCTTCGACCAGGGTCGAAACGGTTTCCCGCACTTCCGCGGCCACGGCCTGCACCGGTCGCGCCAATGCGTCCCGGCGCGCGGCTGCGTCCAGACCGGACCATCGCAATCGCTGGATGGACAGCGCGCTCATGCCAGGCTCCGTTCAACCGGCAACACCATCAGGCTGCGTGCGCCCGCCCGACGCAGCTCCTCCAGCCGTTGCCACGTCATCTCACCGCGACACAGGGTCTGCAGCGCCAGTGTGTCCTCGCCGTCCAGCTGCATCATGGTCGGCCGGTCCGCATCGGGCAGCAGCTTGAGCACATCAGCCAGCCGCGAGCGCTCCGCCTGGAACATCAGCAGGCGGCTGTCCTTGAGCCGCAGCACGCCGTCCATGCGCCGCAGCAGCAGCTGCATCAGGTCGGCGCGCACGTCATTGAACGGCTGCACCGGTGCGGCCAGCACCGATTCGCTCCGCAACAGGGTCAGCACAGGCTTGAGCTGGTTCGCAGCCAGCGTCGCGCCGCTGGAGACCAGGTCGCAGATCAGGTCCGCCTGCCCCAGCCGGGGCGCGATCTCCACCGAACCGGACAGGAACACTACATCGGCCTCGATGCCCTGCCCGTCCAACCACTGGCGAACCAGTTTGGGATAGCTGGTGGCAATGCGCTTGCCGCGCAGCTGTTCCGGTCCCTGCCAGTCCCAGCCATCGGGCACGGCCAGATCCAGACGGCAGCCGCCGAAACCGAGGGCGCGGATCTCCTGCGCCACCTGCGGGGTGCCTGCGAGAGCCCGCTCCGCGGTCTGTTCGGCCAGCACATTGCGCCCGACGATGCCGAGGTCGCACACGCCGTCGGCGAGAAGCCCTGGAATATCGTCATCGCGGACCAGCAGCAGGTCGATCGGCAGCGATTCGCCGTAGCAGAACAGGCGATCGCGACTCTCGCGCCAGTCCAGGCCGCAGGATTTCAGCAGGGCACGCGAGGGCTCGCCGAGTCGGCCGGATTTCTGGATGGCGATGCGCAGGCGGTCACGCGCCGCGCCGGTGACAGGAGGACTCATGGCGGGCAGGCTCAGTGGGAGGGAGCGAGATGGGGGTACTGCTTGCGAACGGCCGCGGCATAGCCGTCTTCGCCGTATTCGATGGTGCGGGCAACGCGGCCGATGGTGGTCACGCTGACACCGGTGCGCTCGTGGATCTCCCGGTACGGGACGCGCTCAAGCAGCAAAGGCACCACCCGCCAGCGGTCGGCCATGGCCTCAAGCTCGGCGGGCGTACAGAGGTCGCGCAGGAAGGCGGCGACCTCTTCAGGCTTGTCCAGCACGGACAGCACTTCAGCCAACGCCCGGAACGGGACGTCGGCTTCCTTCTTCTGGCGCTGGGCAGGACGTTGCTTCACCGCGCCAATGTAATAGCGCGTTATTACATTGTCAAACAGAAGAAATGCCTTTGGGCTACCGGGGTACCCTTCATCCGACAGGTGCGAATCCGCCCCGCGCCGGAGAACGAAATGGATTTCCGTCCCAATGTCCTTCCCTTGGCCCTGCTGCTGTGTCTTTTCCTTGCGGCGCCGCACAGCGCAGCCACGCCAGGCGATGGCTGCCGCCTTCCTCCGAAAGGTGGGCCGATCAGCTCGCGCGCGGCGCTGGATGCCTGGCTGCAGCGCTGCCCGTCCCCACTCCGGCACATGACGCCCGGCGCCCGGGGGCGCTTCCTTGATTCGCTTGATTTCAACGAACGTGGCGTCATCCGCCTGCTCAGCGACGACCTGTCCAGCGAGCTGACCAGGGAAGAAATCGGCCAGGTTTTCGCGTTGTTTGGCATGCCAGCCTCAACCGCACCGGCGGGCATCAGCCACGAGGAAGCGGAATGGCTGCGGGACGACACGCGGCAGGCATCCTCCGGTCGCGGCGAAAGCGATACGGAACGTCGCTTCAACACGCTTTATCACGCTTCGTTGAGCGCGCCCGATGACGATTCCGGCGCGGCCGTTGCGGCGCTGTACGACGAACTTTTTCCGGCCGGCAACTTCCCGGACGATTTCCCCGGAGTCTCCGCGCATGAGGTGAGGCTGATGTACCGGGCCGCGCTGATAGCTTCTTGGTACGGCTACCGTGCCGCTCACGTCACCGCGGCCGCGCGGGCGTTGGCTGAGCTGGAGCGTCACGGCATCACCACGACGGGAGAACTGGGATCGATGTATCAGGTGCTGATTCATGCCGGCCAGCTCGAAGAAGCCCGCCAGTTCGCCCGGCGCCACACCGCGGCCGGCCTGGAGCCACTGCCGCCGCTGCATGAGCCGGTTCCGGTCGCCGACGACGTGCCCAGCATCCTGCGACTGTCGCCGGCCGGGGATGCATTGCTGCACGAAGCAGCGGACCTGGAATCAGTGCAGATCGTGGTCGTAGCCGGCCCGGGCTGCCGCTACAGCCAGGCTGCCGCCCTGGCGATCACCCAGGATCCCGAGCTTGGCCCGGTGTTTCAACGCAAGGCGCTGTGGCTGGCCTCCCACACCCTGCTGGACGATCACAGGGCACTGCAACACTGGAATAACGCCCACCCCGGCGCTCCACTCGTGATCGCTGCGTCACCGGAACGCTGGCCGATGCTCGATCTCGATACCGTCCCGCAGTTCCACGTGTTCCGCGACGGCGAGCTGGCAGCCAGCGTCAGTGGATGGCCAGTGGAAGAAGGCAATCGCGACGCGGTGCTGGCTGCATTGCGCAGTGCGGGGTTGCTGGCGGACCCGTAAGGCCCGCTCAACCCCGCCTGGCATCGTCCAGCAGCCTTGCCGTGCTGTCAGTCCTCCCCGGCTTCAGCGCGGCGTGCGGCTTCCAGCAGGCTGCCGCCGGACACGAGGCGCACTGCCTCGGCGACTTCACCATCCATGGCACGGTCGCGCTCCAGGAATGCGATGCGTTCGCGCAGGGCGTCGTGGGCTGCGGCCACAGCAACGCCCGGATGGTAGGGCTCGGAGGCGGCCAGTTCGGCGCGCAACGCATCCACTTCTTCAAGGAACCGCGCGCGGTCCGGATGATCTTGCGCCGGAGCGCCCTGCACCTTTGCCGAGAACCCAGCGGCGTCTGTGCTGCGTGCCAATTCACGCGCGGCGTTGATCATGTCGCGGCGCAGATCCAACGCCTGGGCGGCGGTGTACAGCTCCAGCCCCAGCACCTTGCCCAGGTCATCGGCCATGGACAGCACGTGACGGGCCTCGTTGGCACCCATTGACACGTGGTCTTCGGCGTTGGCGCTGGTCGGTATGGAGTACACGCTGGCCGGGTGGGCACGGGTGGCCAGGTCGTTGACGATTGCAGCCGCCGTGTACTGCACGATCATGTGCCCGGATTCGGTGCCATCCTCGTTGCCGATCAGGAACGCCGGCAGGCCATCGTTGGTGGCCGGGTCAACCAGCTTGTTGAGCCGACGCTCCGAGATCGAGGCCAGCACCGGGATCGCCGCCTTGACGTAGCTGAGCGCCAGCGCCAGCGGCATGCCGTGGAAGTGGCCGGCGGAGATCACCTGATCTTCCACGTGCTCGGCCGGCTGGTCAGGGAAGATCAGCGGATTGTCGGTGACCGCGTTGAGCTCCACGTCCAGCACGCGGCGCGCCTGGTCCAGCGCATCGCGCACCGCGCCGTGCACCTGCGGAATGCAGCGCAGCGAATAGCTGTCCTGCGGCTGGTGCTTCTTGCCGCCGCGGAAGGGTTTGAAGCGCTGGTAGAACTTCTCGCGTCCGTGGCGCTGGCTGGCCGGCACCCAGTCCCAGCCGATATCGAAGCTCAGGGCCTGGGCCTGTTCGCCTTCCCAGCTGTCCGGCAGCCACTGCCGGAACTTCGGCACCAGGTGATACGGAATGTCGGCCAGCGTGGAGCCCTGCAGCAGTGCGCGCAGCCGCGCCGCCACTTCCACCTGGCCCGGATGCGGACGCAGCGCGTGCACCTGTTCGGCGAATGCACCCAGGCGCCCGGCGAAAGCATCGAGGGTCATAGCCGCGGCCAGGTCGGCGGTATCGGCCAGTCGCTCCAGGCGGTCCAGGGCCAGCACTCCCATGGCCAGCATCTGCGCGGTGCCATTATTCAGCGCCAGGCCTTCCTTGTAGGACAGGGTGACCGGCTCAAGGCCTGCGCGGCGCAGGGCCTCGGCACCCGCCATGCGCTCGCCTTCGTAGAAGGCTTCACCACCGCCCAGCAGCACGATTGCCAGGTGCGAGAGCGGCGCCAGGTCGCCCGACGCGCCCACTGAACCGAGCTCGGGCACCACCGGCACGATGCCGGCATTGAGCATCGCGGTCAGCGCCTGCAGGGTCTGCACGCGAATGCCCGAATGCCCCTTGAGCAGGGTGTTGATGCGGATGCACAGCATCGCCCGCACCACTTCCGCTGACATCGGCTCACCGATGCAGACCGCGTGGGTGACGATCAGGTTCTGCTGCAGCTCAGCGTGCAGCGAGCGGCCCGATGGCTTCGCACCGGGCAGCTCGTCGCGCAGCGGATGCGCGCCAAGCAGCTTGTCGGCATTGCTGCCAAAGCCGGTGGAGACACCGTAGATGGGCTCCTCACGACGCACCTGCTCGGCAAGGAAGTCCGCGGCGCGGGCGACCTTCTCCAGCGCACCGGAATCCAGCTCGACCGAGGCGCCGTTGGCGATCATCACCAGCTGGCCACGGGTCAGGGACACACCATCCAGACAAATATGTTTCATGCACCTTCCCCGTCATTGGTCAGTGCGCCCTGGATGCGAAGCTGTTCGCGCTCCACCCGCAGCGCGCTGGCCACTTCGTCTTCAGCCACTTCGAACTGCTCGCCGCGACGCAGGTCCTTGACCGCCACCACGCCACGCGCGGCTTCGTCCTCACCGCGCACAACCACGAATCGGATACCGGCCCGATCCGCGTACTGGAACTGCCGGCCCAGCTTGCGCGGCTCCATCTGGGTTTCCACGTTCAACCCGGCGGCGCGCAGCCGCTGCGAGAGGGCCAATGCATGGTCCAGGCCCGCATCGTCCATCAGGGTGACCAGCGCATCGACGGTGCTCTCCGCCATGTTGACCAGGCCGGCATCGCGCAGCTGCCAGAACAGCCGGGTCAGGCCGATCGAAATGCCCACGCCCGGCAGCTTGGACTTGGTGTAGTGGCTGGCCAGGTCCTCATAGCGCCCACCGGAGCAGATCGATCCGATCTGCGGGTAATCATCCAGCGTGGTCTCGTAGACCATGCCGGTGTAGTAATCCAGGCCGCGCGCGATCGACAGGTTGATCGCGTAATCGGACTCCGCCACGCCCATTGAGCGCAGCCGTTCCAGCGCCTCGCGCAGCTCTGCCCGCCCCTCCTCGAACAGCGGCGTACCCGGGCCCAGCGCATCGAGTTTGGCCAGTGCGTCATCGTGGCCGCTGGAGCGCACCTGCGAGAACGCCATCAGCTTGTCGACCGCATCCTCAGCCAGATTGAAGCCTTCGCCCAGCAGCGTGTCGCGCACCGCATCGGCGCCGCGCTTGTCGAGCTTGTCCAGCTCGCGCAGCACCGTCAGCTGCTGGTCGCCCTCGATGCCCAGGCCTTCGAACCAGCCGCGCAGCAGCTTGCGGTGGTTCATCCAGATGGTGAACCCGCCCAGCCCCAGCGCCTTGAACACGGAGTGGATGACCGCGGGAATTTCGGCGTCATAGCGCGGCGACAGCGCGTCCTTGCCGATGACGTCGATATCACACTGGTAGAACTCGCGGAACCGCCCGCGCTGGGCGCGCTCGCCGCGGTAGACCCGCTGCATCTGGTAGCGGCGGAACGGGAATGCGAGATCGTGCTCGTGCTCGGCCACGTAGCGGGCCAGCGGCACGGTCAGGTCGAAGCGCAGGGCCATATCGGGCCGGGCGTCATCACCCTTCTCCAGTGCGCCGGTGGACTGGACGAAATACACCTGGCGCTCGGTCTCGCCGCCCGACTTGGTCAGCAGCACATCGGACAGTTCGAACACGGGCGTTTCGATCGGCAGGAAGCCGAACCCCTCGAAACTGCGGCGGATGATGTCGAGCATGCGCTGGAACGCGATCTGCTCGCGGGGCAGCAGCTCCATGACCCCGGGCGGGGTACGCGGCTTGATCAAAGTGGTCTCCGGATGATGCGGCGGAAAGACACACAGTTTAGCCGTTCGGGCCGCTGGCACGGCCCCATCCACGTTTCGCGGGCAACAAAAAACCGGCACTGGGCCGGTTTTCCGATTCGCCAATTTTGGTCGGGGAGACAGGATTCGAACCTGCGACCTCTACGTCCCGAACGTAGCGCTCTACCAGGCTGAGCTACACCCCGACGGCGAGCCGCTCATTGTAGTGGGCAACCCCTGGAGAGGCAAGAGGTGGGATGCACATCAAGTGCACCCCACCCTGCGCGCCGCATCAAAGCGGCAGATTTCCCAGGCGGGCGCGCAGTTCATCCAGCCGCAGCGCTGCGGCCGCGCCTGGAGACACCCTGGCGTCCAGGCTGGATTCCGGCGTGCGTCCATCGCCGGCACTGTCGACCGACTCCGCCGCAGCCCGATAGGCATCGCGAAAAGGAACGCCCGCTGCAGCCTGTTCCACCGCCACATCAGTCGCGTACATGCCGGCGTCAATCGCCGCCCGCATGCGCTCCGGCTGCCAGTCCAGGTTCTCCAGCAGTGCCGGCAGCAGCTCCAGCCCGGCCAGCCCGCGGCCGAAGCCGTGGAAGATCGCCCCCTTGCTGGCCTGCAGATCGCGGTGATAGCCGGACGGCAGCGACAGCAGCTGCTCGATCTCGGTGCGCGCCGCGGCCACGCTGGCGTGCACCGCACGCATCAGCTCGATCACGTCGGGATTGCGCTTGTTGGGCATGATCGAACTGCCGGTGGTGTACTGCGCCGGCAGGCTGACGAAGCCGAATTCGGCGCTGGTGAACAGCGACAGATCCCAGGCCAGGCGGCGCAGATCCAGCGTCGCAGAGCCTAGCGCTTCCAGCGCCGCCAGCTCGAACTTGCCGCGCGACAGCTGCGCGTAGATCGGGCTGACCTGCATGCGCGAGAAGCCGAGCGCGGCGGTGGTGTGGTCCCGGTCCAGCGGCAGGTTCACGCCGTAGCCCGCGGCGGTGCCCAGCGGGTTGCAGTCCACCAGCGCCAGCGTGTCGGCGGCGCGGCGGGCGTTGTCGATGAAGGCCTCCGCCCAGCCGGCCCACCACATGCCGGCCGAGGACACCACGGCGCGCTGCAGGTGGGTGTAACCCGGCAGCGGCAGCGAGGCCTCCGCTTCAGCGCGATCAAGCGCAATGCGGGCAATTTCCCGGCACAGCGTGGCCGTCCGCTCCAGCTTCTCCTTCAGCCACAGGCGCGTGGCCACCAGCACCTGGTCGTTGCGGCTGCGGCCGGTGTGGATCTTCTTGCCCGTGTCGCCCAGTCGCTCCACCAGCCGCGCCTCGATTGCCGAGTGTCCGTCTTCGTAGCGCTCGTCGAGCACGAAGGCGCCGCTGGAGAAGTCCGCCGCCAGCGCGTCCAGTTCGCGCTCAAGCTCCGCCAGCTCATCGGCCGACAGGATCCCGATCCGCTCCAGCCCCTGCGCATGGGCAAAGCTGGCGCGGATGTCATGCAGGAAGAATTCGCGATCCAGCAGCACATCGTCGCCGGCCAGGAAGGCCTGGATCTTCGCGTCCACGGCAACGCCGGGTTTTTGCCACAACAGCTCGGACATCATTGTTCTCCTGTCACTTGTCTGTAGGAGCGCGCCATGCGCGCGAAGCCGCGTGAATCACTTTGCGTCTTGATTGTCACGGCCATCATGGTGCCTCCCGGAGCTGCGCGGGCGGCCCGGCGGGCCACTCCCGGTCAGGACACGCTGTGAATACATCCATGTACGCTTGGCGGCGCCGTCCATGGCGCCGACAGTCCTGACCGGGAGTGGCCCACCGGACCTTTGCGTACACGGTGATCTGCCGGGGATCAGGTTCACGCGGCTTCGCGCGCATGGCGCGCTCCTACAGGGAGGGGTTATAGGTTTGTGGGGGTCGGGAGGGGGATGCTTTCGAATTCTTCGAAGCCCAGGGCAAGGTTCACGTTCTGCATGGCCTGGGTGGCTGCGCCCTTGAGCAGGTTGTCCAAGGTGGCCACCACCACCACCCGGCGCCCGCCCGGGGCCACGGTGAAGCCGCCGATCTGTACGCCGTGGCGGCCGGCGATGCGGCTGACCCAGGGAGCGTCTTCCAGCACTTCGATCAGAGGCTCATTGGCGTAACGGCGGCGATAGGTACGCTCCACCGCATCCGCTTCCCACGGCTCGCTCAGCCACAGGTTCACGGTCATGGTGA
Source organism: Luteimonas qiangzhengi (assembly GCF_039548515.1). Lineage (NCBI taxonomy): Bacteria > Pseudomonadati > Pseudomonadota > Gammaproteobacteria > Lysobacterales > Lysobacteraceae > Luteimonas > Luteimonas qiangzhengi. The sequence continues at coordinate 132,540 of NZ_JBCLVE010000002.1, read as the reverse complement.
TGCCGCGGAAGTGCGGCGCCACGTGCGGCATGAACTCCACCGGCACGCCAAGGTGCGCGGTGACCTCGCGCTCGTGGATGTGATTGGCCAGCGCGTAGGGCATCAGGTTGTCGCGCAGCAGTTCGGGGTTGTTGCGGTCCGAGGGCGTGGTGCCAGCGCCCGAATAGCCCGACACGCCGAAGCACTGCGGTGGCCCGGCCAGCTGGTCCAGCAGCGGCGCGATGGCCAGCTGCATCGCCGTGGCATAGCAGCCTGGATTGGCAATGCGGCGTGCGCCTCGGAGCCGGTCGCGGCCCAGCTCCGGCAGGCCGTACACCCAGGTGGGATCGAAGCGACGGTCGGCCGACAGGTCCACGATCAGACTGTCCGGCGAACCCGCCTGCATCGCCTCCACAAACGGCGCGCCCTTGTCGTTGGGCAGCGCCAGCACCAACGCATCGACGTTCTCGCCCGCGGCGGCGTCAGCAGACCAGTTTCCGTAGCGAAGCCCGCCCTCGTAGCCCGGCACATGGTCGGCTACAGGTTGTCCGTCCAGCTCGCGCGAGGAAACGAACGCCAGCTCCAGCGACGGGTGCGCCGCCACCAGCCGGATCAGCTCCGCGCCGGTATGCCCGCGCGCGCCGATGATGCCGATGGTCTTCCTGCTCATTTGCCTCTCTCCTTCAAGGTCGCCGGCCTTTGCATGCTGTGCTTCACGCAGGCGCGGATCACGTCGAAATCCTCCAGCCCGTACCAGAAGGTCCGCCACGGCTGATGGCGGATACAGCCATCCGATTCAGCGTGATAGAACTGGTTGACTCCGTTGCCCAGGCGCGAACGCCAGAACAGCTGCGGCGTCTGCTCACGCATCACCTGCCACACCGCGCGCCCCAGGCCTTCGCCCTGGGCTTCATCCAGCACCGCGAACTTGTCCAGGTACGGCACGCCGTCCACCTCAGTCAGGATCACCGCGGTGCGGTAGTTCTCGCTCACATAGGCGCGCAGCAGAGGCGTGCTTTCAAAGTATCCGGGCACCAGCTCGCGGCAGAAGCTGGACTCGATCAGGCCCTGCAGTCGCGGCAGGTCCAGTTCATCCCAGCTGGTCGCCTGCAGCACCCGCTCACCGCGCCGCACCAGGGTGCCCGAGCCGCGGTGGGTGAACAGCTCGCGGGCCAGCTCGGCCGGTCGGGTGATCGACACCGATGACGACAGCGGCAGCCCGTCCAGCAGGCCCTTGATCTGCTGCAGCTTCAGGCGCATACCGCCGTTGATCCACGCCTGCGCCATCAGGTGATCGTATTCGGTGGACAGGTTGATCGAATCGATTACCTTGCCGGCCTCGTCCAGCAGCCCGCCGGTGCCGGTGAGAAAGATGATCTTGTACGGGCGCAGCACCCGCACCAGCTCGTTGGCGGACACGTCGGCGTTGACGTTGAGGATCTGGCCGCTGGAGGTTTCACCCAGACTGGCGATCACCGGGATGGAACCGGCGCGCAGGCTGGCCTCGATCGTCGCCAGGTTGACCTGCTTCACCTCGCCCACCAGACCCAGGCGCTCGCGATCCAGATAGTCGGCTTCCAGTACGCCGCCGGTGATCGATGTCGCCCGGGCGCCCGCCTGCTGCAGGGCTTCCACCAGGCTCAGGTTGGAAGCCTGGAACACGCGGCGCACGATCGCCAGCGCCTCCGGCGTGGTGACCCGCAGTCCGTTGACGGTCTGTTTTTCGATGCCGGCCGCGGACAGTTCCGCGTCCAGCTGCGGGCCGGCACCGTGGATCACGATCGGGGTCAGCCCGACCTGCTGCAGGAAGGTCAGCGAGGAGGTCAGTGCTTCCAGGTCGTCGCGAAGCACCGCGCCACCGACCTTCACCACGGCGAAACGCTTGGCATCCAGCTGCGAGAAGCGCTTCAGGTACTGGTCGATCTCGCGCGCACTGGCCATGGAGGACAGCAGGCGGATGATGGTCTGGCGGGTCTGGAGATGAGGCTGCATTGCGTGCGTGGCTCAGTTCTAACGGACGGGGCCGTTGAGGAAGTTGGTGATCGTGGTGGCGTAGGTGTCGAGCTGGTCCAGCGCCACCCATTCGTCAGCGGTATGGGCCTGGGCGATATCGCCGGGGCCGTAAACCAGCGCGGTCAGGCCGCCCTGCGAAAACAGCGAAGCCTCGGTCCAGAAATCAACCGCGTTGCCGATCGGCAGACCCAGCGCGTCGGCCAGGTCGCGCGCCTGCAGCCTGCGCTCCTCGGCCTCGGCGATGCCGCCGGCAGGCAGCGGCGGACCGCGGAAGGTTTCCTCGTAATGCTCCAGCTCACCGGCGCCGGCAAAGCCGCGGAAGCCTTCGTGCAGCGCATCGATATCGTGGGAAGGCAGCGGACGGAAGCCGAAGCGGACCTCGGCCTGCGGCGCGATCACGTTGGCCTTGATCCCGCCCTCCACCCGGCCGATGTTGAAGCGCAGCCCGGTCAGCCCGCCAAAGCGCTGATGGGCCTCGCCGGCGGCGAAGTCCAGCGCCCGGGTGCCCCAGCGCATCGCCCGGTGCAGCGCGCTGGCATCCAGCGCCCCGGCGCCGGATGCATGCCCGGCCTCACCGCGGAATCGGGCCAGCACCGAGGCGATGCCGCGATGGGCCAGCACCGCCTCGCAATTGGTCGGCTCGGCCACCACCACTTCGTCAAACGGCAGCCCGCGGGCGAGGAAAGCCGCGATGCAGCGCGCATCGTTGGCCTCCTCGTCGCTGGAAAACAGGAATGCCGCTTCACCGTCACTCTGCCGCGCGGCCGCGATCAGGCCCGCGGCCGCGCCCTTGATGTCGCAGGCGCCCAGGCCGATCGCCCGGCCCTGCTCCACCCGCAAGGTCAGCGGATCGGCGCTCCAGTGCGGCGAGTCCGGCACCGTGTCAAGGTGCACGTTGAACAGCCGCTTCGGCTGACCGCGCACCGCCAGCAGCGACACCGCACCGGCACCGTGGTCGGTCACTTCAATGCGGAAATCCGGCAGCTGCCCGCGGATGTAATCGAAGATGCCGCCGGTATCGATCACCCGCGGCGGATTGCGGGTATCGAACGACACCAGCGCCTCCAGGTGCGCCAGGGTGCTGTCGAGCAGGCTGCTCACCGGTTCACCCTGGCCCACAGGGTGCTGCTCATGCCGAACAGCTTGATGAAGCCCTCGGCCTCCTCCACGCCCCAGTCGGCCGACTGCGCGTAGGTGGCGCCCGAGTCGATCAGCAGGTTGGGCGAACGCACCGACACCGCGTCCACGCGGCCACCGCTGGTCTGCAGGACGACTTCGCCATTCACCCCGGCCTGCGAGGAGGCCAGGAAGGCTTCGAGATCGGTCTTCAGCGGATCATGGAAGAAGCCCTCGTACACCAGCTCCACCCACTTGCGCGCCACGTCCGGCTTGAACCGGTTCTGCTGCTTGCTCAGCACCGCCTCTTCCAGCGCCCGGTGGGCGGTCAGCAATGCGACCAGGCCCGGGGCCTCGTACACGATCCGGCCCTTCAGGCCGATCACGGTGTCACCGGTGTACATGCCGCGGCCCACGCCGTAGGACGCGAACAGCCGGTTCAGGCCGGCCAGGATTTCCTCACCCGGCAGGCGCTTGCCGTCCAGGGCTACCGCTTCACCCGCCTCGAACTCGACCAGCACCGTCAGCGGCTCTTCCGGCCACGCGCTGCGCGGTGCGCACCAGCCGCGCGCACCCTTGCCCGGCACATCCCATTCGTCGATTTCACCGCCGGACATGGTCACGCCCAGCAGGTTCTCGTTGATGGTGTAGGCCCGCTGCTTGGCCTGCACGCCAAAGCCGCGCTCGGCCAGATAGGCCTGCTCGTAGGCGCGGGTCTGGGTGTGTTCCTTCTGGATCTCACGGATCGGCGCCACGATGCGCCAGTCGCCCTGCGCCTTCACCGCCAGGTCAAAGCGGACCTGGTCGTTGCCCATGCCGGTGCAGCCGTGGGCGATCACGTTGGTGCCCAGCTCCTTCGCCCGGGCCAGGGCCGCATCCACGATCAGGTAGCGGTCCGACACCAGCAGCGGGTACTGGCCCTGGTAGCCCTCGCCCGCCCATACGAACGGCTTGACGAAATCGCTCCAGATCGCCGGCCCGCCGTCCACGGTCAGGTGCGAGGCCACGCCCAGTTCGGCGGCACGCTCCTCGATCGCCTTGCGCTCGGCCGCATCCACGCCGCCGGTATCGGCAAACACGGTATGCACGTTCCAGCCCTGCTCCTTCAGGTAGGGCACGCAGAAGCTGGTATCCAGGCCACCGGAGAAGGCGAGGACGATGTCTTTGGATTCGGAAGCGGTCATGTTGTTGTTCTCATGCGGCGTAGGGCCGCCGGTGGGGTGGGAAACGTAGGGATCAGGAGCGTTCGCGCATCAGTTCGGCCATGATCGCTTTCTGCACGTGCAAGCGGTTTTCGGCTTCGTTGATGGCGATGCAGGCGGGCGAATCCATCACCGCGTCGGTGGCTTTTACATTGCGGCGCAGCGGCAGGCAGTGGCTGAAGACGGCATTGTTGGTCATTGCCATCTTGGCTTCATCCACCATGAAGTGCTTGAACCGGTCGCGGATGGGCTTTTCCGGCGCCCAGTTGCCGAAATACGGCAACGCGCCCCAGCTCTTTGCGTAGACCACGTCGGCGCCGGCGTAGGCAGCCTCGACGTCGTGGCTGACGGCCAGCGAACCGCCGCTTTCTGCCACGTTGGCCTCGGCCCAGCCCATGTAGCGCTCATCGAGCACGTAATCGGGCGTCGGGCACAGCAGGGTCACATCCATGCCCATCCGGGTGGCGATGGTCAGGGCGGAGTTGGCGACCGCGGTGTTCAGCGGCTTGGGGTGATAGGTCCAGGTCAGCACGTATTTTTTCCCGCGAAGGTCAGCGGCGCCAAAATGCTCCTGCAGCGCCAGCGCGTGGGCCAGCTCCTGGCAGGGATGGGTGATGGTTTCCATGTTGATCACCGGCACCGGCGAGTAGCGGGCAAACGCCTTGAGCACCTTGTCCTGGCGGTCTTCGCTCCAGTCGATGAACTTCGGGAACGCCCGCACCCCGATCATGTCCACGTAGCGACCCAGCACCTGGGCCACCTCGGCAATGTGCTCCTCGCTGTCGCCGTCCATCACCGTGCCCAGGTCGAACTCGATCGGCCACGCATCCTTGCCCGGCTGCAGCACGATCGCGTGCCCGCCCAGCTGGAACGCGCCCAGCTCGAAGCTGGTGCGGGTGCGCATGGACGGGTTGAAGAACACCAGCGCGATCGAACGCCCCTTCAGGACATCGCCCATGCGCTCGCGCTTGAAGCGGGCGGCGTCGGCGAGCAGCGCATCCAGGTCGGGGCGCGACCAGTCCTGGGTATTGAGGAAATGGCGGGAAACGGTCATGGCGCGGTAAACCCCTGGAAGCTGCGGAACGGTCAAGGAAAACAGCAGGACTAAAAACAAAAAACCCGGCGCCGGGGCCGGGTTTTCGCGTGAAACTCAATAAAACGGGTTCCGGCTACCCAGCGCGTTGGCAAGGCTCCGGTCGGCGGGCGCGCGAGGTCATGCCTGCCGCCATACGGGCAGAGGTCAGGATCAGGGCGTCGGCACGGAAGTTCATCATCGGATCGCATCGTCGCATGCGGCGCAGGCCGCGGCAAGCTGCTCCAGCCTATTCGCCGCTCACCACCGGGGTGACCGAGACCCGCACCCGCACCCGGTTGCCGGGGTCATACGGCATGCGCGAACGGTACTTGACCCCGCGGTGCACGTAATCGACGTCAAAACCGATCGGCCGCCGGAATTCGCGCTCCACCGGCACCATGCGGCACTCGCCGCCCGCCGAGGCGTCCACTTCGTCCACCCTGCCGTCGGAAGACAGCACATCGCGCACCGCGCCCACCACCCGCTGCAGGCCACGCCGTTCGTCGTCCTCGGCCACCGGGCTGGCAGCCTCGCAGCGCTCCACCATGCTGGTGGCGCGCAGGGTCTGATGAACGGGCTCGGCAGCCAGGACCCGGGCAAATTCGATCCGGACGTTCTCCTGCGGGCCCGGCACGGGAGGTGGCGGCAATGCAGCCATGCCCTGGCCAGCCTGCTGCCCCCGATCCTGGGCCATCACGGCGGGCGCCGCGCTCAACGCGGCACAGAGGAGCAACGGCAGGGTCGGGAAAGATCGGAGCATCGGACCTTTGCGGTGGACTGAGGGCAAGTGCGCCCTGCGACAAGTCTAGGCGCTGGGCGCGTTCATCTGCTGAACCGGCGCTGTCGTGAACCTGCCCCGCCCGATAGAATCCGGGCTCCCCCTGCGTATCGAAATGATGAGCCTGCGCCTTTACAACAGTCTGACCCGCCGCATCGAGCCCTTCCAGCCGCTCGATCCCGCCTGCCCGACCATGTACGTGTGCGGCCCCACCGTGTACGACTACGTGCACATCGGCAACGCCCGTGGACCGGTGGTGTTCGGCGTGCTCGCCACGCTGCTGCGGCGCCGCTATGGCGCACTGCGCTACGCGCGCAACATCACCGACGTGGACGACAAGATCAACGCCGCCGCCAGCCAGGCAGGCGTGCCGATCTCGGCCATCACCGACCGGTTCGCCACGGCCTACCGCGAAGACATGGCCGCCCTTGGCGTGGCGCCGCCCGATATCGAGCCGGAAGCCACTGCCCACATCGGCGAGATCATCGCCATGATCGAGCGCCTGATCGAAGCCGGCCATGCCTACGCCGCCGAGGGTCATGCGCTGTTCGCGGTGGACAGCTATCCGGATTACGGCAAGCTGTCGCGCCGCGATACCGAGCAGATGCTGGCCGGTGCCCGCGTGGACGTGGCGCCGTACAAGCGCAACCCCGGCGACTTCGTACTGTGGAAGCCCTCCACGCCCGACCTGCCCGGCTGGGATTCCCCGTGGGGCGTGGGCCGCCCCGGCTGGCACATTGAATGCTCGGCCATGGCTGCCGCGCATCTGGGCGAGACGATCGATATCCACGCCGGCGGCGTCGATCTGCAGTTTCCGCACCACGAGAACGAGATCGCGCAGAGCGAGTGCGCCCACGGCGGCCGCACCTTCGCCCGCTTCTGGCTGCACAACGGCATGCTCAACCTGTCCGGCGCCAAGATGTCCAAGTCGGTCGGCAACATCGCCAAGGTCCGCGACCTGCTGGCCGAACACCCGCCCGAGGCGCTGCGCTATGCGCTGCTTTCGGCCCACTACCGCCAGCCGCTGGACTGGTCGGATGGCCTGGTGGAGCAGTCCCTGCGCACGCTGGACCGGCTTTACGCCACCCTGCGCGACCTGGCCGATGTGTCCGCGGAGCCGGCCATTCCGGAATCGATTGAAGCCGCGCTGGTCGAAGACCTGAACACGCCGCAGGCGCTGGCCGAGCTGGCACGCCTGGCCGGCGAGGCACGCAAGGCCGGTGATGACGGAGCCCGCGCCGAAGCCAAGGCCCGCCTGCTCGGCGCCGGACTGGCGCTGGGGCTGCTGCAGCAGGACCCGCAGATCTGGTTTGCACGCGGCGCAGCCGCGGACGATGACGCCCGTATCCAGGCCCTGGTGGATGAACGCACCGCGGCCAAGAAGGACCGCGACTTTGCCCGCGCCGACGCCATCCGCGACCAGCTCGCCGCCGAAGGCATCGCGCTGGAGGACACGCCCCAGGGCGTCCGCTGGGTCCGCAAGCGCGCCTGAGGCCACCTCCGCCGGCGCGCCCCGCAAACCAATCGTCACGCGGCTTCGCGCGCATGGCGCGCTCCTACAAAGGGTGGGAGCCGGTTTCTGCGACAATAGCCGGCTGATCCGAACCGGGGCCATCCGGCCGCCTGCTGCCGTGTCCAACACACCCTTCCCGCTTGAACCCACTCCCGGCGCCGCCCAGGGCGCGATCCGTGACGAATTCTCCTTTTTCAGCGACTGGTCGGAACGCTACCAGTACCTGATCGACCTGGGCCGCAAGCTCCCCCCCTTCCCCGAAGAATGGAAGACGGATGAGCACCGCCTGCACGGCTGCCAGTCGATGGTGTGGATCGTGCCGTCAGGTGACGCTTCGCGCCTTGATTTCGCCGCAGTCAGCGATTCGGCCATCGTCTCCGGCCTGATCTACCTGGCCCTGCGCGTCTACTCCGGCCGCAGCGCCGCCGAGATCGTCGCCACCGACCCGGATTACATTGGCGATATCGGCCTGGCCAAGCACCTGTCGCCCACGCGCAGCAACGGACTGGCTTCGCTGCTGGCCTTCATCCGCGAACAGGCCGAACGCGCCGCCGCAGCGTGAGCGCTGGCACAGCTACCGACGCTTCCGCCTCCACCGACCCGACCGTCCCGCCGCTGCGAAATCCCAACTTCCGGGCCCTGATGGGCTACCGGATCTGCACCATCCTGTCCTACCAGATGGTCGCGGTCACGGTGGGTTGGCACGTGTACGAGCTGACCCGCAACCCGTGGATGCTGGGCCTGATCGGCCTGGCCGAGGTACTGCCCTACTTTTGCGTGGCGCCTTTTGCCGGCTATCTGGTCGACCACCTGCCCCGGCGCAGGCTGGGCATGGTGGCCTGTGCCGGCCTGGCGGTCACTCCGCTGCTGCTGGTGGCGATCACGCTGGGCTGGTTTGGCGAGGGCGTGTGGAAGATCTACGCGGCGGTGATCCTGACCGGCGCGGTGCGCTCCTTCCTCGGCCCGGTCTACAACGCACTGTTTGCACGGGTGCTGGTGCGCGAGCAGTTCGTCCGTGGCGCCAGCCTGGGCAGCATCGTGTTCCAGTCCGCCCTGGTGGTGGGGCCGGCACTGGGCGGCGTGCTGGTGGGCTGGGCCGGCATGGCCACTGCGTATGGGCTGGCCACGGTGTTCGCCGCCACAGCCATCCTGGCCCTGGCACGGATGGAGGTGACCGAGCCCGCGCCGCAGCTGCAGCGCGGGCCGGTGTTCGCCAGCATCGCCGAGGGCGCGCGGTTCGTGTTCGGTCACCAGATCCTGCTGGCGGCCCTGGCGCTGGACATGTTCGCGGTGCTGTTCGGCGGGGCGATCTCGCTGGCTCCGGCTTTCATCCGCGAGATCCTGCATTACGGACCGGAAGGTCTGGGAATCCTGCGCGCCTCGCCTGCGCTGGGCGCGGTGGCGGTCGGGATCTGGCTGGCGCGACGGCCAATCCAGCGCAATGCCGGACGGACCCTGCTGATCGCCGTGGCCTGCTTCGGGCTGTGCATCATCGGCTTCGGCCTGTCGAAGCTGTTCTGGCTGTCGGCCTTCTTCCTGCTGCTGTCCGGCATGTGTGACGGAGTCTCGGTGGTGCTGCGCTCGACCATCATGCAGCTGGCCACGCCGGACGAGATGCGCGGCCGGGTGTCATCCATCAACGGCCTGTTCGTGGGCTCATCCAACGAGCTGGGCGCCTTTTACGCCGGCTCCATGGGCCGGCTGCTGGGCCTGGTGCCGGCGGTGGTGCTGGGCGGCTGCGTGACCATGGGCGTGGTGGCGACCACCGCACTGAAGGCGCCGAAGCTGCGCCGGCTGGATCTGCGCGACCTGCGATAGCTCCGGCTGATGGCCCCGCCGTGGCCGGGAGCGCACAAAAAACCCCGCCGAAGCGGGGTTTTGTAGTCCAGCGTGCTGGAGATCCGGAACTCAGTCGCCCATCTGCTTGCGCAGATGTTCCCAGCGTTCCTGCGCGTCGATCGTGCGCTCGGCTTCGGGGCGGGCTTCAAGCCGCTCCAGACCGATTTCTTCGCCCGTTTCCACGCAGTAGCCGTAATCGCCTTCGTCGACCCGGCGGATGATGCTCTCGATCTTGCTGATCAGCTTGCGGTAGCGGTCGCGGGTGCGAAGCTCCAGCGCGTTCTCGGTTTCCCGGCTGGCGCGCTCGGCTTCATCGCCCACGTCGCGTACTTCGCCGCGCAGGTTCTCGATGGTCTGCCGTGACTCATCCACCAGTTCTTCGCGGCGGGAGATCAGCTTGTGGCGGAAATACTCGAGCTGCAGCGGGCTCATGTACTCCTCATCCGCGCCGGGCTTGTAGCCCTTGGGAATGATCGGACGGCCGCTGGTCTTGTCCACCGCGTGTTCGACCACCTTGTACCGGGTCCTGGTCGCGGGCGCCGACTCGCGGGCGGTCACTGCAACAGCCACCTTGCCGCGCGTGCGGATGGGGCTCGGCTGCAGGGACTTCCTGACCGCCTTTTTCACGACTGCCTTCTTTGCTGCGGCCTTCTTTGCTGCAGCCTTCTTCACGACGGCCTTTTTGACGGTCGCCTTCTTGGCTGGGGCCTGCTTTGCAGGTGCCTTGGTCGCGGCGGTTTTCTTCGCCACGGTCTTCACTGGAGCTTTCTTCACTGCCACCTTCTTTGTTGCCGACTTCTTTACTGCGGCTTTCTTGACTGCGGCCTTCTTGGCCGCCGCCTTCTTGACTGGAGTCTTGGCAACCGCCTTGCTGGCGGTCTTTTTCGCAGCGGCCTTCTTCGCCACCGTCGAGGCCGCCTTCTTCACAGGCGCCTTGGCGGCGGAACCCTTGCTGACGGACTTCTTGACGGTTTTCTTGGTAGCCACTGCGATACCCCCGACTGCGGAATCCCTTGGTGTGGGAAGGCGCGCTGTTATACCCTGCTACGGCCCCAGCGGCAAGTTCAGCCGTCGGATTTCAAGCAGTTTCCGGACCATGATCGACCGTTTCCTCATCGCCCTGCTGCGCCTGTACAAACGGCTGATCAGCCCCCTTCTTGGACCCCGCTGCCGGTTCGTGCCCAGCTGTTCGGAATACGCGATGACCGCGATCGGGCGCTATGGCGCCTTCAAGGGCGGCTGGATGGCCATGCGCCGGCTTGGCCGCTGCCACCCGCTGCATCCCGGCGGCCACGATCCTGTGCCCGAACCACCCCCTCACCGTACGGAATCCCAGCAATGACCGACACCCTGATTGTCAACGCCCGCCTGGTGAACGAAGGCCGCGAGTTCGAGGCCGACCTGCGCATCCAGGACGGACGCATTGCCCGGATCGACGCCGGCCTGACCGCCCGCGGCAACGAGCGCGTGGTGGATGCCGCCGGCCGCCGCCTGCTGCCCGGAATGATCGATGACCAGGTGCATTTCCGCGAGCCCGGCATGGAATACAAGGCCGACATGGCCACCGAGTCGGCCGCGGCGGTGGCCGGCGGCCTGACCAGTTTCATGGACATGCCCAACACCAGCCCGCCCACGCTCGACCGCGACGCGCTGGAGGACAAATACGCCCGCGCCGCGGGCCGTGCCCGCGCCAACTTCGGGTTCTACTTCGGCGCCAGCAACGACAATCTTGAAGCGGTGCGCGGGCTGGATCCCAGGACCGCTCCGGGGGTGAAGGTGTTTATGGGCGCCTCGACCGGCAACATGCTGGTGGACGATCCCGCCACGCTGGACGCAATCTTCCGCGACACGCCGGTGCCGATCATCACCCACTGCGAAGACACTCCGATGATCGATGCCGAGCTGGCCCGTCACCGCCAGCAGTACGGCGACGACATCCCTGCCCGCCTGCATCCGGACATCCGCTCGCGCGAAGCCTGCATCAAGTCCACCCGCCTGGCGCTGGAACTGGCGCGCCGCCACGACACCCGGCTGCACGTGCTGCACATCTCCACCGCCGACGAGCTGGCGCTGTTCGAAGCCGGCCCGCTGGTGGATGCCGATGGCAAGGTGCGCAAGCGCATCACCGCCGAAACCTGCATCCACTTCCTGCGCTTTTCGCGCGAGGATTACGACCGCCTGGGGCACCAGATCAAGTGCAACCCGGCGATCAAGGAAGCGTCCGACCGCGAAGCCCTGCTGCGGGCGCTCGCAGACGATGTGATCGACGTGCTGGCCACCGACCACGCGCCGCATACGCTGCAGGAAAAGCAGGCCCCCTACGTGCGCGCCCCGAGCGGACTGCCGCTGGTGCAGTTCGCGCTGAACGCAGCGCTGGAGTGCGTGCACGAGGGCCACTTCGACACCCCGACCGTGGTGCAGAAATTCGCCCACGCGCCGGCACAGCTGTTCGACGTGGCCGGGCGCGGCTTCCTGCGCGAAGGCTACTGGGCCGATCTGGTACTGGTGGAGGACACGCCGTTCACCGTGTCCCGCGAACAGGTGCTGTCGCGCTGCGGCTGGTCTCCGTTCGAGGGCACCACCTTCCGCAGCCGCATTGCCTCCACCTGGGTCAACGGCGAGCTGGCCTGGGACGGGGAACAGCTGGTGGGCGATGCGTACGGTCGGCGCCTGGAGTTCACCCGCTGATGCGCGCCCTGTTTGGCCTGATGCTGGCAGCCGTGCTGGGCTGCGCCGCGCCCGCAGTCATGGCTGGCGACCAGCGCATCGTATTTCCCTCTGAAGTTCAGCAGGGCGCGATGGTGATCGGCAAGGTGCCGCCCGGCAGCCGGGTCGAGCATGCCGGCCGCAGCCTGCGCGTGACCGGCTATGGCAGCGTGGTGTTCGGCATTGGCCGCGATCACAGCGGCCCTGCCGAGGTGCAGGTCACCCGCCCAAATGGTGCAACGGAAAGCCTCCGCATCGCCGTCAGCACCCGCGACTGGCCGCTGCAGCGGGTCGATGGCGTGCCCCCGGCCACCGTGAATCCGCCTGCGGCGGTTGCCGAACGGATCCGTCGTGAGCAGGCCCGGGTGACGGCCGCACGCACCGATGATGCCGCGCACATCGGTTTCGCCCAGCCGTTCATCCAGCCCGTACAAGGCCGGATCAGCGGCCGCTTTGGGCGCGCAAGGGTCTACAACGGCACACCCGGCTCACCCCATTCGGGCATGGATATCGCCGCACCGACCGGCACGCCGATCCGGGCGCCGGCGGCCGGCGTCGTCACCCTGGCCGACCCGGACCTGTACATCACCGGCGGCACGGTGCTGATCGACCACGGCCACGGGATCGGCTCGAACTTCCTGCACATGGCGCGGCTGGATGTCGAGGTCGGCGATGTGATCGAACAGGGACAGGTGATCGGCACGGTGGGCGCCACTGGACGCGCGACCGGACCACATCTTCATTGGGGGATGACGTGGTTCGACGTGCGGATCGATCCGCAGCTGGTGCTGGCCCGCACGCCCTGAACTCCCCGCGCCCCGCTCCGGGGCTCAGCCGGTGACGCGGGCCACGGCGTCGTGGGCGTGGAGGCTCTCGTAGTGGGCCACGCGCGCGTCGAACTTCTCCACGCGCTCATCGGCGGCCAGCACGGCCGCCACGCGGCGGGCGGCGTCTTCGCAGAACATCAGGTTCTCGGCGTTGAGGCGGGCAAAGGCCTGTTCGTCCTCGCGCTTGACCGCGGTCTGTACCGGCGTGCCCAGGGCCGCCTCGAGGGCGTCCACCAGCGATGCCAGCGGGATCTCATCAAACGCGGGCCGCAGTTCCAGCTTCACCTGGGCGCTGCTGCGCTGGGCGTGCGGGGTGGCCGCCAGGCCACGCTCGGATGCCAGCCATTCCTCGACCACGGCCGTTGACAGCGGATGGGCGGCGGCAAAGTCGGCAGCAAAACGCTCCGAATTGGCCTGCCGCGACAGCGCCGCGGATGCGGGACAGGTGCTGGAATATTCCACCGAAAACGACAGCATCAGGCGAAAATGGCCGTCGACGATCGTCGCCTCCAGTTCCACCGGATAGTTCTTCCAGCCGGCATTGTCACTGGCCAGCGCCGCGCGCTTGAGCAGGTGTTCGTAGCGCAGCACCAGGCGTGCGGAAGACGACAGACCGCGCTGTGATTCCACCAGGTCCTGCAGGATCCGGCGCAGGCCGGCCACGGTCATGGTCTCGGTGGTAAATGCATCCTGCAGCCGCAGGTACAGGCGCGACATGTGGATCCCACGGGTGTCAGGCTTGCGCAGGTCCACGGAGACATCCGCGGAAGCCGGCACCTGGATCGACCCACCATTGCCATCGGAGAGCCGCAGCGGCAGCGCGATCCTTTCCATACCCACCCAATCGAGGGCGCGGGCGGCAAAGGCGGCGTCGTCGGCGACGTCGGGCAGGGGCTGGGCGGGAGATTGGCTCATTGCGTGGGGGCCTTCACGGCATCTGGGATCGGGGGATCGGGCCGGATAGTGTAACGGGAGGCTGCGCAACGTCCCTGAAACGCTGCGTCCGCGACAGCGGGTTGGAAACGGGTTTCAGCGCCCGGGGTCAGCGCCCGCGCACAGCGCGCCACGAAGCACCCAGGACCCGCCAGCCAGACAGCGGCCGCCCCTGCTTGCCGGCCACCAGCCCGGCCAACCTGCCACGCAGCAGAGCGCGATGCAGGCGTCCCGGCCGCGATCCGCTCGCGCCCCGCGGCCAGCGCTGCAGCAACCAGCCGGCATCTTCGCCCGAACCGGTCAGCAGCGCGCGCGCGCCCAGTAACGCCAGCGTGGTTGCCTCGGTAGCCGGCGCGCCACTGTCGCGGGTGTCTCCAAGCAGGGCCGCTTCGCAGGTGTCCAGCGCGTCTGCCAGGCCAACCAGCGCGGATTGCGCCGTGGCCGGATCCTGCCCGCGGGTGGAAGGAAAAATCGACAGCGCCCTTGCGAGTGTCGTCCAGGGCGCCGGCAGGCGCTGCAGCGATGCGCCCAGGGGATGACGACGCGCCCCCTTGGCCCAGCCTTCCAGCTCCTCATGCCACCAGGCCAGCTTGGCCAGGCCGGGAGTCGGATCTTCCCCGCCCCACGCGGCTTCCGTCAGCTCGTTCTGCAGCGACAGCCAGGCGACGGCGATCTCGCGCTGGGCGGCGGGCACGAAAGCTTCGGCGATGCCCCACTCCGGCCAGCGTCGCTGCCACTTGGCGGTGAATTCTTCCGCTGCCGGTTCCTGATCGGCCACCGCTCAGCCCACCTTCGGCCACGCGGCGGGGTCGAGCAGATCCCGCGGCGCGTCGATCATCACGTCGCCGCGCCAGGCGATGGGATCGTCTCCATCCAGGCGATAACCCCACAGGGCCACCACGGAGGGCATGGCCGCGGCCTGGGCGGCCACGATGTCACGCTCGTCGTCTCCCACGTAAACGCACTGGTCGGCGGGCATCCCCAGCGCCTGGGCCGCATGCAGCAGCGGCAGCGGGTGGGGCTTGCGTTCGGCCAGGGTGTCGCCGCCCACCAGCACGGCGCAGCGCGACTGCCACCCCAGCTGCGGAACCACCTCGCGGGCGAGATATTCGGGCTTGTTGGTCACGATGCCCCAGACGGTCCCGGCCTGCTCCAGCGCGGCCAGCATCTCTTCCACGCCTTCGAAGGCATGGCTGTGGCGGCCCAGTTCCTGGCGGTAGATATCAAGAAATTCCGGCACCAGCGCGGCGATCTCGTCCGCCGACAGGTCCGGAAACGCCACCGACGACATCGCCCGCGCGCCCTTGGACACCGTGGGGCGCAGCGCGGCCAGCCCCAGCGGGCCCATGCCGCGGCTGTCGCGCATGCGGTTGACGGTGGCCAGCATGTCCGGCGCGCTGTCCAGCAGCGTGCCGTCCAGGTCAAACAGCACGGCGGGCGGAAAGCGCCCTGCCGCAGACTCAGTCATTGCCGGCATCCGGCTTGCGCGCTGCGGCCAGGTAATTGACCCCGGTGCGTCGCGACAGACGGGCGGAATTCCGCCACGGCTCATAGATCATGCCGCTCACATCCTCCAGCTGCAGCTTGGCGCCACGCAGCCACGCGGCCAGTTCCGAAGGCTTGATGAAATCCTCGTACCGGTGCGTGCCCCGCGGCAGCAGCCGGGCCACGTATTCGGCCCCGACGATCGCCAGTGCGAACGCTTGCGGGGTGCGATTGAGGGTGGAGACAAACAGCATGCCGCCCGGCTTGAGCAGGGTCGCGCAGGCCTGCAGGATGGCGGCCGGATCCGGCACGTGCTCCAGCATTTCCATGCAGGTGATCACGTCGAAGCTTGCCGGCTGCTCCGCCGCCAGGGTTTCCACCGCGGTCACCTGGTATTCCACCTGCACGGCGGACTCCAAGGCGTGCAGCCGGGCCACCTTGACCAGCGCTTCGGCCAGATCGATGCCGGTCACCTCGGCGCCCTCGCGTGCCATCGCCTCGCTCAGCAGGCCGGCACCGCAGCCCACGTCCAGCACCCGCTTGCCCTGCAGCGGCGCGCGATCGGCCACGTAGCCCAGACGCACCGGATTCAGCGCGTGCAGGGGCTTCTGCGGCCCGTCGGGATCCCACCAGCGACTGGCGAGGGCGGCAAATTTGTCGAGCTCCGCCTGGCGGAAGTTTTCAGTCGTCACGAAGTGCGTCCATGGAGGCCGGCAATGCGTCCACGCCATTGCCTGGCATTTGCGATTACGGCGTCCTCGTCCATGTTCACCAGCTTGCGCGAGGCCAGTTTGGGCTGACCCGCAATCCACACGTCGCTCACCTGATGCCGGCCGGTGGCATACACCAGCTGCGAGAGCACGTTGTGCAGCGGCTGGGACTCCAGCGCGGACAGGTCCACCAGGGCCAGGTCGGCCTGCTTGCCCGGCTCGATCGAGCCGACCAGGTGATCGAATCCGATCGCCTTGGCGCCGCCAAGGGTCGCCGCGCGCAGGGCCGAGGCGGCACCGAAGCCGGCGGCGTCATTGGCCACCGCCTTGGCCAGCTGGGCCGCGGTGCGGGTTTCGCCAAACATGTCCAGGTCGTTGTTGCTGGCGCAGCCGTCGGTGCCGATCGACATGTTCACCCCGGCACGCTCGAGCGCGCACACCGGACAGAAGCCCGAGGCCAGTTTGAGGTTGGATTCCGGGCAGTGCACCACCGATACTCCGCGCTCGGCGCACAGTTCGATTTCCGCCTGGGTCAGCTGGGTCATGTGCACGGCGATCAGGCGGTCGTTGATCAGGCCCAGCCGGTCCAGGCGTGCGATCGGGCGCTGGCCGTACTGTTTGAGCGAGTCCTCCACCTCCTGCGCGGTCTCGTGCAGGTGCAGATGCACCGGCACGTCCAGCTGGTCGGCCAGCATGCGGATGCGTTCGAAGCTGGCGTCCTTGACCGTGTACGGCGCGTGCGGCACGAAGGCGGTGTCGATCAGCGCATCGCCGCGCCACTGGTCGTGGACCTCGCCGGCCTTGTCGAAGTATTCGTCATCGGTCTTCGCCCACGCGGTGGGGAAGTCGATCACCGGCAGTCCGACCCGGGCGCGGAAGCCGTGACGCCGATAGGTTGCCGCCTGCACGTCGGGGAAGAAGTAGTTCTCGTTGACGCAGGTGGTGCCCCCGCGCAGCATTTCAGCAATCGCCAGCTCCACGCCGTCGGCCACGAACTCCGGCCCGATCACCGCCGCTTCCACCGGCCAGATGTGCTCCTGCAGCCACACCATCAGCGGCAGGTCGTCGGCAATGCCGCGCAGCAGGGTCATCGGGTTGTGGGTATGGGCGTTGACCAGCCCCGGCATCAGCGCACTGTGTGGCCGCGATACCGTTTCCTTCGCCGCAAACCTGCGCCGGGCTTCGTCGCTCGGCAGGACGGCCACGATCGCGCCGTCGCGCACGGCCACGGCGTGGTCTTCCAGCACCACGCCGTGCGGCTCGATCGGGACCACATAACCGGCTTCGATGAGCAGATCGACGGCTTCTGGAGCTGTTTCGGTCATGGGAGCACCCGCCACGTCACTTCACCCGCGAAACGTACTCGCCCGAACGGGTGTCGACCTTGATGATTTCATCCTGGCCCACGAACAGCGGCACGCGCACCACGGCGCCGGTCTCCAGGGTGGCCGGCTTGCCGCCGCCGCCCGAGGTATCGCCGCGCACGCCGGGGTCGGTCTGGGTGATCTGCAGCTCGACGAAGTTCGGCGGGGTGACCTGGATCGGGCTGCCGTTGAACAGGGTCACCACGCACTCCTCCTCACCTTTCAGCCACTTTTCAGCGCCACCCATGCCGGCCGCATTGGCCTGCACCTGCTCGAAGGACTCCGGATTCATGAAGTGCCAGTACTCGCCATCGCTGTACAGGTACTGCATATCGGTATCCATCACGTCGGCCGCTTCCACCGTGTCGGTGGACTTCATGGTGATTTCCTGGACCCGGCCGGTACGGATCTGGCGGTATTTGACGCGGGTAAAGGCCTGGCCCTTGCCGGGTTTGACGAAGTCGGTGTCGGTAATGACCGCCGGTTCGCCGTTGACCAGGATCTTCGCCCCGTTCTTGACGTCGTTCATGCCGTAGTTGGCCATCGGTTGCTCCTGCGGTGTCCGCCGCGCTGGCGGATTAGAATGTGGGGTCCGACCCAACCTTCCGGGGCGGACGGAAACTGACCATTCATGATACCTGCAGCTCCCCTATCCATGCAGCAACGTCGCTGGCAACAGGCCTGGCGCGAGGCAGTACGGGACCCGCGCGAGCTGCTGTCGCTGCTCGGGCTCGAACATGCGGCCGCTGCCGTATCCGCTGCCGCCGCGGCACAATTTCCTCTCCGGGTGCCGCGCAGCTTCGTGGCCCGGATGCGCCGTGGCGACCTGGACGACCCCCTGCTGCGCCAGGTATTGCCGCTGGATGAGGAAATGCGCCCGGTTCCCGGGTTCGACATTGACGCTGTCGGCGACGGCGCCGCACGCGCCGGACGCGGGCTGATCCGCAAGTACAACGGCCGCGCCCTGCTGGTGTCCACCGGCAGCTGCGCGGTCCACTGCCGCTATTGCTTCCGTCGGCATTTCCCCTACGCGGAGGAAACCGCTGCCGCCGGGGGCTGGCGTGAGGCCGCAGCCGCCATCGCGGCGGACCCGCAGATTGACGAGGTGATCCTGTCCGGGGGCGACCCGCTGTCGCTGGCCACCTCCAAGCTGGCCGAACTGACCGACGCCCTGGTCGCGATCCCGCACCTGCGGCGGCTGCGTATCCACAGCCGACTGCCGATCGTGCTGCCCGAGCGCGTGGATGATGAACTCATCGACTGGCTGGCCGCCCTGCCCTGGCCAACCACCGTGGTGGTACACGCCAATCACGGCAACGAATTCGATCCCCATGTGGATGCCGCCATGGCACGCCTGCGGGGCGCCGGCGCCACCCTGCTCAACCAGGCCGTGCTGCTGCGCGGGGTGAACGACAGCGAGCAGGCCCTGGCCGATCTGTGCGAACGGGGTTTCGAGGCGGGCGTGCTGCCCTATTACCTGCACCAGCTGGACCGGGTGGCCGGCGCCGCCCATTTCGAAGTGGCTGACGCAACGGCCCTGGCCCTGCACCGCGCCCTGCTTCACCGCCTGCCCGGCTACCTGGTTCCAAAGCTGGTGCGCGAAGTCGCCGGGGACGCGTCCAAGCGCCCACTTTGAGGCATCTTCAATAGACTCGACCCGGGGTGCGTGGCATAACCCGGGAGCACTTTGGGGGAGACACATGGCGACACACCAAGACAATGCGCTTCGGCTGATGGTCATCGACGACAGCATGGAAGAGGCCGAGGCGATCGTGAGCGCACTGCGCAACGCCGGCATCGCCGTGCGACCGCTGCGCCCTGCCTCGCTGGAAGAGCTGGAAGGCATGTTCTCCGGCCAGGGGATCGATCTGGTCCTGGCAGCGCTGGGCTCCGCCACGATCCCGCTGGAGGAGGTTGCGCGTCAGCTGCAGGCCAGCGGCAAGGACGTTCCCCTGCTGGCCGTGGCCGACAGCATCGACAGCGACAGCTTCATCAGCGCCCACGCGCACGGTGCACGCCGCATCGTCCTGCGCGACAACGACCAGCTGTTGCTCAACGCAGTGCGTGATGAGCGCAACGACCTCAACGCCCGCCGCATGCTGCGCCTGCTTGAAGGCCGGGTGCGCGAGACCGAGCGCCGCTGCGACGCGCTGATCGATTCCTCTCGCGATCCGATTGCCTACATCCACGAAGGCATGCATATCCGCGCCAACGGGGCCTATCTGGAGATGTTTGGCTACGACGCGTTCGAGGACGTGGAAGGCATGTCACTGCTGGACATGGTGGCGCCCCAGCACGTGGAGGAGTTCAAGGACCTGCTCAAGCGCCTGAGCCGGGGCGAATCGCCGCCCGAGCGCTATGACCTGGAAGCGCGCGACATCGAAGGCAACGGCTTCCCCGCCTCGATGGAATTCACCACGGCCCAGTACGAAGGCGAACCCTGCCTGCAGGTGATCTTCCGTCGCGAGGAGGTCGATCCCGAGCTTGCCCGCCAGATGGAAGAGCTGCGTCAACGCGATCAGGTAACCGGCCTGCTCAACCGGCCCACGTTCCTGCGCCGGCTGGAAGACGCGGTCGCCCACGCCGCCCAGGGCGCAGGCCGCCACGGCCTGTTGCTGATCGAACCGGACCACTATCAGCGGCTGCTGCAGGAAATCGGCCTGGATGCCACCGACGACATGCTGGCCGCGCTCGCACAGCGGCTGCAGGCCTGCGCCGGCGGCGACGCCATCGCGGCGCGCTACTCCGAGCATCGCCTGGCCCTGCTGATCCCCGACGCCGACTACGACACCACCAAGGCGATGGCCCGCCGCCTTGCAGAAGGCTTCGCGGCAGACGTGTTTGAAATCGGCACGCGCTCCAGCGTGGTCACCATCAGCATCGGCGGCGTGCAGATCGGCGAGAAGATCGCCAGCGTCAGCCAGGTACTGGCCAAGGCCGATGAAGGCGTCCGCACCGCCCTTGACGTGGGTGGCAACCGCTTTGAGATCTTCGATCCGGGCGCGGTCGACCGGGCCGAGGAGGAGCACGTGCAGGCGTGGGTGGCCCGGCTGCGCGATGCCCTGGACAACGATGGCTTCGTACTGCACTACCAGCCGGTGATCAGCCTGCATGGAGACACCGGGGCCGTGTACGAGAGCCTGCTGCGGCTGGACGACGGCGAAGGTGAGTTGGTGAAGCCGCTGGAGTTCCTGCAGATCGCGGAGGAGCAAGGCCTGCTGTGGGAGATCGACCACCATGTGGTGGGTCGCGCCATTGCCTGCATCGGTGAGCGCATGCAGGCCAACAGACCCACCACCCTGCTGGTCAAGATCAGCCAGGCCGCCCTGCATGACGACAGTCTGGTGCGCTATATCGGCGAGCAACTGTCCAAGCACGGCGTGCCCGGCGAATACCTGGTGCTCGAGCTGCCGGAAGCGAAGGTATTCACCCACCTCAAGGCGGCGCAGGATTTCGCCGCGGCCATCGGCAAGTTCGACTGTCGCCTGGCCCTGACCCAGTTCGGCTCGGGGCTGGATTCATTCCAGCTGCTGGGCCACCTGCAGCCACATCTGCTCAAGCTCGACCGGAGCTTCAGCGAAGACCTGGCCCAGAATCCGGAGAGCCAGCAGCGGGTCTCCGAGATTGCCGGCAAGGCCCGCGAACTGGGGATCCGCACCGTGGCCGAATACATCCAGGATGCGGCGAGCATGTCGTTCCTGTTCGCCGCCGGCATCGATTACGCCCAGGGCAGCTTCCTGGCCCAGGCCGGGCCCGACATGACCTACGAATTTGAATAAGCGTGCGATGGCCCGGAACATTTCCGGGCCACCGCAACGGGCTCAGACCCGGATCGTCATGCCCGACTTGACCGAAGCATTGCGCAGCGTGGCGATGCGCTCTTCCAGCGGCGGATGGCTCATCAGCAGCTTCTTCAGGCCGGCACCCACTCCACCGCTGATCCCGAACGCCGCCACCTGCTTGGGCAGGGTGTTCTGGCCGTAGGTCTGGTTCAGTTTTTCCAGCGCGGCGATCATCTTCTCGCGCCCGGCCAGCTCAGCCCCGCCGGCATCGGCACGGAACTCGCGACGGCGCGAAAACCACATGGCGATCATGCTGGCGAACAGGCCGAAGACCATGTCCAGCACAAACACGATCGCGAAATAGCCGAGCCCGCCGCCACCCGAATCGCGGTTGCCGCTCAGATAGCTGTCGATCGCCCGGCCGACGATGCGCGCCAGGAAGATCACGAACGTATTGAGCACGCCCTGCAGCAGGGCCATGGTGACCATGTCGCCGTTGGCGATGTGCGCCACCTCATGGGCCAGCACCGCTTCGGCCTCATCGCGGGTCATCGAGCGCAGCAGGCCGGTGGACACCGCCACCAGCGCACTGTTGCGCCGCGCACCGGTGGCGAACGCGTTGATCTCCGGCGCGTCATACACGGCCACCTCGGGCATGCCGATGCCGGCATCGCGGGCCTGCCGCTGCACGGTGGCCACCAGCCACTGTTCCAGCTCACCCCGTGGCTGGGTGATCACCTGCGCGCCGGTGGACCGCTTGGCCGCCCATTTGGACATGGCCAGGGAAACGAAGGACCCACCAAAACCGAAGATGGCGGCGAACATCAGCAATCCGGCATTGGTGGCCGGGTCGATACCGAAAATCGCCATGACCACGCTGACCAGGGCCAGCACGGCCAGGTTGGTGGCAAGAAACAGGAAGACGCGCTTGAACATGGGGCTGAAGGCTCCAGGGAGTGAATGGCCGCTGGCAGCTACAACCACCAACGCGTGAGCATGAATTATGAGCGCATGCAGTGAAAATCAAGTGGCTGGGAGCGCCTCGCCGCAGCGCACAACACACAAGTCATCTCCGGTGCATAGAATCAGGCACGGCAGGCGCGATTGTGCGCACCCACCAGCAGGCCCTATTCGGAGACAGGCATCATGACGACGCGCGTGGCATTGGTAACGGGTGGTACCGGCGGTATCGGCACGGCAATCTGCAAGCGCCTGTCCGACGCGGGCCACAAGGTAGCAACCAACTACCGCAACGAGGAACGCACCCAGGCCTGGCTGGCGAAGATGAAGCAGGACGGCTACGACATCACCGCCGTGTCCGGTGACGTCACCTGCCCAGAGCAGTCCGCCGCCATGGTGAAAGAAGTCGAGGACAGGCTCGGACCGGTGGACATCCTGGTCAACAATGCCGGCATCACCCGCGACGGCACCTTCCACAAAATGGTGCCCGAGCAGTGGCAGGACGTGATCAACACCAACCTGGGCTCGGTGTTCAACGTCACCCGCCCGGTGATCAACGGCATGCGTGACCGCAAGTGGGGCCGGGTCGTGCAGATCAGTTCGATCAATGGCCAGAAGGGACAGTACGGCCAGGCCAACTACGCCGCCGCCAAGGCCGGCATGCATGGCTTCACGATTTCGCTGGCGCAGGAAAACGCCCGTTACGGCATCACCGTCAACACCGTCTGCCCGGGCTATATCGGCACCGACATGGTGATGGCTGTGCCTGAGGCAGTGCGCGAGAAGATCATTGCCCAGATCCCGACCGGACGGCTGGGAACGCCGGAGGAAATCGCCTACGCGGTGTCCTTCTTCCTGCCCGAAGAAGCCGCCTGGATCACCGGCGCCAACCTTGCCGCCAACGGCGGCCAGTACATGGGCTGGTAGCCGGCCGAAGGCGCCCTTCCACACTGCGAAGGGCGCGCCGCTGGTCTCCTGGCGCAGCTTGCAAGGCCTGTCCTGCTGCGCCATGCTGCAGGGCAACAGGGATCTGTGAGTGCCTGCTCAATGAGCTCCACGCGTGTCATCAAGAAGTACCCCAACCGGCGTCTCTATGACACCGAGATTTCCAGCTACATCACTATCGAAGATGTCCGCCAACTGATTGTTGACGGCGAGGATTTCGAAGTGGTCGACGCCCGCAGCGGCGCCGACCTGACCCGCCAGGTGCTGCTGCAGATCATCTCCGAGCACGAACAGGACGGCACGCCGATCCTGTCCACCGAACTGCTCAGCCAGATCATCCGTTTCTACGGCGACTCGCTGCAGGGTTTCATGGGTACCTACCTGGAGCGCTCGATGCACTCGTTCCTGGAACAGCAGCACCAGCTGCGCAAGCAGATGGACGGGCTGGTCGAGCAGACGCCGTGGGCCATGATGAACAAGCTCACCGAGCGCAACATGGAAATGTGGCAGGAGTTCCAGAAGAACCTGACCGGCAGCCTTGGGCAGAAACCTACCGGGGGACGCGAGCGCCCCGGCGACAAGCGCGAAAGCTGAAGGATCCGCTGCATGAGCAAGAGAATTGCCGTCGTCACCGGCGGCATCGGCGGTCTTGGGAGCGCCATCTGCGTGGCCCTGGCCCGGGCGGGACGTACCGTGATTGCCACGGACCTGGGCGGTGATGCCGAACGCATCGACAGCTTCGAACGCAAAATGGACGGGCTGGACGTCAGCTTCAGCGCACTCGACGTGGCCGACCACGAGGCCTGCGCGGCTTTCGTGGCCGATGTCGAAGACAGGCACGGCACGCTGGACATCCTGGTCAACGGTGCCGGGATCACCCGCGACGTGACCCTGCGCAAGATGGACCGCCAGCAGTGGCAGCAGGTGATCGACGTGAACCTGGGCGGCGTGTTCAACATGTGCCAGCCCGCGATCGAAGGCATGTCCGCGCGGGGCTTTGGGCGGGTGGTAAATATCAGCTCGGTCAATGGGCAGACCGGGCAGTTCGGCCAGGCCAACTATTCAGCGGCCAAGGCCGGCATGCACGGGTTCACCATGGCCATGGCCCGCGAAGGCGCGCGCAAGGGCGTGACCGTGAATTCCGTGTCTCCCGGCTATTGCGAAACCGCGCTGGTCATGGCCATGCCGCAGCAGGTCCGGGACGACATAGTCTCCAAGGTGCCGGCCGGCCGGTTGGGCCAGCCGGAAGAGATCGCGCGGGCGGTGGAGTTTTTGACCGCCGATGAGGCGGGATTCATTACCGGTGCCAACCTGCCCGTCAACGGCGGACTGTTTATCAGCTTCTGAAGTCCCTGTCGGGGGCGTAGCCCCGACCTACGGAGTCTGTTCGCAGAAGCGGGCGCGGTATTCGAGCGCCTTGGGCATCAGCGCCTGCAGGTTGGCAATGCGAGTGCCCGGATTGGGATGGGTGGAAGCGAACTCCGGCGGCGCCTGGCCCCCGCTGGCCTGCCCCATGCGCTCCCACAGCGGCACCGATTCATGCGGATCGAAGCAGGCCGCCGCCGCCAGCATCAGCCCCACCTCGTCGGCCTCGGTTTCATGCTTGCGCGCATACGGCAGCAGGTAGCCGTAGCCCATCGCCGCCATCACCATCTGCTGCTGCTGCGGATCCATGCCGCTGAACGCGCCCGCCGCCTGGCCGATCTGGCTCAGGCGCTGCTGGGCCATGCGCTGGGCGCCGTGGCGCAGCAGCGCGTGGGCGATCTCATGGCCCATCACCACCGCCAGGGCATCCTCGGTCCCGGCCACCGGCACAAGGCCGGTGTAGACCGCCATCTTTCCACCCGGCAGCGCGAACGCGTTGGCCTGGTCTGAATCGATGACGTTCACTTCCCACTCGAACGACTCGGAGAACCGCGACGGCTCCAGGCCGTGCTCGGCGGCGAGCGCGGCCTCCACAACGCTCACCTTGGCCAGCAGCCGCTCGGCGATATTGCGTACCTGACGCGAGATCGGCGCATCCGGATCGATCGGCCGTTCCTGGGCCAAAATCTGCTGATACGCCTGCAGGCCCAGCGATTTTTCATCCTCGGCGGACAGCGAACGGTCGATGAGCACGCTTTCACCGGTGACAGGATCCACGCTCTGGTTGGAGAACCAGTACCAGGCGCCATAGCCGATGAAGGCCACCAGCACCCATATCCTCAGCCCACCGCCGCGCCGCCGCGCAGGCCGCTGGCCGGTGTCCCGTCGCTGTTGCATGACTTCACCTCCACTCCCAATGACGCCACGTCGGCGCCGGGTCAATCAAAGATCCCGCACTACCCTGAAGCCGATCCGCGCGTTGGTGGTGTCACGCTCCGCTGGCGCACGCCAGGCGGACCGGGTCTGTTCCGGCGAGCTGGCCCAGGCACCACCCCGGATCACGTACGTGCGGCAACCGGGATTGACCCAGGCGGCCGCATCGCGCGGCGCCCTTCGATAGCTGTCGTGCCAGCAGTCGGCCACCCATTCGCTGACGTTGCCAGCCAGGTCATGCAGGCCCCATTCGTTGGCGGAAAAGCTGCCCACCGGCGCAGGACCCCAGTGGCCATCGCTGTAATTGCTGAAGGCGTTGCTCCAGCTGCGTCCGCCCGTCGAACGGTCGCGGCTGCCGGTAAAGTTGCCGCTGCCCTCAGACGGCTCGCCATCGCCCCAGGGAAACGCCGTACCGGTCCCCATCCGCAGCGCATATTCGAACTCGGCCTCGCTCGGCAGGCGGTAGCGGCGGCCGGTCTGCTGCGACAGCCAGTCGACATAGGCCTGGGCATCCTCGACGCTCACATGGATCACCGGCATATCACTCGCGGCCCGGCCACCCGCGAACCCGGAGCTCCAGTCCACCCGACTGCTGCGCACGAAGTTGCCGCTGCGCTCGTCCCAGGCCATGGAGAATCCCCGCCGCACCGCGCGCGGCTGGAACCCGGTGGCGTTGATGAAGCGGCGGAACTCGCCCACGCTGACCTCGGTGACCGCCATGGCGAAACCACGGTCGAAGCGGATATTGCGCTGCGGCCGCTCATGATCCGTGGACCCGCGCTCGTTATCCGGCGCTCCCATGGTGAAAGCACCGTGTGGCACCACCACCATGCGCGGTCCTCGCCCACCGGTTTCCAGCGCATCGGTGAACATCTGGCCCGGCCGGAACAGGCCGTAGTGCACCGCCAGGTCAATCCGTTCGCGCAGCTCCGTCGCCGAGGGATCGCCGGGTTCGGCAAGACGCAGCAAATCCCCCAGCAACGCGCGCGCCTTGGCAATGCCGTCAAACTCACCCAGCACGGCCACGCCCTGGTCGCGCAGCTGGGCGATGCGCATCGATCTCTGGCGCTCGATCCGCTCGCGTGCATCGGGCACGGTGCTGGCCTCCGGCCGGATGGTGCCAGCGCGATCCAGCCACACTCCGGCAGTGTCGAAATCATCTTCATCGGCTGCGGTTTCGGCGTTGCGGATCAGGGCGCTCTCCACCGCTGCGACGTTCTGCATTGCCCGCGGCTGCCCCGGGCTGAGCGCCAGCACTTCGCGCAGTACGGCCATCGCGCCGCCGTTTCCCGCTTCCCCGTAGTTGTCCCCGTAATTACCGGCGGCCATCTGCTCTTCCGCCTCGCTGTTGAGCTGCCAGAGCTGTTCGGCCAGGTCCACCTGCTGGAGATAGGATTCAACCTCTTCGTCATCCGGCCACACTCCCCGCGCCACCGCAGCCACGCGCCGCGCATCGCGCAGGGCGGCAGCGTCCTCGCCTGCCCCGTCCAGCGCCTGCGAGCCCAGCTCCAGCAGCCGCTGCCTGGCATTCTCCAGACCGGCCTTGGCGTCCTCGTTGTCCGCATCGCGGTCCAGCAGGGCCAGATACAGCGGGATCGCCGCTTCGCCGTCGTCGTATAGCCGGCCTTCTTCCAGCGCCTCGCCCGCTTGTTCCCGAGCCTGGTCGGCGCCGTCCTCGTCCAGCGTCACCTGCGGGCGGGTCCAGGTCAGGCTGCCTGCCTGGCGGTCATCGCCGCTGATGGTCACGCTGCCCGAGGCGTCCTCGACCGCTTCCTCCACCACTGCTGCGTCGGTGTCCGTCTGCCTGCCACAGCTGGCGCACAGCATCGCGATCAGCACGGCAGTGAGAAGGGACTGGATACGCAAACGGATCCTCCGGGATCTGGGTGGTCAAAATGGATGGGCAAAACGCGACGGTAGGGTGCGCTGCGCAGAGCGTCAATCCACCCGTGCCCCGGTTCAGGTTCGGGCCAACCTGCTAGGCTCGCTGCATGTCTGCATCCAACCCGATCTGGGTCACCGACCCCACCGTTCTTTCCAACCGTCTGGCCAGCCGTCCGCAACACGTCGGGCTGGATACCGAATTCATCCGCGAGCGCACGTTCTGGCCGCAGCTGGCGCTGGTACAGCTTGCCATCGACGACGACATCCTGCTGATCGACCCGCTCGCCCCGGGCATTCTGGAAGCACTGCGCGTGCTGCTGCTGGATACCTCAATCGTCAAGGTCATGCACAGCGCCGGCGAAGATCTGGTGGCCTTCAGCCACTCCTGTGATGCCGCGCCGACGCCGCTGTTCGACACCCAGGTGGCGGCCGCGCTGACCGGCATAGCGGCAGGCATCGGCTACCAGCGTCTGGTCGGCGACCTGCTCGGCGTGGAGCTGGCCAAAGGCCAGACCCGTTCCGACTGGCTGAAGCGTCCACTCAGCGACGCCCAGCTGGAATACGCCGCCGACGACGTGCGTTACCTCGGCGCGCTGTACGACCAGCTGTCCGCGCGCTTGGACGCACTCGGTCGGCGCGCCTGGTTCGAAGACGACTGCGCACGCCAGGTCAGCGCTGCGGGCAGCGAGCCCGAACCCTGGCCACACCTGTCCGCCCGCGGCGCCCAGCACGTGGATGGCCCCTCCCGCATCCGCCTGCTTCGCCTGCTGCGCTGGCGCGAGGCGCACGCGCGCAGCCAGGATCGTCCGCGCAACTGGGTACTGGATAACGAACTCGCCTTCGAGCTTGCCCGCCGGCCGCCCGAGGACCAGGCCCAGCTGCAGCGTCGCCTCGACGCGCACCCCAAAGCACCGCGCAAGCTGGCTGCGCAGATCTGGACTGCCCTGGACACCCCGCTGGTCGATGAGGCTGATGCGCCGGAGCCACCTGCGGTGGAGGCGGATCGGAAGATCGTGCGCCGGATGCAGGAGGCCGTTTCCGCCCTCAGCGCAAGCCTGGGCATTCCTGATGGCGTACTGGCATCGCGCAAGCGGCTGGAGCAGCTGCTGGAGACCGGCCGCTGGCCCGACGCCCTGTCCGGATGGCGCCGCGAACAGCTGGAACCCGTGCTGGCTCCGCTGCTTGCCAAGCAGTTGCCGTCAACTGACCCGGCCGTATAATGCCCGCGACTGAAGTGGCATCCGTGGGGCGGTAGCTCAGCTGGGAGAGCGTCGCGTTCGCAACGCGAAGGTCGGGAGTTCGATCCTCCTCCGCTCCACCATTTCCACTGCATGGCGCGATATCAGGCCCCGTAGCTCAGCTGGATAGAGCGTTCCCCTCCTAAGGGAAAGGTCGCACGTTCGAATCGTGCCGGGGTCGCCAATCCACGGATCCGCTTGCCTCCAAGGCTGTTGCAGCCGTCCGCCCCATGCGCGGGACAAGCCCACACATCGCCTCTTTCGACCCTTTACCCTCCAGGAGTTGTCCAATGCCCCATCCCGTCCTCACCGCCCTCGGCCTGACTGATACCGAATCCGGCACCTATCTTGGTCGCGGCGAATGGTCGCAGGCCTCCGGCGCCGGCGTGATCGAGCCGATCAATCCAAGCAACGGCGAGGTGCTGGCGAAGGTGCAGGCGACCACCGCCGAGGATTACGAGACCATCGTGAAGCGCGCCCAGGAGTCCTTCCAGGTCTGGCGCACCACCCCGGCTCCTCGCCGTGGTGAAGCCATCCGTCTGTGCGCCAACGCCCTGCGTGAGCACAAGGATGCGCTGGGTTCGCTGGTTGCCCTGGAAATGGGCAAGTCCAAGCCGGAAGGCGACGGCGAAGTACAGGAAATGATCGACATCGGCGACTTCGCCGTTGGTCTGTCGCGTCAGCTGTACGGCCTGACCATGCACTCCGAGCGCCCGGGCCACCGCATGTACGAGCAGTGGCACCCGCTGGGCCTGGTGGGCATCATCAGCGCGTTCAACTTCCCGGTTGCAGTGTGGTCGTGGAACGCCTTCGTGGCTGCCGTCTGCGGCGATATCTGCATCTGGAAGCCGTCGCCGAAGACCCCGCTGTCGGCGATCGCCTCGATGAAGGTCTGCAACGAGGCCCTGCGCGAAGCAGGCTTCCCCGACATCTTCTTCCTGATCAACGACGCCGGCACCGAGCTGGCCGAGAAGTTCGTTGACGACAAGCGCATCCCGCTGATCAGCTTCACCGGTTCCACCAAGGTGGGCCGCACCGTGGGTGAGCGCCTGGCCAAGCGCATGGGTCGCTCGCTGCTGGAACTGGGCGGCAACAACGCCATGATCGTGGACGAAAGCGCGGACATGAAGCTGGCAATCCCGGCCATCGTGTTCGGCGCGGTCGGCACCGCCGGCCAGCGCTGCACCAGCACCCGCCGCGTGTTCGTGCACGAGTCGATCCACGACGATGTCCTGGAAAAGCTGGTCGCCGGCTACAAGCAGGTGGAAAAGAAGATCGGTGACCCGACCGATCCGGCCAACCTGATGGGCCCGCTCAATAGCGCCGAGGGCGTGCAGGGCTACCTGGCCGCCATCGAGAAGGCCAAGGCTTCCGGCGGCACGGTTGCCACCGGCGGCGAGGCGCTGACCGATCGCAAGGGCAACTTCGTCCTGCCGACCATCATCACCGGCCTGACGGCGGATGCTGAAATCGTCCAGACCGAAACCTTCGCCCCGATCCTGTACGTGATGAAGTTCAAGGATCTGGAAGAGGCGATCGAGATGCAGAACGACGTGCCGCAGGGCCTGTCGTCGTCGATCTTCACCCAGAACCTGAAGGCTGCGGAAAAGTTCCTGTCTGCTGCCGGCTCCGACTGCGGCATCGCCAACGTCAACATCGGCACTTCCGGTGCCGAGATCGGTGGCGCCTTCGGTGGCGAGAAGGAAACCGGTGGTGGTCGCGAGTCCGGCTCGGACGCATGGCGTGCCTACATGCGTCGCCAGACCAACACCATCAACTACTCCGATGAAATGCCGCTGGCCCAGGGCATCAAGTTCGACCTGTGACCGAACGGCGCGCGGCTTCCGGGCCGCGCGCCGTCCCTTTCCTGTCATTGCATCGTGTTCGGGATGCCGCCTGACATGTATCCCCTCCTGCGACCCCTGCTGTTCCGCATCGATGCCGAGAAGGCCCACGGCCTTGGCCTGTCTGCCCTGCAGGCGGCCAGGCGCTGCGGCGCGGGACCGCTGCTTGCCCGCCGCAGTCCGGACATGCCGGTGCAGGCGTTCGGCCTGCAGTTCCCCAATCCGGTAGGACTGGCTGCAGGACTGGACAAGAACGGCGCGTATATCGACGCCCTGTTCGCGCTGGGATTTGGATCCGTGGAGGTCGGCACTGTCACGCCCAGACCCCAGGAAGGCAATCCCAAACCGCGGATGTTCCGCCTGCCCCAGCATCGCGCGGTCATCAACCGCCTGGGCTTCAACAACGCCGGCGTCGATGCCCTGGTCCACAACGTTGAGCGCGCGCGCCGCAGCGGACCCGGCATGCTCGGCATCAACATCGGCAAGAACAAGGACACCCCCAACGAATCAGCGCACCTGGATTACGTGCATTGCATGGAACGGGTGTATCCGCTGGCCGACTACCTCACCGTCAATATTTCCTCGCCCAATACCGCGGGGCTGCGTGAGCTGCAGGAAGAGCAGGCGCTGCGGCACCTGATCGGCCATCTGCGCGAGGCGCAGGAGCGACTCGGCGCTACGCACGGCAGGCGCGTGCCGATGCTGGTCAAGGTGGCGCCGGATCTCAGCGACGATGACGTGGAAGCCGCAGCGCGGGTGCTGTCGGAACTGGAGGTGGATGGCGTGATCGCCACCAATACCACCATCTCGCGCACCGAAATAAAGGGTCACGCCCACGCGGACCAGAACGGAGGCCTGTCCGGTGCGCCGCTGATGAACAAGTCCACCACCGTGCTGCGCAGGCTGCGCACCCGGCTGCCGGAATCCATCCCGCTGATAGGCGTGGGCGGGATCCTGTCCGGCGCCGACGCGGTGCAGAAGGTCGCCGCTGGCGCCACGCTGGTGCAGTGCTATACGGGCCTGATCTATCGCGGCCCGACCCTGATCGGAGAGTGCGTGGAAGCCATCCGGCGACGCCGGGAAGCACCCAGCCGCGGCCCACTGCCGCCGCTGTGAAGCATCGATGAGCCCTGCCTGGCGATTGGCGGAGCGTGCCCCGCTGCGCGCCCGCAACACCTTTGGCGTACAGGCGCATGCCGACCTGCTGGTGGAGGTGCGCGACGCGGCGGCCCTGCCGGAACTGTTCGCCAATGCCGCGCTGCGCGATGGTCCGGTACTGGTGCTGGGTGGCGGCAGCAACCTGCTGTTCGCCGCGGATCCGGCCGGCGTGGTCCTGGTC
This sequence comes from Luteimonas qiangzhengi, assembly GCF_039548515.1. Lineage (NCBI taxonomy): Bacteria > Pseudomonadati > Pseudomonadota > Gammaproteobacteria > Lysobacterales > Lysobacteraceae > Luteimonas > Luteimonas qiangzhengi. Next base: position 100,710 of record NZ_JBCLVE010000002.1, on the reverse strand, counting down.
CTCACCGGCCAGGACATCCGCATCGTCGATGACGACGGTGACAACGCACTGGTGCGTGCCGAGGCCGGCGTGGAATGGCACGATTTCGTGCTTTGGACGCTGGGTCACGGCTTGGCTGGCCTGGAGAACCTGTCGCTGATCCCGGGCACGGTAGGCGCCGCCCCGATCCAGAACATCGGCGCCTACGGCGTGGAAGCTGGCGAGCGCATCCATGCTGTGGAGGCCTTCGATCGCCAGACCGGCGCCCAGGTACAGCTCAGCGGCGTTGAGTGCGGCTTCGCCTACCGGGACAGCCGCTTCAAGCGCGAGCCCGGCCGCTGGGTGATCAGTGCGGTGACTTTCCAGCTGTCACGCACGGCGGACCTGCGGTTGGGCTATGCCGGCATCAGCGCCGAGCTGGACCGTGCCGGCATCACCACCCCCACCGCCTCACAGGTGGCCGAGGCGGTGTGCCGGGTCCGGCGCAGCAAGCTGCCCGACCCCGCGGTGCTCGGCAACGCCGGCAGTTTCTTCAAGAACCCGATCGTGCCAGCGGTGCTGGCCGAATCGCTGCTGCAGCAACATCCACAGCTGCCGGTGTTCCCGGGTGGTGATACGGACAGCCGCAAGCTGTCGGCCGCCTGGCTGATCGACGCCTGTGGCTGGAAGGGCCATCGTGATGGCGACGCGGCCGTGTCCGACCGGCACGCCCTGGTGCTGGTCAACCACGGCGACGCCACGGGCGCCCAGCTGTTGGCATTGGCCCGGAAAATTGCGGCTTCGGTCAACCAGCGCTTCGGGGTGATGCTCGAGCCCGAGCCGCGGATCATCGGCGCGGACTGGTGAGCCGTCCGGTGCCTGTACAGGCCGCCCTGCTGATGCTCACCAGCACGGTGCTGTTCGCGCTGATGGTGCTGACAATCCGGCTGGCCTCCGAGCAGCTGCATGCGTTCGAAGTGGCGTTCTTCCGCTCCTTCTTCGGCATGCTGGCTGCCCTGCCACTGCTGCGCCTGCACGGCATCGGACTGCTGCGCACCACCCAGCTGCCGCGCTACGTGTTCCGCTGCGTGCTCGGCACCCTGGCCATGCTGTGCGGCTTCTGGGCGATCGCCAACCTGCCGTTGGCGCATGCGGTGTCGCTGTCGTACTCATCGCCGCTGTTCGTCACCATCGCCGCCGCCTTTTGGCTGGGCGAACAGGTGCGGGCGCGGCGCTGGAGTGCCGTGGTGGCCGGCTTCATCGGCGTACTGGTGATCGTGCGGCCCGGCGGCAACGAGTTCAGCTGGGGCAGCATGGTGGCGGTGGCCGGCGCGGTGATCAGCGCTGCGGTGGCCATCCAGATCAAGCAGCTGACCCGCAGCGAGCCGGCCGATCGCGTGGTGCTGTGGACCACCATCCTGTGGGTGCCGATGTCTCTGCTGCCGGCCCTGGCCGTGTGGCAGGGGCCGCAGGGCATCACCTGGCTGTGGGTGATCGCCGCGGGCGTGCTGGGCACGGCCGGGCACATGTTCTGGACCCGGGCGCTGAACATCGGCGATGTGAGCGCGCTGTCGCCGATCAGCTTCCTGCAGCTGCCGATCGTCGCCCTGCTGGGGTGGCTGCTGTTCGCAGAAGTGCTGGACGCGTGGACGATTGCCGGCGCGGCAATCATCCTCGGTGCCAACGGCTACATCGCCCATCGTGAAGCCGTGATCGCCCGGCGCAAGCGGCGCCAGGTCACCGGCGCCACGCCGGCGGCGAACAAACCGCTGGAATAGCGGCTAGTCCGCCGCTGGCGTCGCGCCGGTGCCGTAGTGGCGATCGACGTAGCTGTCGATCAGGCCGACGAACTCGCCGGCAATGCCCTCCCCACGCAGGGTGACGGTCTTCTTGCCGTCCTCGAACACCGGCGCGGCCGGCGCCTCACCGGTGCCGGGCAGGGAGATGCCGATATTGGCGTGACGTGATTCGCCTGGCCCGTTCACCACGCAGCCCATCACCGCCAGGGTCATGTTCTCCGCGCCCGGATGGCTGATCTTCCACTCCGGCATCTTTGCCCGCACGTGCTCCTGCACCACCTGGGCCAGCTCCTGGAAGAACTCGCTGGTCGTGCGGCCACAGCCCGGGCACGCTGTGACCATCGGGGTAAAGGCACGCAGCCCCAGGGTCTGCAGCAGTTCCTGGGCCACGACCACCTCGGTGGTGCGGGCCTGGCCCGGCTCGGGCGTCAGTGAGATACGGATGGTGTCGCCGATGCCTTCCTGCATCAGCACCGCCAGCGCCGCGCTGGAGGCCACGATGCCCTTGCTGCCGATGCCGGCTTCGGTCAGTCCCAGGTGCAGGGCAAAATCGGAGCGCGCCGCCAGATCGCGGTACACGGCGATCAGCTCCTGCACGCCGCTGACCTTGGCGCTGAGCACAATGTTTTCACGCGCCAAGCCCAGTTCAACCGCCCGCTCGGCAGAATCCAGCGCCGAGCGGATCAGCGCCTCGCGCAGTACCCGGCCGGCATCCCAGGGTTCGGCACGCTGCGCGTTTTCATCCATCAGCACCGCAGCCAGCGACTGGTCCAGCGAGCCCCAGTTGGCGCCGATGCGCACCGGCTTGCCGTACTTGATCGCAAACTCGATCAGCTGGGCAAACTGGGTATCGCGCTTCTTGCCGAAACCGACGTTGCCGGGGTTGATCCGATACTTGGCAAGGGCTTCAGCGCAGGCCGGCTCCGCGGCCAGCAGCTGGTGGCCGTTGTAGTGAAAGTCACCGATGACCGGCACTTCCACGCCCTGCATCGCCAGGCGCTCGACGATCCGCGGCACGGCAGCGGCGGACTCCGGATTGTTCACCGTGATCCGCACCATCTCCGAGCCGGCGCGCCACAGATCGGCGATCTGCTTTGCCGTACCGGCGACATCGGCGGTGTCGGTGTTGGTCATCGACTGCACCACGACCGGGGCGTCGCCGCCCACCAGGACATTGCCAATGCGCACCTGGCGCGTGGCGCGGCGCGAGGCCGGACCGTAGGCGGGCGCCGGATCGGCGTGGCAGGGGGGCAGGGATTCAGGCTGTGCGGACATGCGGCCATTTTACCGGGCGCGGGACAACCGCGCATGACGCCAGCTGGCGGGCCGCGTGGGAGCGGCCCTGCCCTGGCCCTGCGGGCGCGTCAGTGGCCGTGGGCGTGATCGTCAGCATGGTCGCCCGCGTGATCATCGTGGTTGGCGTCGTGATTGGCGTGATCGTGCGATACGGCCGAACCATCGACCGGGCGCACGTCGAAGACCACCGGCACCTCGCCCGCCTGCTCGAATACCAGCGTCGCTTCCAGCTGCTGGCCGGCAGCCAGGCCCTCGCGTGGTTCCATCAGCATCAGGTGATATCCACCCGGCACCAGCTCCACGTGTCCGGAGGCCGGCACCTCAAGCCCGCCCTGGACCTCGCGCATGCGCATGATCCCGTCCACTTCTTCCATTTCGTGGATCTCCACGCGCGCGGCGTCGCCCGTTTCCACCGCAAGCAGCCGGTCCGCATCCGCACCGGGATTCTCGATGCGCATGTAGCCGGCCGCGACCTGCGCGGAAGGCGGCGGCTGGCGCACCCAGGGCGCTTCGATCAAGATTTCCTGCGATTGCGCCATGACAGGCGCTTCCACGGAGGTCGCCGCATCTTCTTCGATCGCCTGCGAAGCTGGGCTGCAGGCGGTGATTGCCAGGGCGATCAGGCTGCATTGCAGGGCTGGTGCGATACGTTTCATGCGCGGTCTTCCAGGATTGGTTGAGCCGGCATTGTAGGGAAGGCCGCACCGTGACGGATCCCGGTACCGGCCGGCGCGATATCCTGTGCCGATGAATGACAACGTTACCGGCGAAATCCTCACCCCATCGCAGCTCAACACCCTGGCCCGCAGCCTGCTGGAAGACACCTTCCCGCTGGTGCTGGTGGAGGGCGAGCTGGGCAACGTGGCGCGGCCGGCCTCGGGACACCTGTATTTCACCCTCAAGGATGCGCGCGCCCAGGTGCGCTGCGCGATGTTCCGGCCCAAGAGCACGTGGCTGAAATTCCAGCCGCGCGAGGGATTGAAGGTGCTCGCGCGCGGCCGACTGACGCTGTACGAAGCACGGGGTGACTACCAGCTGGTGATCGACTCGCTGGAAGAAGCCGGTGAAGGCGCGCTGCGGCGGGCGTTCGAGGAGCTGAAGGCGAAGCTGCAGGCGGAAGGCCTGTTCGACGCGGCGCGTAAGCGTCCCCTGCCCGCGCTCGTGCAGCGGCTGGGCGTGATCACCTCGCCCAGCGGCGCGGCGGTGCGCGACGTGCTGAGCGTGATCGGCCGGCGCTTCCCGCTGCTGGAGGTGGATGTGCTGCCGGTGCCCGTGCAGGGCGAAGGCGCGGCGGCGCAGATCACCACCATGGTCCAGCGCGCGGGGGCCAGCGGTCGCTATGACGCGCTGCTGCTGACCCGCGGCGGCGGCTCGCTGGAAGATCTGTGGGCGTTCAACGACGAGGCACTGACCCGCGCGGTCGCTGCTTCACCGGTCCCGGTGGTGGCGGCCATCGGCCACGAAACCGATTTCAGCCTGGCGGAATTCGCCGCCGATCTTCGCGCGCCGACCCCTTCCGCCGCCGCCGAGCTGCTGGTGCCCGACCGCACCGACCTGCTGACCGGCCTGCGGGCCCAGCATCGCCGCCTGGTCACCCTGGGCACGCACCGTCTGCGTCAGTCGTCCCAACAGGCGGACCGTGCGGCGCTGCGTCTGCATGCGCTGCGTCCGCAGGCCCGGCTGGACGCGCTGCGCCAGCGCAAGCAACAGGCGTTGCGCCGGCTGCAGTCGGCCTTCGCCATCGGACAGGAGCGCCGCCAGGCTACATTGCGCCACGCGCAGGGCGTGCTGCGGGCCAACGCGCCGCAGCGCCAGCTGGCCGCGCTCGGCGACCGGCTGGCAGTGATCGAGCCGCGACTGCACGCCACCCTGCCCCGCCGCCTCAGCCATGAGGCGATGCGCCTGGCCGGCCTTGCCCGTGCGCTGGAGGCGGTGAGCCCGCTGGCCACGGTGGCCCGCGGTTACGCGATCGTGCAGCGCGATGATGGCCAGGTGGTGCGCAGCGTCGGCGACGTACAGCCCGGCGAACGTGTGAGCGCCCGGCTGCAGGACGGCGAGCTGCACCTGGAAGTGATTCCCCAGTAGGAGCGCGCCATGCGCGCGAAGCCGCGTGACGATTGGTTTGCGGGGGCGAGCCGGCGGGACAGCGCCTGTCAGGACTCGCTGTGAATACGTCCATGTACGCTTGTCGGCGACGTCCATGTCGCCGACAGTCCTGACAGGCGCTGCCCCGCCGACCCCTTGAGAATGTTGCGATCTGCCGGAAGCAGAATTCACGCGGCTTCGCGCGCATGGCGCGCTCCTACACAAGCCGTCGCCTGATGGTCACGGCAGGTGGCCTATGCTCGGGGTCCACCTGCCGGGAACCCGCTCCATGACCAAAGCCTCCGACCTGTTCGTCGCCGCGCTGGAAGCAGAAGGGATCGAATACGTGTTCGGCATACCGGGCGAGGAAAACCTCGATCTGATCGAATCCCTGCGCAAGTCGAAGATCCAACTGGTGCTGACCCGTCACGAGCAGGCTGCCGGCTTCATGGCCGCCACCGTCGGCCGTCTGACCGGCACCGCCGGGGCCTGTTTGGCCACCCTTGGGCCCGGCGCGGCCAACCTGGTCACCGCCGCAGCCTATGCGCAGCTTGGCGCCATGCCGATGCTGATGATCACCGGCCAGAAGCCGATCCGCAGCAGTCGCCAGGGCCACTTCCAGATCGTCGATGTGGTGGCGATGATGAGTCCGCTGACCAAGTTCACCCGTCAGCTTGTCTCGGCTGAAATCATCCCCGCCCGCGTGCGCGAGGCGGTCCGCCGGGCCGAGGAAGAGCGTCCCGGCGCGGCCCACCTCGAGCTGCCGCAGGACGTCGCCGGCGACCAGACCGACGCCATGCTGATTCCGCCCTCGCATTCACGCCGGCCGCTGGCCGAACACAAGGCCATCGAACGCGCCGCATCCGCCATCCGCGATGCGCGACGGCCACTGCTGATGGTCGGCGCCGGCGCCAACCGCAAGACCACCGCGCGCATGCTCGCCGCCTTCATCGACAAGCTCGGCATCCCGTTTTTCAGCACCCAGATGGGCAAGGGTGTGCTGGATGAAACCGGGCCGCTGTGGATGGGCACGGCGGCGCTGTCCGACGACGACTTTGTCCACCGCGCCATCGATGCGGCCGACTGCATCATCAACATCGGCCACGACGTGATCGAGAAGCCGCCGTTCTTCATGCGCGAGGGCAAGCGCACGGTGATCCACATCAACTATTCAAGCGCGGTGGTGGATCCGGTGTACTTCCCCCAGGTGGAAGTGGTGGGCGACATTGCCAATGCCGTGTGGCAGCTGGCCGAGGCGCTGGAGCCGCAGGAGCACTGGGACTTCGGCTGCTTTGACCGCGCCCGCAGCGCGCTCATGGAGCACCTGCAGGACCGCGCGGAAGATGCGCGCTTCCCCATGGTCAGCCAGCGGCTGGTAGCCGACATGGCCACGGTGCTGGGCGCCGACGACATCATTTCCCTGGACAACGGCCTGTACAAACTCTGGTTTGCGCGCAACCACCGCTGCCAGCGGCCAAACACCCTGCTGCTGGACAATGCGCTGGCCACCATGGGCGCCGGCCTGCCCGTCGCCATGGCTGCGCGCATGGTGCATTCGGATCGCAAGGTGGTGGCAGTGTGCGGGGACGGCGGATTCATGATGAATTCGCAGGAACTGGAAACCGCCGTGCGCCTGAAGCTGGACCTGGTGGTGATCGTGCTGCGCGACGATGCCTACGGCATGATCAAGTGGAAGCAGAGCCATGAGGACTACCCCGCCTTCGGCATGGATTACGGCAACCCGGATTTCGTGAAGTACGCCGAAAGTTACGGTGCCCGTGGTCATCGGGTCGAATCGACTGAGGCGTTCGCCCCGCTGCTGCGTGATGTGCTGGAGCGGCCGGGCGTGGACCTGATCGAGCTTCCAATTGACTATTCCGATGACGACCGGATCCTCAACGAAGACATTCCCCGTCTGAGCGCCGCAATCAAATGACCAGGAAAAAGACCACAGCCAAACGCGTGCGCGGCAGCCTTGCCGCCAGCTATCCGTACTACGTCGCCAACCAGCCGGTGGCGGCCAATACGGACCTGGAAGTACGCAACAAGTACACCGGACGCATCGCCACCCGCGTTGCCTTTGCCGATACGGCAGCGGTGCGCAAGGCAATCGCTGCGGCCAGTCGTGCCCGCCGGCCGATGCAGGAGTTCACCCCGGACGCGCGCCGCGATGTGCTGGAACACTGCGTGCAGCGTTTCCGTGAGCGTTACGACGAGCTGGCGCTGGCCCTTTGCATCGAGGCCGGCAAACCGATCAACGACGCCCGCGGCGAGGTGGACCGACTGATCGACACCTTCCGCATCGCTGCCGGTGAAGCCACCCGGATCGAAGGCGAAACCGTAGAGTTGCAGATCTCCGAGCGCAGCCGTGGCTACCGGGGCATGGTCAAGCGCGTTCCGATCGGCGTGTGCAGCTTCATCACTCCGTTCAATTTCCCGCTCAACCTGGTGGCGCACAAGGTGGCGCCCGCCATCGCAGCCGGCTGCCCGTTCGTGCTCAAGCCCGCGGCCAAGACCCCGGTGGGGGCGCTGATCATTGGCGAAATCCTGGCTGAAACCGATCTGCCCAAAGGGGCATTTTCAATCCTGCCCTGCAGTAACGACGACGCCTCGCTGCTGGTGCAAGACGAGCGCATCCAGCTGCTCAGCTTTACCGGCGGACTGATCGGCTGGGACCTGAAGGCGCAGGCCGGTCGCAAGAAGGTCACTCTGGAGCTGGGTGGCAATGCGGCCTGCATCGTCGATGCCGATCCGGGTGCCAGCCTGGATCATGTGGTCGACCGGCTGGCATTCGGCGGCTGGTACCAGTCCGGCCAGAGCTGCATCGGCGTGCAGCACATTCTGGTTCACCGTGATCTGTACGAACCGCTGCGCCGCAAGCTGAAGAAGAAAGTGGCCAGTCTGCCCATGGGTGATCCGCGCGAGGAAGGCACCTTTATCGGCCCGGTGATTGATGAGGACGCCGCCAAACGGATTGAATCATGGGTCGAAGACGCGATGGCAGACGGGGCGAAGCGCCTTGTCGGCGGGGCGCGCAAGGGCAACATGGTTTCGGCGACGCTGATGGAGCATGTGCCGCCCGACAGCGATCTGTACCGTCAGGAGGTATTCGGCCCGGTGGCCTGCCTGCAGCCTTTCGATGACTTCGGCGAGGCACTTGCCATCGTGAACGCTGGCGATTTCGGCCTGCAGACCGGCGTGTTCACGGCCAGCCTGGCCCATGCGATGCGTGCATGGGATGCGCTGGAAGTCGGCGGCGTGATCGTGGGCGATATCCCCAGTTTCCGGGTGGACAACATGCCCTATGGCGGGGTCAAACAGTCCGGGCTGGGCCGGGAAGGCGTGCGCTATGCGATCGAGGACATGACCGAACCGCGCCTGTTGGTGATCCGCGGCTGAGCCTCACGTACATTGGCAGCCTGGACCAACACACGGAGAGTGCCATGCAACGTCCGATTCTGACCGCCCTGCTGCTCGGCAGCCTTGTCCTGTCCGGCTGCAAGAGCACTTCAGACAGTCCACCTGTCGTGTTTGATACCCCGAGGCCGCCATCGCCTCCTGCACCGCCCTCGCCACCGGCACCGGCGCACTCCTTCGAATCCGCACGCCCGTTTGACTCCCTGGCACGTACCGCTGGCGAACGCTTTCCGCCTCCTCCCCACGTCAACACCGAGCGTTACGACGAGCGCAGCGACAACCCGGTGCAGCGGACCAGCGAACAGCCGGTTTCCACCTTCTCCGTCGATGTCGACACCGGCAGTTACAGCAACGTGCGCCGGATGCTGCGAAACGGCATCCGCCCGCCGGCCGATGCGGTGCGTGCCGAGGAGTTCATCAACTATTTCTCCTATGGGCACGCCGCCCCTGACTCCCGTGAAGTTCCGTTCCGCGTCACCACGGAGATGGCACCGGCGCCCTGGAACGACAACCGCCACCTGCTGATGATCGGCATCAAGGGCTATGACGTGCCGAAGCTGGAGCTGCCGCCGGCCAACCTGGTGTTCCTGATCGACACCTCGGGTTCCATGAGCAGTCACGACAAGCTGCCCCTGCTCAAGCAGGCTTTTGCCGAGCTGGTGAGCCAGCTGCGCCCACAGGACCGCGTATCAATCGTCGCCTATGCAGGCCACGCAGGCGTGGTCCTGCCTCCGACGCCCGGCGATCGCCACGAAGAGATCAACGCCGCGATTGAGCGGCTGCAGGCCCATGGCGCCACCGCCGGCGGCGACGGCCTGCGGGTGGCCTACAACATGGCGCGGCAGGCTTTCCTGGAAGACGGCGTGAACCGGGTAATCCTGGCCAGCGATGGCGACTTCAACGTCGGCAACATTGATGGCGGCACTCTGGAAACGCTGGTCGCCGACCGCCGCAAGGACGGCATCGCCCTGACCGTGCTCGGTTTTGGCCAGGGCAATTACAACGATGCACTGGCCCAGCGCCTGGCCCAGGCCGGCGACGGAAAGCTGGCCTATATCGACACCCTGCGCGAGGCGCGCAAGGTGCTGGTAGAAGAGATGTCGGCCACGCTGCTGACCATTGCCCACGACGTCAAGGTCCAGATCGAGTTCAACCCGGCGCAGGTGGCCGAGTACCGCCTGATCGGCTACGAAAACCGGCTGCTGCAGCGCGAGGACTTCGCCAATGACCGCGTTGACGCCGGTGATATCGGTGCCGGGCACGAGGTCACTGCGCTGTATGAAGTGGCGCTGGTGGGATCGGGTGGCGAGCGCTTGCCACCGCTGCGCTACGGCACGACTTCCACGGCCACGGAGGCTCGCGGTGAGGAGTTTGCCCATCTGCGCCTGCGCTACAAGCTTCCTGGCCATGACACCAGCAAGCTGATCGAGACTCCGGTGACCCGCGAGACAATGCGCACCCGTCCGAGCGAACAGCTGCGCTTTGCATCTGCGGTGGCGGCCTACGCCGATGCCCTGCGTGGCGGGACACAGATCGACGGCTGGGGCTGGGATGAGATCGAGGGCAGCGCGCGCGCATCGGTCGGTGACGATCCCTGGCAGCTGCGTGCCGAACTGGTGGAGCTGATTGGCGAAGCGCGCAGGCAAACGATCCGTGCAGGCCGTGACTGACGCCCGGCCTGCGCGCTCAGCCGTTCATGGTCTCAGCGTTCATGGCGTCAAATGGCTGCGGACTTCCGTACAGATAGCCCTGTCCGTACTCGCACCCCAGGCGCAGCAGCACATCCCGCTGCCGCTCCGTTTCCACGCCTTCGCCAACGGTCTCGATGCCGATCGTTCCCGCCAGCGCCAGGATCGCGCGCACCAGGGCGTGGCTTTCCGTGCGCACCTCGCCCTCCAGGCCGGCGACGAAACTCTGGTCGATCTTCAACGACTGGATCGGAAACCGATGCAGGTAGGACAGCGCCGAAAAGCCAGTACCGAAGTCGTCCAGCAGGGCAACCACCCCGCGCTCGCGCAGCATGTTGAGCATGCGCAGGGCCCGGGGGGCATCGTCGAGCAGGGCCACTTCGGTAATCTCGATCCGCAGCCGCGCCGGGTCCACTTTTTCCATCTCCAGCAGGGACAGCAGCCGACTGGCGAAGTCATCGGAGTGGAAATGCCGCGGCGACACGTTGATGGAGATATACCCATGACGGGGTACGCGCAGCTGTCTGGCCACGTCCTGGTACAGCAGCCAGTCCACCTGCTCGATCAGGCCGCTGTCCTCGCCCACGCCGATGAAATCCACCGGCGTCAGGATCCCGCGGATCTCATGGTTCCAGCGCAGCAGCGCTTCATGGCCCACCACCTCGCCGTCCGATAGGCGCACGATCGGCTGGAAATACGGTTCGAACGCCTTCTTGTTGATCGCCCGGCGCAGGTCGGCCTCCAGATCCAGCAGCCGCGTGGCCTCGGCGCGCATGGCCTCATCGAAGACGGCGCTGCGGGCCCGGCCCCGCGCCTTGGCGCGGTACATGGCCGCGTCGGCGTCACGGATCATCTCCTCGCCATAGCGGTAGCGCGGCTGCCACACCGAAATGCCGATGCTGGCCGAGGGGAAAAGCTCACGGCCTGCGATCCATACCGGCCGCGCCAACTCACGCAGCAGGCGCGCCGCCACCCCCTCGGCCGCCGGCGCCGTGGCCACGTTTTCCAGCAGCACCGCAAACTCGTCCCCGCCCAGCCGCGCCACCGTGTCGTTGGCGTTGAGCGCGCGCCGCACCCGCCGCCCGGTTTCGATCAGCATGTCGTCGCCGGCCGCATGGCCAACGCTGTCATTGACCAGCTTGAACCGGTCCAGGTCCATGAACAGTACGGTGAAAGGAATCGACCCCGGCTCGTGCATGCGGCTGATCGCGGCGTCCAGCTTTTCCAGCAGGTGGGTCCGGTTTGGCAGCCCGGTCAGGTCGTCATGCCGGGCCTGGTCAAGCAGGCGCTGCTCTGCGCGCATCCGCTCGCCGATCTGGGCACGCAGCTCGCGGTTGACCTCCTTCAGCTCGCGGGTACGGCTATCCACCCGGGACTCCAGATGAGCGTGCGCGGCACGCAGCGCGTCCTGCGCGCGCTTGCGCGACAGGGCAATGCCGATGTGCTGGGCCACGAAGGTCAGCAGCTCCTGGTCACGCTGCCCGAAGTGGATGTCCGGCGAATGGCTCTGCACGGCGATCACTCCCACCACTTCGCCGTCCAGCTCCAGCGGTACGCCCAGCCAGCTGTGGGCCAACGTGCCGTAGTTGCGCAGATCTCCACTGCCCTCAAGCCGGGCGATCGCCTCGCGGTCAGCCAGCAGCGCGCGCCCGCTGTTGATCACGTATTCGGTCAATCCCCTGGTCAGCGGCCGGGACGTGCGGACCGGATCGCGATCATCGACCGAGTAGGGAAACTCGATCCGCTGCCCGTCCGCCGACAACATGGCCACATAGAAATTCTTCGCGTAAAGCAGGCCATCCACCAATTCGTGCACATCGGCATGGAAACGCTCCATGCTGACCGCGGTCACCGACAGTTCGCTGATCCGGAACAGTGCCCGCTGCAGCCGCTCCGAATGCTGGCGCTCGATGATCTCAGCCTGCAGGACGGCATTGGCCTGCTGCAGCGCAAGGGTGCGTTCGGCCACCCGCCGCTCCAGCTCGCCGCCGGCAGCTTCCACCCTGGTCCAGGGCCCGCCCGTCATAAGTCCCACTCCGTCCAAGCCAGTACGGGATCCCCCTCGCCCTCCCCCATCTAACGGCAAACTGTGCCGGAACCGGCAACCCGTCGGCTTCCCGTTCACACCGCCAACGCTTAACCTGCCAATGGTGAAGGACTCACTTACCCCCGCCCCGGTCATCGACGCGCCCAGTGATGGGGCGTTGGTGCAGTCATGAACCACAATCAGGCCCCCCCGGATTCACGCCCACACAGGCACTGGCCTGCGGCGCTTGGGATCGCCGCTTTGCTGGCTTTCGCCGTGGGCGTTGCCTGGCAGCTGCGGCCGACTCCCGTGGGAAACATCCCAGCGACGGTCAAAAGGCCTGCTCCAGCCGCACCCGACTCCCCTTTGATTGCAAGCGAGAGCCGCGTTGCGGAACCCGCACAGGTTCGCGACTCGCCTCCGGCCCCACCCGCATCGCCGCCGCCCCCTTCCGCCCCGGTCACCGTCGAACTCGAAACGGACCAGGCCGCTGACGCCAACCATGGCCTCATCCCACTCGAGGGCGATGACCTGCACCTGGACGACCTGCATGGCGATCCCCCGGCGACGGTGGAGTCCCCCGAGTTCCAGCACCTGTGGCTCGAGCGGATCCGAGAGCAGCGGGATACCGGCGAGCTCGACGTAGCGCGCGAAAGCCTGCGCGAATACCGTCGCCGGTATCCTTTCCAGTCCCTGCCCGACGATCTTGACGGCTTGTTGGACGAATGACGCTCGACACCCTTGCCGCACCCGCCTCGCACGAGATCGAGGTCAAACACAGCCGCTTTTTTGCCCGCGCCGTCGCCGTCGGCAGTGCGGCTGAAGCCGCAGCGTGGCTGGAATCGGTGCGCGTTCCCGATGCCACCCACAACTGCTGGGCCTGGCGGATCGGCGACGACTACCGCTCCAGCGATGACGGCGAACCGGCGGGTACCGCCGGCCGTCCGATCCTGGCCGCCATCGACGGCCAGGGCTATGACCAGATCGTGGTGGTGGTGACCCGCTGGTACGGCGGCATCAAGCTCGGCGCCGGCGGCCTGGTGCGCGCCTATGGCGGGTCCGCCGCGGAGTGCCTGCGCCAGGCCGAACGCAGCCCGCTGGTCGACTACGCACAGGTGGCGCTGCACGCCCCGTTTGAAGACCTCGGCTCCGTCCACGCCGCGCTGGAGGCGTTCGAAGCAGAGAAGGTTGATGAGCAGTTCGACGCCGCCGGCGCCCGGTTCGCGCTGCGCCTGCCGGCCGCACGGGTCGATGCCCTGCGGATCCACCTGCGCGATGCCAGCCGCGACCGGATCCGGTTCGAAGACGCCTGAGCGCCGGGCCTTCTACAATGGGCGGCTTGCGCGCCCAGCCCTCCCGGACCCTGCCTCCGACAATGACCGAAGCCACCGATCCATCTCCCGCTGCCGCTGAAGCAGCCGCCCCCTCCGCCAAGGCGCGGATCGGTGTCCTGCGCACGCTGTTGCCCTTCCTCGGGCGCCAGCGCGGGCTGGTCGCCGCATGGCTGCTGGCCCTGGCCGCCTCGTCCACCGCGACCCTGAGCCTGCCGGTCGCGGTCCGGGTGATGATCGACCGCGGCTTCAGCGATGCCAGCAACATCAATGCCGCCTTCGCGGTGCTGTTCGTGGTGGCCCTGGCGCTGGCGCTGGCGACCGCCGCGCGGTTCTTCTTCGTCTCCCTGCTGGGTGAGCGGGTGATCGCCGATCTGCGCACCCGGCTGTACTCGCACCTGGTCGGGCTGGACCAGGCGTTCTTCGAACGCAGCCGCAGCGGCGAGCTGGTCTCGCGCCTGTCGGCGGATACCGAGCTGCTGCGCGGCGTGATCGGTTCGGGCATGTCGGTCGCCCTGCGCAGCGTGGTGATGGTGGTGGGCAGCCTGGGCATGATGGTGATCACCAGCCCGCGCCTGGCCGCCTGGACCCTGATCGGCATCCCGGTATTCGTGCTGCCGATCGTGCTCGGCGGACGCCGGCTGCAGAAAATCTCCCGTGCCAGCCAGGACCGGGTAGCCGATGCCAACACACTGGCCGCTGAAACGCTGGGCGCAATCCACACCGTGCAGGCCCACGCCCGCGAAGCCTGGGAACGCAGCCGTTTCTCGGAGGCCGTGGCCCTGTCGGTCGCGACCGCGCGTCGGCGCATCAGCACCCAGGCGGTGGTCACGGCCGTGGCCATCACCGCGATCTTCGGCGCCATCACCATCGTGCTGTGGTCGGGCGCGCAGGACGTTGTGGCCGGCCGCCTCACCCCGGGCACGCTGGGTCAGTTTGTTCTGTATGCGCTGCTGGGCGGCGGCTCGGTAGGCGCGCTGGCGGAAGTCTGGAACGAGCTGCAGCGGGCATCCGGCGGCATGGGCCGGATCAACGAACTGCTGGTGGAATCCCCCCAGCTGACGGCGCCGGCCCAGCCGCGCAACCTGCCGCAGCCGGTACAGGGCGATATCGTTCTCGACGGGCTCGGCTTCCACTACCCCTCGCGCCCGGACACGCCCGCGCTGCAGGACTTTTCCCTCCACGTGCGCCCCGGCGAAACCGTTGCCCTGGTCGGGCCTTCCGGTGCCGGCAAGAGCACCGTGCTGGGCCTGCTGCTGCGCTTCCACGATCCGCAGCGCGGCGCAGTCCGCGTTGACGGCGTGGACCTGCGTGAACTGGACCCGGTTGAACTGCGCGAACAGATTGCGCTGGTACCGCAGCACCCGACCATCTTCGCCGCCAGTGCGCGCGACAACATCCGCTACGGCCGCCTGGAGGCCAGCGACACCGAGGTCGAGGCCGCGGCGCGCATGGCCGAGGCGGATGAGTTCATCACCGCCCTGCCGGATGGTTACGACGAGCAGCTGGGCGAGCGCGGCACGCGCCTGTCCGGCGGCCAGCAGCAGCGCGTGGCGATTGCCCGGGCGCTGCTGCGCGATGCGCCGATCCTGCTGCTGGACGAGGCCACCTCGGCCCTGGACGCGCAAAGCGAGCGCGCGGTGCAGCAGGCGCTGGAACACCTGATGCGCGGGCGGACGACCCTGGTCATCGCCCACCGCCTGGCCACCGTGCTCAAGGCCGACCGGATCGTGGTGATGGACCAGGGCCGCATCGTCGCCGAAGGCACCCACGACGAACTGCTGGCCCAGGGCGGCCTGTACGCCGAACTCGCCCGTCTCCAGTTCCTGCACTGACCGTCGCCCGCCCCACCCGCCGTTCGCCCCGGTGTAGGAGCGCGCCATGCGCGCGAAGCCGCGTGACGTCTGTTGCGGTCCCGCTGCATCGTTCGGGGATCCGATCCGGAACTCGCGCGGACAGTCCCGCCTGGGAACGCCCCGTCGGCCTTTCATGCAGCGCAGCGGCAGGAAGCGTGCGGGGCTGCAAAGGTCACGCGGCTTCGCGCGCATGGCGCGCTCCTACTTTGGCACCAACCCATTTCGGCCCGTCCAAACGGGCCGAAATGGGCCAAGGATCAAGCGGGGTCGATCACGGCCAGCGGGATCTTGCCGATCCGTGCCTGCCACTCGCGCGGGCCGGTTTCGTGGACCGATTCACCGGTGGAATCCACTGCCACGGTGACCGGCATGTCCTCTACGGTGAACTCGTGGATCGCCTCCATGCCAAGGTCTTCAAACCCGACCACCTTCGCCGCGCGGATCGCCTTGGACACCAGATAGGCCGAGCCGCCCACCGCCATCAGGTAGGCCGCACGATGGTCGCGGATCGCCTCGATTGCTTCCGGGCCGCGCTCGGCCTTGCCGATCATGCCCAGCAGCCCAGTTTCCAGCATCCGGCGGGTGAACTTGTCCATCCGCGTCGCGGTGGTCGGACCGGCCGGGCCAACAGCCTCTTCGCGCACCGGATCCACCGGACCCACGTAGTAGATGAAGCGGTTGCGGAAATCGACCGGCAGCTCTTCGCCGCGATTCAGCATGTCGACCATGCGCTTGTGCGCGGCGTCGCGGCCGGTCAGCAGCTTGCCGCTGAGCAGCAGGGTTTCACCCGGCTTCCATGAAGCCACTTCCTCCGGGGTGATCGTGTCCAGGTCCACCCGGCGACCGTTGGAAGCGTCGCGGGTGATCTGCGGCCAATCCTCCAGCGACGGCGGATCCAGCGCCACCGGCCCGCTGCCGTCCAGGGTGAAATGCGCATGGCGGGTGGCCGCGCAGTTGGGGATCATCGCCACCGGCAGGTTGGCCGCGTGGGTCGGGTAATCCTTGACCTTGATGTCCAGCACCGTGGTCAGGCCGCCCAGACCCTGGGCGCCGATGCCCAGCGCGTTGACCCCGTCGAAGATCTCCACGCGCATTTCCTCCAGCCGGTTGGCCGGACCGCGCGCTTTGAGGTCGACGATGTCGATCGGCTCCATCAGCGATTCCTTCGCCAGCAGCATCGCCTTCTCGGCAGTGCCGCCAATGCCAATGCCCAACATGCCCGGCGGGCACCAGCCGGCGCCCATGGTGGGCACCATCTTCAACACCCAGTCGACCACGGAGTCGGACGGATTGAGCATGGCGAACTTGGCCTTGGCCTCCGAACCGCCGCCCTTGGCCGCCACGATCACGTCCACCTTGTTGCCGGGCACCGTCTTCATGTTGACGATCGCCGGGGTGTTGTCGCCGGTGTTGCGGCGGGTCCCGGCCGGATCGGCCAGCACCGAGGCGCGCAGTTTGTTGTCCGGATGGGCATAGGCGCGGCGCACACCCTCGTTGACCATGTCTTCCACGCCCATGGTGGCGTCATCCCAGCGCACGTCCATGCCGATCTCGAGAAACACGGTCACGATGCCGGTGTCCTGGCAGATCGGCCGGTGGCCCTCCGCGCACATGCGCGAATTGATCAGGATCTGCGCCATTGCGTCCTTGGCTGCCGGGGATTCCTCGCGCTCATAGGCCGCAGCTAGGTTCCGGATGTAGTCCACCGGGTGGTAGTAACTGATGTATTGCAGCGCGTCGGCGACGGACTGGATGAAATCTTCTTGCCGGATCACGGCGGGGGCGGTCTTGCTCACGGACTGTCCAGGGCTGGCGGAAACAGCCTTGTATTTTAGCCCGCCCGCCGGGACCGGTTTGGTATCGTCATCCTCCGCGCCCGCCCTGCCCCTGCCCGAAGGAGTAGTGATGCACGACACCCGACAGCATCAGCCGATGGTGGGAGCAGGCCGGTGAGCCGCACGTATACCCTGCTCGCCGATATCGGCGGCACCTACGCGCGCTTCGCCCTGGCCGACCCAGGCGCCCCCATGCCGCTGGTCGCCGACAGCATCCGCGCCTATCCGGTCGCGACTTCCAGCTCAGCGGAGGACGCTGCCCGGCAGTACCTGCAGGAAACTGGCGCACGGGTGAATCGCGCCGTGTTCGCCATCGCCGCACGCATCTCCGGCGACCAGGCCCACATGCTCAACCACCCCTGGGTGGTCTCACGCAGCGGGTTGTGCGAACAGCTTGGCCTGGTGGATGCCGCGCTGGTCAACGACTTCACAGCCCAGGCCATGGCCGTGCCACTGCTCGGCCCGGACGACTATGCGGTAATCGGTTCGGCGCCGTGGCAGCCGCTGCGAAGGCATGCAGACGACGTGCTGACCGATCAGGTGCTGGCCGTGGTGGGCCCCGGCACCGGCCTCGGCGTGGGTGGCCTGGTGGTGCGCGATGGCCGGGCTCATCCGCTGGACAGCGAAGGCGGTCACGTGAGCTTCGCACCTGATTCCGCGCTGGAGCTGTCAATCCTCGAACATCTCTCCACGCGCTTCGATCGCGTGTCCAACGAGCGCCTTGTCTGCGGCCTGGGGCTGGTCAACATCCACCGAGCCCTGGCCGAGATGGCGGGAGACGATCCCGGCTCGCCGGAGCCCGCGGACATCACCGCCGCGGCCATCGCCGGCGACCCACGCAGTGCGCAGGCATTGGAGGTGTTCTGCGACGTGTTCGGCGCAATCGCCGGCGACCTGGTGCTGACCCTCGGCGCCTGGCAGGGCGTGTTCCTCACCGGCGGCATGGTGCCGAAACTGCTTGGACAACTGCGCGGCTCCGGCTTTCGCCAGCGTTTCGAACACAAGGGCCGGTTTTCGGCCACCATGGCCCGGGTGCCATCCGTGGCAGTGCTGCATCGCCATCCCGGCCTGTTGGGCGCGGCGGCGATTGCATCCCAACAACCAGGGGGAGATCCAGGATGAGCCAGCAGCAGGCCGTTGCCGACGACACCCGCAGCGACGTGTCCATGCATCTGCACACCTACGACTCGCCCACCCAATGGGCCTGGGGCGCTGCGGTTGCCCTGTCTGCGCGATTACAGCAGACGCTCGATGACAAGCCGCGCGCCCGCCTGCTGCTGTCGGGCGGCAGCACTCCGGGACCGGTGTATTCCGCGCTGGCCAAGGCACCACTGGAGTGGAGCCGGGTGGATGTGGGCCTGGTGGACGAGCGCTGGCTGCAGCCCGATGACCAGGACAGCAACGCGCGCCTGGTGCGCGAATCACTGCTGCGCCACAAGGCGGCGGCAGCACGGCTTGAAACCCTGACCCAGGCCGGACGCGGGATCGAGGAAGCGGTGGCCGTGGCCAACATGCGCGCCCGCACTCCGGCCGACGTGGTGGTGCTGGGCATGGGTGAAGACGGCCATACGGCGTCACTGTTTCCGCGGATGATCGGCCTGGCACAGGCGCTGTCCACCGCGGCGTCCTATGTGGCGGTGGATGCCAGCGGCTGCGCAGGGGCCGGACGCTGGCTGCGGCGCATCAGCCTGACACCGGCAGGCCTCGGCCCGGCCCAGTCGCGGATGCTGTTGATCCGTGGCGCCGGCAAGCGCGCACTGCTGGAAAAAATCGTCGCCGGCGGCGATCCGCTGGAATACCCGGTCCGCATCGCCCTGCTGACTCCAGGTGCGCCGCTGCACGTGCACTGGTGCCTCTGAACCATCTTCCACCCCAGCCGGATCATGGCCGCAAGTATCATGGAGCCATGAAACAGACCGAAAAATCGACAACAGCCACACCGGATCTGAGGAAGTACGCTTGGCTTGCGATCGCCACTGCCGTAGTCACTGTCCTGCTGAAAGCCAGCGCTTGGGCGATCACCGGTTCGGTGGGCCTGCTGTCGGACGCGGCCGAGTCCATGGTCAACCTGGTGGCCGCGATCGCCGCCCTCGTTGCCCTGACCATCGCCGCCCGGCCTGCGGACGACAACCACCACTTCGGCCACACCAAAGCAGAGTATTTTTCCGCGGCCCTGGAGGGGGTCATGGTGTTCGTGGCCGCCGCCTCGATCATCTATCTGGGCATCGATCGGCTGTTGAACCCGCGACCGTTGGAGTCACTCGGCATCGGCATGGTGATCTCGCTGCTGGCGGCTGTGCTCAACGGCGTGGTCGGCCGGCTCCTGATCAAGGTCGGCACGGAGCACCGTTCGGTCACCCTGCGCGCCGACGGCAAGCACCTGATGACCGACGTCTACACTTCGGTCGGGGTGGTGGTAGGCCTGCTGCTGGTCTGGCTGACCGGCTGGGGCTGGCTGGACCCGGTCGTTGCCATCCTGGTGGGGCTGAACATCCTTTTCACCGGGTACAAGCTGATCTCCGAATCCGCAGCCGGGTTGATGGACGCGTCCCTGTCGACAGAAGACAACGCACGGATCCACGCCATCCTGGAAGCGCACACGGAGAAAGGCCGGATCGAATTCCACGCCGTGCGCACCCGCGAATCGGCGGCGCGCCAGTTCATGGAAATGCACATGCTGGTTCCCGGCGAGTGGACCGTGCTGCGCGGCCATGACGCCATGGAAGACCTGGTCGAGAAGATCGTGGCCGAGTTCCCGGCCATGCGCGTGACCGGTCACCTGGAGCCGATTTCAGACCCGCGCAGCTACGAGGACATCAACCTGTAACCCCACGCGGGTGGCCCGTGCTCAGGGCAGCACCGGCCTGAACGGTCGCACCTCGACCCGCCCGTAGACCCCGGCGTCCACATAGGGATCGGCGTCTGCCCATTCGCGCGCCGCCTGCAAGGACTCGAACTGGGCGACGACCGCACTGCCGCTGAAACCGGCCGGACCGGGATCTTCGGCGTCGATCGCCGGGCATGGTCCGGCCAACAACAGCCGGCCGGCGTCACGCAGCGCCACCAGCCGCTCCATATGCGCAGCGCGTGCACCTGCACGCCGATCCAGTCCCTGCGGACCGTCATATCCTTCGATCAGATACCACATGGCATTCCCCTGCCCGGCTCCAGTGCCGGGCACGGATGAATTGTAGCCACCGCCAATGCTGGACAGCCGCCCGGGCAGCCCGTACTCTGGGCACGTGTTTGAGGTCGGACAGCAGCGGCCGTCGCCCCCGCAACGTCAGATCGCTGCCTCCAACCGGCCCCGCCCTACGCCTCCGCCAGTTCCGCTGTCGCCGCTCGTGCTGCGATCGGCGGCTCGCGCCGCGCTCCGGGCACATCTCCGCAGGTCACCAGGCTCCCGGCCCCTCCGGTCCTGTGCGCCCGGAGCTGGATTCAAGAACATTCCGCGCGCAATCACGCCGCAACCCGCAGATCACTGCCGGCCCGGAGGGGGCCGCAACGCATGACACAACCCGGACCCGACGGCTCCATCCCGGACGCCTCCATCCCGATGGATGCACACCCGAGCGGCCATCCGCAACAGCAGGAAATGCCGCTGGCGGTGGTGCACGGGCAGCCGGTGCTGCAGGTCCCTCAGGACCTGTACATCCCGCCGGACGCGCTGGAAGTGATCCTGGAAGCGTTCGAGGGCCCGCTGGACCTGCTGCTGTACCTGATCCGCCGGCAGAACCTGGACATCCTCGACATCCCGGTAGCCGAGATCACCCGCCAGTACGTCAACTACATCGATGTGATGCAGGAGCTGCGGTTCGAACTGGCCGCCGAATACCTGGTGATGGCCGCGATCCTGGCCGAGATCAAATCGCGGATGCTGCTGCCGCGGCCCGCGCTTGATGAAAATGAGGAAGACGACCCCCGCGCCGACCTCGTCCGCCGATTGCAGGAGTACGAACGTTTCAAGCAGGCTGCCGAGGATCTGGACACCCTGCCGCGCATGGAGCGCGACACTGCCCCGGCATCGGCGCACGTGCCGGAGCGTGCCGAAGTCCGGCTGCCACCGCCGGTCGAGTTGCGCGAGATGCTGCTGGCGCTGCACGATGTGCTCAAGCGCGCCGAGCTCTTTACCGGCCATGCGATCCGGCGCGACGCGCTCAGCGTTCGCCAGCGCATGGGGGAAGTGCTGACCCGCCTGGACGACGGCAGCTTCCACCGGTTTGAAAGCCTGTTCGAGCCGCGCGAAGGCAAGCTCGGCGTGGTGGTGACGCTTCTGGCACTGCTGGAACTGGCCAAGGAACGACTGCTGGATATCGTCCAGGAAGATTGGGAAGAGGCAGCCAGCGACCAGCCGCCACCGCCGATCTACGTCAAATCGCTGGCCACGCGCGACGGCGACACCGCACTGGAACTGTCCAGCGAGTTCGATGATGACCCCAGCGCCGCCAACGACCTCTGACGCCGCGTGTTTCGCGCCGTCCTTTTCCACTTAGCTGACACCCTGCCGCCATGGACCAGTCACTGATCAACCGCATCGTCGAGGCCGCCCTGCTCGCCGCCAGCCAGCCGCTGACGGTGGTCCAGCTGCGCGGCCTGTTCCCACTCGATGAGCCGGCGCCCGATGACAGCATCGAAAAGGCCCTGGAATTCCTGCAGGCCAGCTGCGCCGAACGCGGCGTGGAGCTGGTTGAAGTGGCCACCGGCTGGCGCTTCCAGGTGAAGACCGAAGTACACGCCTGGGTCGCCAGGCTGTGGACCGAACGCCAGACCCGGTATACCCGCGCGACCCTGGAAACCCTGGCCCTGATCGCCTATCGCCAGCCGATCACCCGCGGCGAGATCGAGCAGGTGCGCGGGGTGGCGGTGAACAGCAACATCATCCGCGCCCTGGAAGAGCGCGAATGGATCCGCGTGGTCGGCCATCGTGATGTGCCCGGTCGCCCGGAGCTGCTCGGCACCACCAGGACTTTCCTGGACTACTTCGGCTTGAAACGCCTGGATGAACTGCCGCCGCTGTCCGAACTCAAGGACTTCGGCGAGCTGGAGCCACAGCTGCGCTTCAAGGGTGATGACACCCCGGACAACGACACACCGGGCGACGAAGCCTTGCCGGTCGGCGACATGCCGCTCGATGCCGGCAGCGAGCCCACCAACTCTGACGGATCCGGCGCAGAGGCCGGATCCAGCACTCCCCAACAACCACACCAAGACAACAGCGCCCTCGCCGAAGAAGGCGACAGCGACCGGAGCAAGCAATGAACGACCGCAACACCCAGCCCGCAAAGGGCACCCGCAAACTTTCACTCAAGCGCGATGGCGAAGATTCCGCCACGCCGCGGCTGGAGGAACGTCTGCACAAGGTCCTGGCCCAGGCCGGGCTCGGCTCGCGCCGCGCGCTTGAACAGCGCATTGCCGATGGCCTGGTACAGGTCAACGGCGAGACCGCCCAGGTCGGCATGAGCGTGGGCGGCGGAGACCGCATCGCACTGGACGGCAAGACCTTCGTCGCCAGCGCGCTTACCGAACCGGCCCGCGTGCTGATCTACAACAAGCCGGAGGGTGAAGTCACCACCCGCGAGGACCCCGAAGGCCGCCCGACCATCTTCGATTCGCTGCCCGCCCTGAAGGGCGCGCGTTGGATCGCGATCGGCCGGCTGGACATCAACACCACCGGCCTGCTGCTGCTGACCACCGACGGTGAGCTGGCCAATTCGATGATGCACCCCTCGTTCGAGATCGAACGGGAATACGTGTGCCGGGTCCGCGCCCCCGAAGGCGAGGAAGCCGTCTCGGAAAAAATCATCGAGCGGCTGGCCCGCGGCGTCGCCCTCGAGGACGGCCCGGCGAAGTTCGATCGGGTCGAGCGGATCGGCGGCACCAACATGCCTGATGAAAGCCGGCACGACTGGTTCAAGGTGGTGGTCACCGAAGGACGCAACCGCGAAGTCCGTCGCCTGTGGGAATCGCAGGGCTGCCAGGTGAGCCGCCTCAAGCGCGTGCGCTACGGCGGTGTGTCACTGCCCCAGCCGCTGCTGCGCGGCCAGTCGCAGGAACTGCCCACCGCGCAGGTGGAAGACCTGCGGCGCCAGCTGAAGCTCGAAGAAGGCCCGCCTCCCGCACTGACGCTGCTGCCGGTGATCGGTCAGCGCAAGGCGGCCAAGTCCACCGTGCACGTGGGTGGCCAGCATCGCTCGGCCGGCTACGTCGGTGGCCACACCACGGCCGATGAAGGCCGCGAGCTGCGCCGGTTCGACAACATGCGCGAGGACCGCGGCCGTCGCGGCGGACGCAAACCGCACGGCGGCCTGACCGTCAGTGGCGAAGCGGCTGCCAACCAGTCGCAGAAACCCTTCAAGCAGCGCCGTGACAAGAGCGCGCGCGCACTGCCCGAGGGCAATCCGGCTGCTTTCCGCAGCTGGTACGTACCCGACGGCGTGGATACCGGCCCCAGCGGTCATCGCAACGCCGACGGCCGTGGCCCGAAGAAGCCGTACGGCGGCAAGCCGGGACAGCCCGGTCGCCCGCAGGGCAAGGGTCCCGGCAGGGGCCCCGGGCAAGGTGCGGGCAAGGGCCCTGGACAGGGGCAGAAGCGCGCCGCACGGCCTTACGGCCACCCGGACAGCGCTCCCAGCTTCCCGTCCGACCACGCCACCCCGGGCGCACGCCCGTCCGGTCCACGCGGCCCGCGCGGACCGCGTCCGCCGGCTGGCGCTGGCAACCGGCGCCCGCCCCCTCGCGGTCCGCGCGGCGGCGGCGGTGGTGGCCGCAGCGGCAACCGCTGAGCCTTACTGGTAGGAGCGCGCCATGCGCGCTCCTACTCCGGCTTGCGGTCCAGCAGCTTGTTGGTAACTGACTCGATCAGGTCGATCGGCAGCGGAAACACGATCGTCGAGCTCTTGTCGCCGGCGATCTCGGTCAGCGTGGACAGATAGCGCAGCTGGATCGCACGCGGATCCTGGCTCATCAGCTTGGCCGCCTCCACCAGCTTTTCAGCGGCCTGCTGCTCGCCCTCGGCGTGGATGATCTTGGCCCGACGCTGGCGCTCCGCCTCTGCCTGGCGGGCGATTGCCCGCACCATGGTGTCGTTGAGGTCCACGTCCTTGATCTCGACGTTGGCCACCTTGATGCCCCAGGCATCGGTCTGCTCGTCGAGGATCGCGCGGATCTCGCCGTTGAGCTTGTCGCGTTCGGCCAGCATCTCGTCCAGCTCGTGCTGGCCCAGCACCGAGCGCAAGGTGGTCTG
Organism: Luteimonas qiangzhengi; assembly: GCF_039548515.1. Lineage (NCBI taxonomy): Bacteria > Pseudomonadati > Pseudomonadota > Gammaproteobacteria > Lysobacterales > Lysobacteraceae > Luteimonas > Luteimonas qiangzhengi. The sequence continues at coordinate 76,176 of NZ_JBCLVE010000002.1, read as the reverse complement.
GGCCAGCTGGCTGGTGGCGTCGTAGTAGCGCTCGACGTTGATGATCGCCTTCTGCGGATCCACCACCCGGAAATACACCACAGCATTGACCTTCACCGACACGTTGTCGCGCGAGATCAGGTCCTGCGGCGGGATGTCCATGACGATGGTGCGCATATCCACCCGCTCCATGGTCTGCAGCACCGGCACCAGCACGATCAGGCCCGGGCCCTTGACCTTCCAGAACCGGCCCAGCTGGAACACCACGGCGCGCTCGTACTCACGCAGGATCTTGATCGCACTGAACAACGCCAGCGCGATCGCGATCAGGATCGGCAACAAAAACACGGTGAAATTCATGGCACAACCTCCGGACTGCGATGGATGGATTCGGGCGGGTGGCCAGCATCCAGCGGCGAAACGTGAAGCACCAGACCCTGCCTGGACACCACCCGCACGCGCTGTCCAGCCACCAGGGGGGCGTCGGACGCTGCCTGCCACAGCTCGCCGCGGATACGCACCTGGCCGCGGCCGTCAAAGCTGTCCGCGACCACGGCCTCATGGCCCAGCATCTCCTCGGCGCCGCCGCCCACCGGCCGGCGGCGTGCCCGCATCGCCAGCCACAGGGTGAACATGAAGCCGGCGCCACTGGCGATGCCGATCCCGGCCAGCAGCCACGGAGACACCGCGAAGCCGGGCACATGGTCAAACAGCATGACCGAGCCGAACACCAGCGCCACCAGCCCGCCGATGCCAAGCACGCCGAACGTGGGCGTAGTCAATTCGACCACCATCAATATGATGCCCAGCGCGATCAGCGCCAGCCCCGCGTAGTTCACCGGCAGCACCTGCAGCGCGTACAGGCCCAGCAGCAGGGAGATCGCGCCGACCACGCCCGGCAGCACCGCACCCGGGCTGTAGCCCTCCAGCAGCAGGCCATACATGCCCACCAGCAGCAGCATGTAGGCGAAGGTGGGATTGGTCAGTACCGACAGCAGGCGCACCCTCCAGTTGGGCACAAGCTCGGTCACCGCCTGGCCGGCCACTGCCAGGGCCAGCGTTTCGCCCGCCACCGTCACCTCACGGCCATCGGCCTGCTCAAGCAGCGACTCCAGACTGGCAGCCACCACTTCCACCACGCCGCGCTCCAGCGCCTCGTTCGCGGTCAGGGTTGCCGCATCGCGCACCGCCGCTTCGGCAAACGCGACGTCGCGCCCACGCAGCGTGGCCAGGCCGCGCAGATAGGCGACTGAATCGTTGATTGCCTTGCGCTCCGAAGCGCTCCCACTGTCCCGCTGCGTCTCCGCGCCGGTATCGCCATCCGCCTGATCACTGTCGTCGCCATCGGCATCATCGGCCGGCTGACGCCCGCCACCCGGCGCGCCGCCGCCGATTGACACCGGCGTAGCCGCACCGAGCGATGTGGCCGGCGCCATGGCCGCCAGATGGCTGGCATAGACGATATAGGTGCCCGCACTGGCCGCGCGTGCGCCATTGGGCGCCACCCAGGCGATCACCGGCACCGGCGATGCCAGGATGTCCTGGTTGATGTCGCGGGTCGCGGCGTCCAGCCCGCCCGGGGTATCGATGCGCAGCACCAGGGCACGCGCGTTTGCGTTCCCGGCCTGTTCGATGCCGTTGCGTATGTGGTCACGGGTGGCGGGGCCGATCCCGCCCTTGATATCAACCAGCAGGACACCGCCGTCCGCTACCGCCGGCTGCTGTGCCAACGCCGCGGACATCGGAAGCACCCACAGCGCTGCTGCAAGCGCCCACAGGCACATCAGCCATCGCGTGCCGATTCGGGATGTCATGGTCATCGCTACCCCAGCGTCATGACCGGTCGGGCAGCCAGTAGACACCAGCTGCCGTAAAGGAAATGTCGCCCCGTCAGCGCAGCTCGAACCGGTCACCGTCAAGCATCGCCGGGAAACGCTCGCGATATGCCGCCAGCTCGGTTGCCAGCAGCGTGGTGGTACTGATCACCTCGTTCTCACCGCACTCGCTGGCCGCATCACCGACGAAATCGATGATCGCGCTGTCGCCCGAGTAATCGATGCCATTGCCATCGCTGCCCACGCGGTTGAGTCCGGCCACGTAGCACAGGTTCTCGATCGCCCGCGCGCGCAGCAGGGTTTTCCATGCGTGCGCACGCGCCGCCGGCCAGTTGGCGACGTAGATCTGCAGGTCGAAGTCCGGCGCGCCGGCGCGTTCCACGTCATAGCGGTTGCGGGCAAACACCGGGAAACGCAGGTCGTAGCAGACCAGCGGACAGATACGCCAGCCCTTCCATTCCACCGTGAGCCGGTCACGGCCCGGCGCATAGCGCTCGTGTTCACCCGCGTACCGGAACAGGTGGCGCTTGTCGTAATGCTGCAGGGTGCCGTCGGGACTCGCCCACAGCATGCGGTTGAAGACGTCCGCACCTTCGCGGATCTGGACGCTGCCGGTCACCGCGGCATCGATCGCGGCGGCATGCTCGCGCATCCAGGCCACGGTGGGCCCGTCCATGGTTTCCGCCTCGTCGATGGCATCGTTGGAGAAGCCGCTGGTGAATGTTTCCGGCAGGATCACCAGATCGGTGATGCCCTTGAGCGAGGAGACCATCTCGCCGTAGTAGTCACGATTGCCGGCCGGATCGCGCCAGCGGGTCTCACCCTGGACCAGGGAAATGCGCAGATTGTTCATGCGCCCAATCCTACCCCGTCCGCTACAGACGCTGCAGGCGCTTGATCGCTTCGTCCAGGGTGGTCTCGTTCTTGGCGAAGCACAGGCGTGCCAGGCGCTGGCCGGCAGGCGGGGCTTCGTAAAAGGGCGACAGGGGAACGGCCGCCACACCATGCTCGATCGTCAGCCAGCGGCAGAAGTCCGCGTCATCCAGATCGCTCACGGCCGAATAGTCAACGAGCTGGAAGTACCCACCCGGCACCGGCAGCGGGACCAGTTTTGTTTCCAGCAGCTGTTCACGGAAGCGGTCGCGCTTGGCCTGGTAGAACGCGCCCAGCTGCTCGTCATGTTCCGGCTCCTCGCGCAGCATCTCGGCAAATGCATGCTGCGCCGGGCCGAAGGTGCAGAACACGTTGTACTGATGCACTTTGCGCAGCTCGGCCGACAGCGCCAGCGGCGCGATGCAGTAGCCCACCTTCCAGCCGGTGCAGTGGTAGGTCTTGCCGAAACTGGACACCACGAACGCCCGCTCGCGCAGGGCCGGGGAACGCAGCACGGTTTCGTGGCGGACGCCGTCGAACACAATGTGCTCGTACACCTCATCCGACAGCAGCCAGATGCCGGTATCCGCCAGCAGGTTTTCCAGCTCGCGAAGGTCATCCGGGGTCAGCATCGCCCCGGACGGATTGTGTGGGGAGTTGATGATCAGCATCCGCGTCTTCGCGGTCACGGCGGCGCGGATCCGCGCCCAGTCCGGCGCAAACGTCTGCGGATCCAGCGGCACGTGTACCGCGCGGGCGCCGGCCAGCTCGATCGCCGGGTCATAGCAGTCGTAGGCAGGGTCAAGCACGATCACCTCTTCACCCGCCCGCACCACCGCATGCACTGCGTTGAAGATCGCCTCGGTCGCGCCGCTGGTCACGGTGACCTCGGCCTGCGCATCCACCTCTACCCCGTACACGCGCTGCACCTTGGCCGCGATCGCCTCGCACAGCGCAGGCACCCCGGTCATCGGCGCGTACTGGTTGTGTCCGTCGCGCATTGCCCGGGCCAGGGCGTCAACCAGCCGCTGCGGTACGGCGAAATCCGGAAACCCCTGCCCCAGATTGACCGCATCATGGCGCGCGGCCAGCTGCGACATGACGGTGAAGATCGTGGTGCCGACGCGGGGCAGCTTGCTCTCTGGAATCATCTGTCGTCCTCATCCATCTGCATTCAGGAAATCCACCCGGCCGATGCGGCGCCCGAGTGTAAGCCGCTGCACCCGGAAATCGGGCCGCATCCGCACGGCGACTCGATACAATAGCGGCCATGTTCAAAGGCCCCCTGCCGGCCCGCCAGGAAGTGGATGTACGACCCCCAGCCCGCCACGCCCATGCTCAGCGCGCGCGGCCTGCGCTTCACGCGCAATGACAACCCGGTGTTCGGCCCGCTCGACTTCGCCGTCGAGGGCGGCGAGGCCCTGCTGGTGCGCGGTGGAAACGGTTCCGGCAAGACCACCCTGCTGCGGGTGCTGGCCGGCCTGCTGCGCGCCGACGAAGGCACGGTCGAGATCGACGGCGAGCCCACGCGCCCGCAGCTGCGCTCCCGGATCATGGCCTACCTGGGCCACCTGCCCGGGTTGAAGGCCGACCTGAGCGTGCTGGAAAACCTGGACTTCCTGTGCGGCCTGCACGGGCGCCGCCGCGGCCAGGCACCCGAAGCGGCGCTGGCCCTGGTCGGCCTGGCCGGCTACGAGGACACCCCGCTGCGGCAGCTGTCCGCCGGACAGAAAAAACGTCTCTCGCTGGCCCGGCTGTGGCTGTCCCCCGCCCCCCTGTGGCTGCTGGACGAGCCTTACGCCAACCTCGACCTGGGCGGAATCGAACTGGTGAACCGCCTGGTGCAGGCGCATCTGCGCAACGGCGGCGCCGCGCTGGTCACCACCCACGGCGCCTATGCCGCGCCTCCGGTGCGAACCCGTGAACTTGTGCTCGGCGGGCAGGTCGAACCGGTGCCTGCGCCATGACCCGGCCGGGATTGTGGCAAACCGCTTCGGCGCTGGCCGTGCGCGACCTGCGTCTGCTCTGGCGCCGGCGCGGCGATGCGCTGCAGCCGGCACTGTTCGCGGTGCTGGTGGTGGTGCTGTTCTCGCTGGCGCTGGGCGGTGATGCCGAACTGCTGGCCCGCGTGGCCGCCGCGGTGCTGTGGGTGGCAGTGCTGCTGTCGGGCCTGCTGGCGCTGGACACGCTGTTCCGCGGCGATGCCGATGACGGATCGCTGGAACAGTGGATGCTGGCGCCGGTGCCGCTGGCCTGGCTGGTGTTGGTGCGCACGGTGCTGCACTGGGCCACCACCGCCCTGCCCCTGCTGGTGGCAACGCCGCTGTTGGCCGAGCTTCTGCAGCTGCCGCGCGAGCAATTGCCGGCCATGCTGGCAGGGCTGGCACTGGGCACGCCGCTGCTCAGCCTGATCGGCGCGGTGGTGGCAGCGTTAACCGTTGGCATGCGCCGGTCCGGTATCCTGTTGGCGCTGCTGGCACTGCCGCTGTACGTACCGGTGCTGGTGTTTGGCGCGGGCAGCGTGGCGTTGGCCGCACAGGGTTTGGACCCTGTCGGCGGCCTGCTGATGCTCGGTGCGGGCCTGGTGCTGGCACTGGTCCTTGCCCCGGTGACCGCCGCCACCGCGATCCGGATTGCGCTCAATTGACATGACTTCCCCTCAGAAAAGCCCTTCGCCGCCGGCGCACGCGGCAGGTAGCAGCCAAGCATGAATCCCGTCCTCCTCTGGTTCCACAAACTCGGTTCGCCCCCTTATTTCGACCGCTTCGCAGCCCGCTGGGCGCCGTGGGGCTACGGGCTGGGGCTGCTGATCATGGGCGTGGGCGTGTATCTGGCGCTGTTTTCGGTCCCGCCGGATTACCAGCAGGGCGACAGCTTCCGCATCCTCTACATCCACGTGCCGGCGGCCTGGATGAGCCTGCTGGTGTACGCGCTGATGGCGCTGTACGCCTCGATCGCGCTGATCTGGCGGATCAAGCTGTGCGAGATCCTGGCCATGGCCTGCGCACCGATCGGCGCCGCCTTCACCTTCATCACCCTGGCCACCGGCAGCATCTGGGGCAAGCCCATGTGGGGCACCTGGTGGGACTGGGACCCGCGCCTGACCACCCAGCTGATCCTGTTGTTCATGTATCTGGGCGTGATGGGCCTGTACCACGCCATCGACGACCGTCGCGCCGCCGCACGCGTGGCCTCACTGCTGGCGATTGTCGGCGTGGTCCTGCTGCCGGTGATCCGCTATTCGGTGGTGTGGTGGAACTCGCTGCACCAGGGCCAGACCATCCGCGTATTCGGCGAATCCAGCATGGATCCGAGCATGTTGCCGCCGCTGGTGTGGATGGTGATCGGCACCAAATTCTGGTTCCTGGGCTCGCTGCTGGCGCGGGCCCGCGCTGACAACCTCTATCGCGAGGCCGGCAAGGACTGGGTCCGCCGCCTGACCGGAGCCAAGCCATGAGCTACGCCGGTTACGTGCTTGCTTCCTACCTGGTATTCACCGCGGTGCTGCTGTGGGACTTCATCGCCCCGCGTATCCGCACGCGACAGTTCCTGCGCGCGGCCCGCCTGCTGGCGGCCCGGCGTGCGGCCGCCGCAAAAATGGAGAGTGATCCCCAATGAATCCGATCCGACGCAGACGCCTCTGGTTTGTCGTGGCACTGGTGGCAGCCGCCGCCCTGGCCACCGCGCTGGTGGCGATGGCCCTGCAGCGCAACGTGGCCTATCTCTATACCCCCGCCGAAGTGCTCGACGGCCGCGCCGGTGATGCAGTGGCCTCGGGCCAGGCGCGCTTCCGGCTCGGCGGCATGGTGGCCGCCGGCTCGTTCAACCGCGAATCCGGCTCCATCGACTCCCACTTCATGGTCACCGACGGCGATGCCCAGCTGCCCGTGGTCTACACCGGGATCCTGCCGGACCTGTTCCGCGAGGACCAGGCGGTGATCGCCACCGGCCAGATGCAGGGCGACACCTTCGTCGCCGAACAGGTGCTGGCGCGGCATGACGAAACCTACGTGCCGAAGGAAGTGGCGGACAAGATGGGCCTGGCCCATGAAAAACACGGGATTGAGACGCCCGCCGACGAGGCCATCCGCCAGTGATCCTGATCCGCTGCACCCCCCTGACCGCCATTGACGGAGGCCGGCCCGATGCTGCCTGAACTCGGCCAGATTGCGATGCTCCTGGCCCTGCTGGCCGCGCTTGTCCAGGCGGTCCTGCCGCTGGCCGGCGCCCAGCGTGGGCTGCACTCGTGGATGGCGGTGGCCCGCCCCGCGGCCTGGCTGCAGCTGGGGTTGATCGGCATTGCCTACGCGCTGCTGACCTGGGCTTTCATCAGCCAGGACTTCTCGGTGCGCTATGTGGCCGAAAACTCCAACACCCTGCTGCCGATGATCTACCGGATTACGGCCGTGTGGGGTGGGCACGAGGGCTCGCTGCTGCTGTGGGTGCTCATCATCGCCCTGTGGAACGCCGCGGTGGCGCGCTGGTCGCATTCGCTGCCGCCGCAGGTCAGCGCACGCGTGCTGGGCGTGATGGGTGCGGTCGCACTGGGCTTCCTTGCGTTCACGATCTTCACCAGCAACCCCTTTGACCGGCTGCTGCCTGCCGCGCTGGAAGGACGCGACCTGAATCCGCTGCTGCAGGATCCGGGCATGATCGTGCATCCGCCCATGCTGTACGTGGGCTACGCGGGCTTCATCGTGCCCTTTGCGTTCGCCATCGCCGCCCTGCTGGACGGCAAGGTGGATGCCCGCTGGCTGCGCTGGAGCAGGCCGTGGACCAACGTGGCCTGGTCGTTTTTGACCATCGGCATCGCGCTTGGTTCGTGGTGGGCCTATGCGGAACTGGGCTGGGGCGGCTGGTGGTTCTGGGATCCGGTGGAGAACGCCAGCTTCATGCCGTGGCTGGCCGGTGCGGCACTGATCCATTCGCAGGCGGTGACGGAAAAACGCGGCAGCTTCCACGGCTGGACCCTGCTGCTGGCGATCGCCACGTTCTCGCTGTCCCTTCTGGGCGCATTCCTGGTGCGCTCGGGCGTGCTGACCAGCGTGCACAGCTTTGCCGCCGATCCGGAGCGCGGGCTGTTCATCCTGCTGTTCCTGGGCATCACCGTGGGCGCGTCGCTGCTGCTGTACGCCCTGCGCTCGCCGGACAACGAAGCCGGACGTCCGTTTGCCGCAGCGTCGCGCGAGACCCTGCTGCTGATCAACAACCTGCTGCTGGTGGCGGCCACCGCGATGGTGCTGCTGGGCACGCTGTACCCGCTGCTGGCCGATGCGCTGGACATGGGCAAGATCTCGGTTGGTCCACCCTATTTCGGCCTGCTGTTCGTCGTGCTCATGGCGCCCCTGGTGCTGCTGCTGCCGTTCGGGCCGCTGACCCGCTGGCAGCGCGAAGAGCCGGGCAAGCCGCTGCGGATGCTGGCGCCGTGGTTCGTGCTGGCACTGGTGGGTGGCGCCATCGCGTTCTTCCTGGCGCCGCAGGCTCCCTGGAAGATCGCGGCCGCCATTGGCGGCGGCATCTGGGTCGGTTTCGGAACCCTGCGCTTCGTGTGGTCGCGGCTGCGTTCGGCCAGCGGACGCATGTCACTGGAAATGTGGGGCATGAGCCTGGCCCACTTCGGCGTGGCCCTGTTCGTAGTGGGCGCGCTGATGGTGGGTGCGCTGGACGCCGAGCGGGAAATGGCCATGCAGCCTGGCCAGACGGTTGAAGTGGACGGCATGCAGTTCCGCTTCGATGGCGTGGAGCGCGTGCAGGGACCGAACTACATCGCCGACCGCGGCAGCGTGATGCTGCTGCGCGACGGTCGCGAAATCGAGCTGCTGTCGCCCGAGAAGCGGCACTTTGCCAGCGGCGGCCAGGTGATGACCGAAGCCGCGATCCACACCGGTTTCTTCGGCGACATCTACGCGGCCATGGGTGAGCCGCTGGGCGGAGGCGCCTGGGCCGTGCGCGTGCACATCAAGCCGTTCGTGCGCTGGATCTGGGCCGGTGCGGCGCTGATGGCGCTGGGCGGCTTCGTGACCGCAGCCGATCGCCGCTTCCGCCGCAAGCCGTCATCGCGTGCCGGGACTGCACGGACCGGACGGAGGGCCGCCGAGTGAGCACTGCCGTGCCCAGGTCACGCTGGCTGCCGCTGGTCGTGTTCGGCCTGATCGCTACCCTGCTTGCCGCGGGTGTATGGCTCAGCCGCGACCCGGATCGTGACGCGCTGCCTTCGCCGCTGATCAACCGTCCGGCGCCGGACTTCGAACTGCCGGTGCTGCACGGGCCGGACTACCTGGTCACTTCGGAAGATCTGCGCGGCGCGCCGTACGTGCTCAATGTCTGGGGCAGCTGGTGCCCAGGCTGCCGCGACGAGCATCCGGTGCTCACCGACTTCGCCGAAACACGGCGCGTGCGCCTGGTGGGCTACAACTGGAAAGATGAGCCGGATGACGCGCTGCGCTGGCTTGAGCAGTTCGGCAATCCGTACTGGCTGGTGGTCGCCGATTACGAAGGCCGCTACGCCATCGACTGGGGCATCTACGGCGCACCGGAGACGTTCCTGGTCGACGGCGACGGCATCGTGCGCTGGAAGCACGTGGGGCCACTGACCGAAGAGAGCCTGCGCACCGGCCTGCTGCCGGCACTGGATGAGGTGGAAGGCGGATGAGAACGCTGCTGCTCGCATTGCTGTTGGTCCTGGTTCCGGGTGCTGCCCTGGCCCAGGCCGCCCAGGACCCGACCCCGCTCGAGTTCCGCGACGCGGCCGAGGAAGACCGCTTCCGCAAGCTGGTGGTGGAGCTTCGCTGCGTCATGTGCCAGAACCAGTCGCTGGCCGACTCCAACGCCCAGATCGCCCATGACCTGCGCCGCGAGGTGCTCTCATTGATGCGCCAGGGCATGAATGACAACGAGGTTCGGGATTTCCTGGTGGACCGTTACGGCGAATTCGTGCTGTATCGGCCGCGGGTGTCGGCCAACACCTGGCTGCTGTGGTTCGGCCCCGGCGTGCTGCTGCTGGCCGGCGCGGTCGTGGTGGTACGCACCGTACGCAAACGCAGCGCCGCCGCCGCCGGCGAAGCAGTGCCGACCGACGACGGACAGGAGTGGTAATGGTTGCTTTCATCATTCTTTCGGCGCTGCTGGTCGTGGCTGCGGCCATGGTTCTGGCCGGACCGCTGCGGGGTCACTCCCGGCGCGCCGCAATCGCCGTCGCGCTGTCGGTGCCGTTGCTCGCCACCGGCCTGTACCTGATGGTGGGCACTCCGGACGGACTTGATCCGGGCCAGCGCCAGGCGCCGACCACCATGGACGAAGCGGTTGCCCTGCTCGAGGCAGACCTGGAACGTGATCCGCAGCAGGGCGAAGGCTGGCGGCTGCTTGGCCGCGCCTACGCCGAGATGGGCCGTTACGAAGATGCCCGCGATGCACTCGGCCGCGCCGCGCAGCTGGAGCCGGAAAACCCCGGCGTCCTGACCGAACACGCCGAGGCCATCGCTTCCGTGGATTCGCAAGGTGGTTTTACCCCGGAGGCCAGGGCGCAGCTGGAGCGGGCTTTGGAGATTGACCCCTCCTATCAGCGGGCGCGACTGTTCCTCGGCATTGCCCTGCGCCAGGCCGGCGAGCACGCCTTGGCCGCACAGACATGGGAGCCGCTGCTGGCGGTACTTGGGCCCCAGGGGGCCACCGGCCTGCTGCAGCAGATCAACGCCGCGCGCGCCGATGCCGGCATGGAGCCGCTTGTCGACGTTCCGCGCTCAGCCGATGCCCCGCTGTCGCCCAACGCGGTCCAGGTACGGGTTTCGGTGGACCCGGAGTACGCCGCCATGGTGCGGCTGGATCCGGACGCGGTGGTATTCGTGGCCGCGCGGATGCCGGGCGGATCGCCCATGCCGGTGGCCGCCCAGCGCCGGCTGGTGCGCGACCTGCCGCTGCAGCTGACGCTCGACGACAGCGACGCGGTGATGCCCACCCAGGCCCTGTCGACGGTGGATGAAGTGGAGCTGGTGGCACGTATTTCCAGCACCGGCACCGCGACTGTCCAGGAAGGCGATATCACCTCCACGCCGGTACGGATCAAGCTCCCCGCGGACGGGCCGGTGGAGCTGGTGCTGGGCGCGCTCGACTGAGGCGCCGATGACCGAATTCATCCCCCAGGGCACCCGCTTCCTCGATCTTCCCGATGCCTTCCCGATGAAGCGCGGCGGCGTGCTGCGCGGCGGAAGGATCGCCTACGAAACCTGGGGCCGGCTGGACGCGGATCGCGGCAACACCGTGCTGATCCTTCCCGGCCTCTCGCCCAGCGCCCACGCTGCCGCCAGTCCGGACAACCCGGCGCCCGGCTGGTGGGAAGAGATGGTCGGCCCCGGCCGGCCCATCGATACGGATCGCTGGTTCGTGGTGTGCATCAATCCGTTGGGCAGCTGCAAAGGTTCCAGCGGGCCCGCCTCGCCACATCCGGATGACGGCGAACCGTGGGCGCTGCGTTTTCCCGAACTTTCGGTTGAGGATATCGCCGATACGGCCGCCCACCTGGTACGCACTTTGGACCTCGGCACGCTGGCCTGCGTGGTGGGCAATTCCATGGGCGGCATGTGCGCCCTGGCCTTCCTGCAGCGCTATCCGGGCATGACCCGGAGTCATATCAACATCTCCGGCGCGGCACAGGCCCTGCCCTTCTCGATCGCCATCCGCTCCCTGCAGCGCGAAGCGATCCGCCTGGATCCGAACTGGAACGGCGGCGACTTCAATGATGAGCGCTATCCGGAAGCGGGCATGCGCATGGCGCGCAAGCTGGGCGTGATCACCTACCGCTCGGCGCTGGAATGGGATGGGCGATTTGGCCGGGTACGGCTGGAGTCCGACCGTCGCGATGACGAGGATCCATTCGGCATGGAGTTCCAGGTGGAAAGCTACCTGGAGGCCCATGCGCGCAAGTTTGTGCGCTACTTCGATCCCAACAGCTACCTCTACCTGAGCCGCTGCATGGACTGGTATGACATCGGTGACTGTGCCGGGGGTGATACCGACGCCGGGCTCGCCTCTATCCGGGTCGAGAAGGCGCTGACCCTGGGCGTGCACACCGACATCCTGTTCCCGATCCAGCAGCAGCGCCAGATTGCCGACGGCCTGCGCGCCGGCGGCGCGACTTCAACGTTCCTGCCGCTGGAGTCCCCGCAGGGTCACGATTCCTTCCTGGTCGATTTCGACCGCTTCGGCCCCCCCGTCCGCGAATTCCTCACCGATTTGTAGGAGCGCGCCACGCGCGCGAAGCCGCGTGACGCAGGGTGCCGGGCAATGTTTCGTTTGTTACGGGACGTAAGGGTCAGGCACTACAGGATCTGGAACTGGATGCGTCGATTGCGCGCGCGACCGTCCTCGCTGTCGTTGTCGGCCACCGGCTCGTCCGGTCCCTTTCCCAGCACCGCCAGGTTCGCGCGCGGCACTCCCAGCGACTCCAGGTGCTGACGCACTGCTTCGGCCCTGGCATGACTGAGGGCCAGGTTGGCCTGGCGATTGCCGACGTCGTCGGTATGGCCCACCACCTGCACCCGGGCATCACCGATCTCGAGCATGCTGGCGGCCATTTCCGCCAGGATGTCCTCTCCCAGCTGGGTCAATCGCGCACTGCCACTTTCAAACTCGATGATCCGGTCACCCAGCGTCGCATCCAGAAGTCCCTGGCCGGAGCCGCCGGTCTGCAGGGCATTGGTGACCGTATAGGTGCTGTTGCTGGCCAGGCTGAGCTCGCTGGCCACCTGCTGGCGCTGCGCCTCGTTGACCACCTCGCCACTGACCCGCACGCTCTGGCCGTTGATTTCCAGCTGCCCCGCCGAGATACGCTGCAGGCCGGGCGTGATCATGCCGGCCACGTAGCTGCCCCAGTTGGGCGGCGTCGGAATCGACTCCACCTGGATCCGGTCAACCACCCGTTCGCGGCCATAGACCTCACGCAACTGGTCGAGGATCTGCGCCTTGGTGGCCTGGTCGGGCACCACGCCTTCGGCGACGACCGGCTGCTGGTCCACCTGCGCCGAAGCCGCGAAAGCCATCAGCAGGAGCGCGGCAAAGATTGAAACTCGCATCACTCAGGCTCCCAGAAAGGTTTCGCCGAAGACCGCACGCGCGGCCTTCAGGGACAGATCATCGCGGTCGACGTAGCTGGCCAGCTTGTTGAGCGCGTAATCGGCGGCCAGCTGGTCCTCCACCCAGTCGGCCGCGTCGATCCGGATCAGGTGCTCCCCGGCCACTTGCGGATCGATCAGCGCGCGCAGGGTTTCATGGTCGGCACCGTTGAACCCGAGCACCATCCGCGGCGCGGCGCCGGTGCTGATCAGCACGGCCAGCTCAAACTCCCCGCGCGAAACAAAACCGGAAACGATATCCAGCCAGAACGCCGCGACCAGCGGCTGGTACAGCGGATCGCGCGGCAGCGGAAGCTCCAGACCCTTGTCGATGCTGACCCCACCCCCGGTCAACACCGGCTGCAGCAACAGGCCCAGCGCCGGCATCGCATGGCGCAATTGCAGCTGCGGATGGCCTGATTCGCGCAGCAGCTGCTGCAGCGAGCCGATGGTCTGGGTTTCCATGAAATCGTTGAAAGGAGCCGCATAGGCCGCCGGATCAGGGCTCAGCTCATAGCGGGCTTCACCCAGCGCCTGCAGCGGTGCGGATGGATCCTCCGCCGTGGCTGCCTCAAGCGACAGCCGCGACAGCCCGCTCCATACCCGGTGCAGGGCCATCGGGCTGCGGCCGATGAACCCGAGCGGGTTGGCCACCTCCAGGCGGATCGCCGAAAGCAGCGGGAAACGCCGCTCTGACGCGTCCCGACTGGGTCGCAGGTGGCCACATACCACCAGCCGGCTGCGCGATCCCAGGAACGCGAAATGCAGCGGGGCCGCTTCGTCATACAGCCGCTTCCAGTCCGGATTGCGACTCAACGATTCGATCCCTCCCCCCGCCCAGCGGTCCAGCAGCGCCATGAGCTGGTGGTTGCCCGCCGCCCGCACGAAATCCCCTCGCGTGGGCACCTTGCCGAAATAGCCGACCTCAGCCGTCATTGTCTGCGTCATGCCCCGTCCTCCGCTTCCTGCGTCCCTTCCCCTGCCATTGACGATGCTGCCGCCTGCTGGCCCACCACCACCGCCGGCAGACGCAGCCCCCGCTGCCAGTCGCCACCGCCGCCCGAGTGCCCCTGGGTGCGCATATCCAGCGTGACGGATACGTTTTGCACGTTCCAGGTCAACGTGCTGCTGTCCTCGCGCTGCTGCACCTGGGCCATCTGCATCATCCGGGCGAAACCATTGGCGCCGGGCGCGTCCACCACGTCCACGCTGCGCCCGTCGCTGGTGACAGCGGTGATCTTGGCCCCCGGTATCGCGCCCGGATTGGGCCACTGGAAGCTTTCCCAGACCGGCGGCGTGTTGCGATAGCGCAGGGTCTGCCCATCGATCACCAGGGTGTATTCGATCGCCCCGGTTGCCGGCTCTGGCCGGATCTGGAAGACGGTGATTTCCTGGCCTTCGGCGCCTGCTGCCTGGCCGCTGACCCAGTCGCCGTAGCCCGCCACCAGCTCCGGCGCCAGGCTGACGCCAAGACCTGCCCAGCGGCGCGGTTCAAGCAGGTTGCCCCGCTGGATCACCAGCGAGCCCAGCGCCTCCCGGTTGAATTCGGCCACTGCGCCGGACGGCCCAAACACGCGGGCGATATCCGCCGCCGCTGCATCCACATCGGCGTTCTGGTCGAACGGATACCGGCGTCCGATCCCGGTGCTGTAGGGTCCGTGTACCTGCGCGGCCCAGATGCGGTTGATCTCCGCCTCCGTGACCGGCACCAGAGCTGCGAAGGTTTCGGTCAGCGGCCGCAACAACAGGCTGCGCAGCGCCGACCGCTGGCCCTCGTCCAGGCCCGACAGCAGCTGCTCATCCACCAGGGCCAGCGCGGTGTTCAGCTCGGAGCCTTCATTGCTGAGCGTGTCGCGCATCAGCCGGGCCGCGCCCGGCCCCGGCTCGCCTTCGGTCTGGATGGCGTTGAGCCTGCTGCGCAGCCCACCCAGGGTCTGGAAGTAGCTGTCGATCAGCGGCGCATTGCCGTCACGCGGTGCGACCAGCCGGGCAAAGCCTTCGAATGCCTTGCCGATCGGCCCCATGGGCGTCGGGCCCGACTCGCCGTCCGAACCGGTCTGGGCGCCAGGTGACGGCGACCTGCGCAGGATCACCCGCTGGAACCAGGCCACGAAACCGCCCTTCTTTCCACCCGTGGAGCGCATCGCGCCCGGGTTGTCCCAGATGGTCTGTTCGTTGACCGTTTCAAGCAGGGCCCGCAGGGGCGAATTGCGCGGATCACCGATCGCGTTCATCCGCGAAATGGCCGCATCGAAGTTGGCAAACCCGGACATGCCCACGCCCTGCAGGAATTTCTGCCATTCCTGCGCGTATTCCTGCTTGTACAGGGCCACCATTTCGCGTGCGATGTGCTCGGGACTGCCCGCCAGCGACAGGTCGCTGCGTTCGGTCGTGTCCAGCACCCAGTCGGTGGTGCTCAGCTCGGTATTGGCCGCCTCGTTGATGGCACCGCGGATGTAGTCTTCCCAGGCCTTGCGGGTGAAGGCGCCGGAAATGGCGTAGCTGCCGGTAATGATGTCGTTGTTGGCTTCCTCGCCGATCAGGGTGTTGACCGTCACCGTCGGGAACCGCGTGGCCGCGCGCGCCTTCACCTGTGCGTACACCCGGTTGATCGCCGGCTCACCACGGGTGGCCTGGGTCAAGGCCGCACGGGCATCGGACACCAGCGACACCTTGCTGTCGATCTGCGGCCAGCCTGGCGCATCGGAGCGGGCCACATGGAAACTCATCAGGCGTTCGGCGGCGCGGGCCACGTCTTCGCGCGACATCTGCCCGCGATTTGCATCCAGCCAGCCGCGCCAGAAACGGGTCAGCTGGTGGGCAAGATGGGCCTGCTCCACGCGCTCGCTGTTGCCCAGCATCAGATAGGTCTTGAGCGCGTTGTAGGCATCATCCGCATCGGTCGGGGAAGGCTCCTGATAAAGACCCTGCCCGCGCCCCTCGTCGCCCGGTTCAGCCTGGGCCAGATCGGCACCGTGTGCGACCACCTGACCCAGATAGGCCTCCAGGCGGGCGTTGGTGGGCGCCAGCATCACCTGGCGCATGCCGTTGAAATATTCGTGCTGGAGTTTGGTTTCGATCCGGTCGCCCTGGTACAGGCCCAGCCGTGCAACTACGCCGCGCTGCTGGCGATGGCGGGCCAGCTGTTCCAACCGGTCCTGCAGCAGCAACAGCGCATCGATCCGCGATTCCAGATCCACCCGTTCGTCCTGCAGCCTGACCGCCTGCTCCAGGTCGCGGGTGGCATTGGCCACCAGCTGGCGGTTGGTGGTGTAGGACCAGGTCCACAGCCCGACCACCAGCGCCAACGCCGCCACCGCGCCCAGGAACACCGCGTAGCGCAGCCGGGTCCGGTGCGGACTGGAGTACTGGCGCACCAGGTCGCGATCAGCGAACACCACCTTGCGGAACAGGTCCTTGAGGAAGTGCGCGGTCTGCCCCGGCGGCTCGCTGGCCTCTGCCCCGGCCTTGCCCTGCAGGCCGAACTCGCGCCCCACCCGCTCGGAGGCGTAATGCACCGAATGGCCTTCCTGCAGCGCGCTGGTGAAATAGAAGCCGCGGAACACCGGCTGGTACTGGTACGGGTTGTCTTCGAACAGGGTCGCGATAAAGGTCCGCAGCGCCGGCTTGATCCCGGTGAACTCCAGCGGCAGGGTCAGCAGGCCCGGAGCTACTTCGCGCCCACGCGCCATGGCCATCTGCGCCAGGCTCATCTCACGCAGGCCTTCGGCCAGCTCATCGAAGTGCCGGTCGAAGCTCGACAGCGCATCGGTCTCGGCACCGGGCTCGAACGGCAGCGTTGCCCCCCACACGTTCTCGCGTTCGGACGGATCCAGCCCGCGGAAAAACTCGGTGAAGCCCGCGATCAGATCGGCCTTGGTGAACACCACGTACACCGGCGCGAACACTTCCAGCCGCTCGGTCACCTCCTGCACCCGCTGGCGCAGGTTCTTGGCCAGCTCGATCGCGAACTCCGGCTTGCTGCCCGACAGCTCGGCGATGCTGGCCGCGATGATGATGCCGTTGACCGGCGCCCGCGGCCGGTTCTTCTTCAGAAGGTCGAGAAAGGTCAGCCATTCCAGCCGGTCCTCGACGCTGACCGAATACCGCCCGGCCGTGTCGAGCACGATGCCCTCGGTGGTGAAATACCAGTCGCAGTTGCGGGTGCCGCCGATCCCCTGGATGACGTTGCTGCGGTTGTCCTCGAACGGGAACTTGAGCCCCGAATTGAGAATGGCCGAACTCTTGCCGGCCGCCGGGTTGCCGATGATCACGTACCACGGCAGCTCGTACAGGGCGGCCTTGCCCTTGAGCACGCCGATGCGCGATGACTTGATCGCCTTGACCGCCTCCAGCATGCGCTCGCGCAGTGCCTCGGTGTCGGCCCGCGCGGCCGGCGCCGCGGAAGCCACGGCGCGACCGGTCTCTTCCTCAACCATGTCATCCAGCTTGCCGGCCGCCCGCCGGCCCTGGATCCTGCGAACGATCCACACCACTGCCCACACCAGGAGCACAAGCACGATCAGCGCGACGACCCACACGCCAAGGGTCTTGAGCCCTTCGCTGCCGAAATACATCAGCGCGGCGGCGGAAGCGATCCCGGCCACCGCCAGAACGCGATAGTCGGTGAGGTAATACCTGAGTCTGTAGAACATCGAGAACATCGGGGGCGGCTTCCGTATCAGGCGGCAAGATCCGGCGCGGGGCCGGCAGCACTGGAAAGGGATTCATCAGTCACGGCAGCGCTGCCAAGCAGCGCCGCGTAACGCATATGCGTGGGTTCTACCGACAGCGCCAGCACCGGCGCGGCGGCCTCATGGGCAGCGGCGGCAGCGAGGGCAAGCAGCGCCAGCGGCCCGACATGGCCGAGATGGCCGCTGGCATTCCCCAGCGCCGGGCATTGGGCGACGGGATCAAGCTCCGGGCACGCATTGGCAGCAGCCACGGCGGCCTCAACCGAGCGGCTTGGCCGCTGGTCGGCATCGGTGAGCACCAGGGCGACCGATTCGGCACTGACCGTGGCCGAAGCAAGCAGTTGTTCCAGCAGCCGACCGGTCGCAGCCGCGGCCTGGCGCGGGGTGGTTCCCTGTGCGGCCGCCAGTCTTTGCAGGGCAAGCAATTCGATTCCGGTCTCGCCGCTGTCGTGGGGCAGCGCGGTATCGGCCGGGCGTAGCAGCACGCCCGCCGCGCCCTCGCCGGGAACCACGCCTTCGACATTGCGGCCTGATGCCAGCGCGCCCCCGGCAGCCAGGGCCTGCACGCCCCGCTCGCCAATCAACGAGGCCGCGCCCAGCAGCAGGTGCCAGTCGGCAGAGCCCTGGGGCTGCTCCGCGGATAACGACCGGACTCTTTCCCATACGGCCGCAGCGTCCGCCACGGCCACGACTTCGAACGTGCTCCGGCGCGGATCCAGTCCGGCATCTGCAGCCAGGCCGCGCAGCCACCCCGCACTGGCATCGCGCAGCGTGGATGTCATGTCCTGGGGCAGCATCGCCAGCACGTGCACGCTGCCGCTGCTTCGCGGTTCGGATTCCACCCGGCGTCGCAGCCCTGCCACCACCCGCTCTTCCACGTCGGGCAGCGGCGGCAGCAGGCGCTGGGCGGCTCCAAACAGGTCCATGGCCACCGGTTCAAGAAGCGCGAGCGCACGCAGATGTTCTACCGGTGGGCGCCGATCGGAACCGCTGCGCAGCTGGTCCTCGATGAGATCGGTATCCAGTTGCTCACAGAAGGCCGCCAGGACTGGCAGGCCATCACGGTCGCGCAGCTCGGGATGCAGGCCGGGGCGGGGAAGCTCTGTCAGCCGCGCGGACAGCAGGGTGGGATCGTCGCCGCAGGGCAGGTTGATCGCCTGGGCGAGGACGCCCAGCGGTGGCATGGCTGCAAGGGGTTCGCCCTGGGCCAGCGGTGTCTCGACCGATGGCTCGGCATCGGCGCCTGCCTTCGCGCGGCGGCGCATTTTCACTGCAACCCAGAATGTGAACAGGACCGCCAGCGGCACCAGCACCAGCCAACCGAACATCGCAGCTCCGCCGGGCGCGGCACCGCTGGATCGCCACCACAGGATCGCGCACGCCCAGGCCGCTGCGAACACCGCCAGCACCACCAGACCCACACGCAAGACCCCCGACACCCTCACATCCCGCTCCCTGCGCATACCGCTTCCGCGGTTTTCCCTGCGTCGCGCCGAAGCGCGCAATCCATGGCATCCATCTTTGCCGCTGCCGGCCATCATCAGTGACCGGTCCGGAAAGATAGCAGGACTTGCCGGGTGATATCACCCGGCGCGGCGACGCGCTTCGCGTGCAGCCAGGCAGGCCTGACGCACCTCCACGTGGCCAAAGTCCCCCCAGCTCCAGCTGCCTCCCCATACCAGCCCGGCCTCCTGGGCCAGTTCGCCATAGAGGAAATAGGCGCGACGGGTCCACGGATCCTCCATATCCCACTGCAGCTTTCCGTCGCGCATGGGCGCGCTGTCCAGGGCCAGGCCGTACTGGTGGCAGCTCTGCCAGGCAGCCGCGCGGGTCACCCTGCCCTGCCGATACAGTTCTTCCTGCTGCTCGGGACTTCGATAGCCCTGTACCAGCACCATGCGGATCCCGTGCTCCTGGGCCAGCACCCGGTAGATCGCCAGCACGCGCTGCTGCAGATCCGGATCCAGACGCTCCCAGCGGCGATCCGCCGTAGCGATCTCCGGCATTGCCCGCTGCGCTTCGGCGGTGGTGAACACTTCCGGCGGTGGCGCCGGCGGCGGCACCAGGCGCTCGCCTCGCATCAGCACGGCAATCGTGGATCGCGATACCGACAGGTCCTCACCGGTGAAGCTTTCCAGCACCACCTGCTGGCGCAGCATGAGGATCAGCACCGGCGGCACGCACAGCACCAGTGCGGCGATTGCCAGCACCAGACGATGGCGCCGCATCACCCCGGCCATGCCGGAGCCGCCGGACCGCACGGCATGCCCTGACTTTTCCGCTCGACGCGCGATCCGCCCGCCGCCAGCGGCGGCCTTGCCGGCGAGCGTCCGCCAGGCAGCAGCAGCGATGGAGACCAGCCGCTCCCGTGCTTCCGGAAACACCAGCAGCCAGATGGCCGTGCACGCGGCAACGAACCCCAGCACGATCCAGAACACGATCATCCGCCCCACCCCGATCCGACCGCCGGCGTTGACGCGCACCGGGCCACGGCTAGAATGCGCGAAAGGACTTTCTCCGGCGCATGCCGGTCAAGAGCGGGATTGCACTTGAATATCGAAGGATCGAACCGTCCAAGCCTGGTCGCAGGAAGCGGCGCCAGCACATCGAACCAGGGATCCGCCAGCCGGATCCTTGCCGACATGGAAAATCGAAGCCCGGGCACCGGCGACGCCACCCCCCGGAGCGGCGCGCACCGTCTGCGATGGCTGCTGTTTGCTGCTGTCCTTGTCATCGTTCTCGTCCTTGTTGCCGCCATGCGCCTGTCCGGCACTGCCCGCGTGGATTCCTGGCCCGACCACGGGGCGGGAACTGTCGGTCAAGCGACCCCTGCTGCGCAAGCGCCGGTTGCCGGGGCGGCCGCCGATATTGCCCGGGAACCTGCCCGGATCGTGGATGAGTCCGCTGAAGGCACCGACCCGGGCCTGCGCCGCAATCCGTTGAGCCGCCTGCAGACGGCGGCCTCCGATGGCGCCTCCGCAGAACCACACGATGCGTCCGCACCAGCCGGGGCTTCCGTCGATGCCGCTGCCGTTGCTTCCCGCACCAGCGCTGCCGCCGGCCGGCCCACCGCCGCTGCCCGCTCCTCTGCCCGCCCTTCACCCGCTGCGGACACCGGGTCCGGCAACGACCTGCTCTCGACCCTGCTTGGAATCATCAGGCAGGACGACTCCGCGGCTGCCGCGACAAGTCCGATGGATGCATTGATCACCCAGGTGCTGGCCGAAAACGAACGCACCTACAGCGAGACCAGCGCAGCGCTGGCGTCACTGGGCCAGCCGCAGGCCGAACAATCCGGACAGTCCGGAACCAGAGCTGCCCGCCCAAGTCGCGCCCAGCGTGCGCTGCAGTCCTGCCCGGCGGCCAACACCGTGCAGGGAATCAACTGCCGCGACCGGGTGTGCGCCCGCTGGGCCGGCCGCGACCCCGCCTGCCCGGCGCGCTGACCCGCTACTGATCCAGATGACGTTCCAGCGCCTGCTCCAGGCGCGCGAAGGCCGGGCCGAGCTGTCGCCGGGCCGCGTCCGGCAACCCCCTCAGTGCTGCACCGGCTTCCAGCTGCCCAGGCAACAGGTCATCCAGCCAAGCGAAAGCAACCCGGTTGCTCATCCTCGGCTCTTCCAGCATCACAACCCGGTCGCCGAAGCATTCCTCCAGCAATTCCGCATGACGCTGCGCATCGGTACTGAACAGGTTCACCGACATCACCCCGCCGGGTGCCAACGCGGCCCGACAGTCCTCATAGAACGCCAGCGTGGATAGCGCCTGCGGAATCCCCTGCTCGTCATATCCATCCACCAGCAGCACGTCATAGCGGCCGCGACGGGTGCGCAGGAACTCGGCGCCATCGCCCAGATGCACCTGCAGGCGCGGATCATCGTCGGGAATCGAAAACTTCCGGCGCAGGGCAATCACCGCCGGGTTGTTCTCCACCACCTCGATCCGGGACTGCGGCAGGTGGCGATGACAGAATTTTGCCTGGGAGCCCCCACCCAGCCCCACCATCCCGATGCAGGCCGGCTCCGGCTGCAGCAACAGGGCCGCCATCATGGTCCGGGTGTAGTCGATCAGCAGCGCATCAGGATCGGCGCTGAGCATCCGGCTCTGGGTCTGGGAACGGCTGAACTTCAGCGAGGTATAGCGGCCGTGCTTACGCACGAACGGACGCGGCAGGTCGCCGGGTTTGCGGCCACCAAACAGGAGCGCCAGGCGCGCGGCCAGGCCAACGCCGGCCTTCTTCCCGTCCTCTGAATCCATTGTAGATATGCACCACGCCGCTGACAGCAGAACAGCGTAACGCACCCGTCCGCGCTAAGCTGCCTGATGACCCGAACCACAGTGGAACCCACATGCGTCTTCAGCTTTGCACCTGGCCGGAAGTCGAGGCCCGCCTGGCCCGCTCGACCGGCATCATCGTCCCGATCGGCTCCACCGAGCAGCACGGCCCCAACGGCCTGATCGGCACCGATGCGATCTGTCCGGAAGTGGTGGCCGAGGCCGCAGCCGAACGCATCGATGCGCTGGTGGCACCGACCATTTCCATCGGCATGGCCCAGCATCACCTGGCCTTCCCCGGCACGATTTCCCTGCGCCCGGACACGCTGATCGCGGTGGTGCGCGACGTGGTGCAGTCACTGGCCCGGCATGGTTTTCGCGAGATCTACTTTCTCAACGGTCACGGCGGCAACGTCGCCACGGTGCAGGCGGCGTTCGCCCAGTTCCATGCCGAAGCCAGCTTCGCAGGCATTGACGGCCCTGCGCCACGGCTGAAGATCGCCAACTGGTTTGCCGGCCGGCGCGTGGCTGCGCTGTCGGAGGAGCTGTACGGCGAGGCCGAAGGCAGCCATGCCACCCCGTCGGAAATCTCACTGACCTGGCACGCCTACCCCGATCGCGCCCGCCCCATGCAGATGGAGCCCAAGCTCGCGCCCAAGGGGGCATTTGGCGACGCCTTCGATTATCGCCGCCGGTTCCCGGATGGGCGCATTGGTTCGGACCCGTCGCTGTCCAGCGTGGAAGCCGGCACCCGTCTGTTCGAAGCCAGCGTCGACGACACGATCGAGGATTACGGCGCTTTCGCCGCCGGCCACTGAGCCACATCCGTGACATCCCCCCGTCCGTGCCATTGGGGGGATGTCACCCCGGCAACGACATTGCTAAGGTGCAGGCCGTCGTCGCGGTCCCGCGGCAACCAGTCCAACTTGGGGAATCGCGTCGATGGAGCAACTGCAAACCGCGCTCGACCAGATCAGTTCGTTTATCTGGGGGCCGTTCCTCCTCATTCCGCTGCTGCTGCTGACCGGTCTGTACCTGACCATCCGCCTGCGCGGCCTGCAGTTCCGCGTGCTGGGTCACGCCCTGTGGCTGGCGCTGGTACGACGCAAGGAATCCGCGGCCTGCGCCGGTGACGTTTCCCATTACCAGGCGCTGGCCACCGCCATGGCGGCCACCATCGGCGTGGGCAATATCGCCGGCGTGGCCACCGCCATTGGAATCGGTGGTCCGGGCGCGCTGTTCTGGATGTGGATGACCGGACTGGTTGGCATGGCCACCAAATACGCCGAGGGCCTGCTGGGCGTGAAGTACCGGCAGCTGGACGCCAAGGGCGAACAGAGCGGCGGCCCGATGTACTACCTGACCAACGGCATCGGCGGCTTCTGGGGCAAGGCCCTGGGCATCTCGTTCGCGGTGTTCGGCGCCATCGCCGCGTTCGGCATCGGCAACATGGTCCAGGCCAACACCGCAGCCGCCCAGCTGCAGACCACCTGGGATATCCCGCCGGCCTGGAGCGGCCTGGCCATGGCGATCTGCGCCGCTGCTGTGATCCTGGGCGGCATCAAGAGCATCGCCCGGTTCGCGGCCGGCGTGGTGCCGCTGATGTGCGTGCTGTTCATCGGCGCCAACCTGCTGGTGCTGGTGATGTTCGCCGACCAGCTGCCCGCCGCCATCGCGCTGGTCTTCAGCGATGCGTTCAGCGGCAGCGCGGCAGCGGGCGGCTTCGCCGGATCTGCAGTGATCCTGGCGATCCAAATGGGCGTGGCGCGCGGCATCTTTTCCAATGAATCGGGCCTGGGCACCGGCGCCATCGCCGCGGCCTCGGCCATCACTGATCAACCGGTGCGACAGGCCATGGTGTCCATGACCCAGACCTTCATCGACACCCTGATCATGGTCACCCTGACCGCGCTGGCAATCATCGTCACCGGCGCCTGGACCCAGGAGGGTCTGGAGGGCGCGCCGATGACCGCCTGGGCGCTGGAGCAGGCCATGGGCGGCGGCTGGGGCAACGTCACCATTGCGCTCGGAGTGCTGGTGTTTTCCTTCACCACCATCCTGGGCTGGTGCTACTACGGCGAACGCTGCATCGAGCGCCTGGTCGGCCGCCGCGGGGTGATCCCCTACCGGCTGATGTTCTCGGTGGTGGTGTATTTCGGCGCGGTGCTGTCGCTGGAGCTGGTGTGGACCTTCTCCGATATCGCCAACGGCCTGATGGCCCTGCCCAACCTCGTCGGGCTGCTGCTGCTGTCCGGTGTGGTGGCGAACGAGACCCGCAAGTACTTCGCCAATCCGGATTGGCGCAACGCGGACTGATGTTGGCGTACATGCAGGTCGGCCCTACGCGGCCGACGCGAGGGGTCCGTGGTCTGCGGTGAACGTCGGGTGGCGTGATTCGCGGGGCGTCGGGGGCGTAGCCCCGACCTACCTCAGCTGGCTGTCTTTGCTGCCGCGGCGGTTGTAGCCGCCGTCCTGGGCTTCGCGTGTGTCTTCCTGCTCCTGGCAGGCCACGCACAGGCGCACGCCGGGCACCGCCTGACGGCGCGCTTCCGGGATCGAAGCATCGCAGTCTTCACAGTGGGTCAGCCCCGGACCCTGCCGAAGCCGGGCGCGGGCGCGATCGATGCCATCCTTCACCGTGGCGTCGATCTGATCCTGGACGGCACCATCGCCTGCCCAACCGGTTGCCATTGCGCTACCTCCACAAAAATTGCCACCGCAGCACAGTGCCACGGTCTGACTGAATATCGGGTCGATGGGGCCGGCGGACAAGTGCCCGCAATCGGGATGGGTTAGGCTTGCAGCCGGCCCGCGCTGATGCCCGCGCGACTCCTGCCCATAGCGCTGTCGGACACCATCATGCTGAGACTGTTTGTTACCTGCACCCTGCTTGCCCTTGCCACTGCTCCGGCCATGGCCAGCAGCTTTGCCGGCACCACCGCGGGTTCCGCCGCCGGCGGCGCTTCCGCGTCGAGCGGAGCGACCTCGGGCTCCACGTCAGGCAATGACAAGGTCGTGCTGCAGGCGCGTGAAGATGCAGCCGGGTTCGTGGCCAGCGAAGGCCGCATTCGCGGTGTGTACCTGGAGGCCGCCCTGCGCCACCTGCGTGAGCGCAGCGACGACCCGCAGGTGCTGCAGGCCAGCGACATGGCCCTGGCAAAGGCCATCCTGGCTCTGTGAGCCTGCCGTTGTGAACCAGCGGCGCCGCTGGCGCCCGCTGCGCTGGCTTGCCGCCTGCCTGCTTGCCTGCGCGGCCGGCGCTGCATCGGCCAGCCCTGCTCCATTCGAGCTGGACACTTCCAGCCTCGGCGCCGAAGAAATCCAGGCCACCCGCCGCCTGCTCGATGACGCCTGGTCGCGGCTGCCTGCCGTCTGGACCCACTCGCTGGATCCGTCCATCCGGGTGCAGTGGCGCAGCGATCTGCCCAGCCACGTGCACGGGCGCGTCCGCGGCCAATCCATGCGCCTGCAGCGCACGCTGCTTGACGACTGGATGCGCGATGACGATCCCGCCGCGCTTTCGGCCGTCATCCATGAATTGGCACACCTGCATGACCGCTCCGCCGCAGGCGGCCTGTCACGCGACTCCCGTCTGCTGGACCTGGCCGGCTGGCAGGTGCGCCCGTTCCGGCTGCTGCCCCGGCTGGGCCGGAATGACTTCGGCGACCGCAGCCCCGATTCCTACGAACTGGAGAGCCCGGCCGAGTTCATCGCGGTGAACCTGGAACATTTCGTGCTCGACCCCAGCTACGCCTGCCGAAGGCCGGCGCTGGCCGATCATTTCGCCCACCACTTTGAAGTCACGCTTGATACGGCGCACTGTGCACCCGGCCTGCCTTTCCTCGCGCCCGACGAAGCCGGCGCCGCCCAGTCCCTGCTGCAGCTGGATCCGGACCGCGTATACCAGGTCGACACCCTGGTGGCCGAGGGCAACGAGCGTCTGATGAGCCGCTGGGGGCACAGCATGCTGCGGCTGGTGGTGTGCGCACCCGACCGCCCGCCGGGGCCTGATTGCCGGCTGGACCTGGACCAGCACCTGGTGCTGTCGTTCCGCGCCTTCGTCGGCGACGTGCAGATTTCCAACTGGCGCGGGCTCACCGGCTCGTATCCATCGCGGCTGTTCGTGCTGCCGCTTGACCAGGTGGTGGAGGAGTACGCCCGGACCGAACTGCGCGGCCTGATCTCCTTGCCGCTGAAGCTCGAACAGTCGGAGGTCTCCTCGCTGTTGCAACGCGCCGCACAGCTGCACTGGAGCTATGACGGCCGCTACCGTTTCATCGGCAACAACTGTGCTGTCGAAACCTTCAAGCTGCTCCATGACGGCGTGCCGCGGCTGGCCACGGCAGGGCTGGCCAGCATTACCCCGACCGGTCTGCAACGACGGCTGGAGCGGGCCGGCACGATCGATGTTTCCCTGCTGGAAAATACCGATGAAGCGGTCCGTCTGGGCTACTACTTCCCGCCGCTGAGTGCGCACTACGCAGAGTTGTTCGACACCGCGCGCGACGCGCTTGGCCTGCCCTACCAGCACCTTGACCAGTGGCTGGACCTTGCTCCAGACCGGCGCGCAGGCTGGTTCAGCCAGGCCAGCCTGCGCGCCGGCGCGGCCCTGCTGCTGCTGGAACAGGCCGCCCTGCGCCGCGAAGAGCTGATGGCCCGCGATGAGCTCAAGCGCCGCTTCCTCAATCCATCCAGCGCCGATGGGACAGAAGCAATGCAAGCGCGCGAGGCACTGGATCAACTGTTGCAGCTGGAAGACTTCCTGACCCGCCCGGCGTCACTGCTGCCCGATTCCGGCTACGGACTGCCGCAGCTGGCGGAACGGACTGCACTGGAGCGCGCGGCACAAGCGCACACGGAGCAACTGGGCAGTCATGGCCTGGCGCTGCGGGACCAGGCCCGGCGCTGGCTGCCGCCACAGCGGCGCGCCACGCTGGAAGACATCGAAGCCAATCTCAACCAGCTCGGCGAGCATCTGCGCAGCCTGCACCGGGAGCAGGACGGCCTGCGCCTGTAACGGCGCATCGCCGCCCTGCGCGCCGTCCTGTGTAAGATTCCCACCTCAATCGACAACCCGAGTGCCTGCCATGCTGGAACTGGATGACCTGCTGGCCCCGATCTCCAAAGATCACCCCGCAGGCGAAGACCTTTCGTTCTCCGCCGAATTCGACGCGATCCAGGAAGCCCGTCGCGCCGACGATCCCACCCTCGACCAGGGGGAGTGGGTCACCGATATCAAGTACGCCGACTGGCCGACCGTCGACCGGATCTGCGACGAGCTGCTGCGCACCCGCACCAAGGATCTGCGCGTGGCGGCCTGGCACACCGAGGCCAGCGCCCAGCTGCGCGGCTTCTCCGGGCTGGCTGCGGGCCTGCGCGCGGTGGCCGGTCTGTGCGAACACTACTGGGACCAGGTGCATCCGCAGGACCACGACGCCGGCCACGAAGAGCGCATCGGCAATCTCGGCTGGCTGCTGGCCAATGCCGGGCAGTGGGTGCGCACGCTGCCGATCACCCAGGCACCGCAGGGCAGCTTCGGCCTGGGTGATTTCGAGGCCGCACACGCCCGTGGCGGCAGCGGAGACAACGCCGAGGGCCAGCCTGGCCTGGACGTGCTGGAAGCCGCCCGACGCGGGACTTCGCACGGCTTCTACACCCAGCTGCTGGCCGATCTGCCTGATTGCAGAGCGGCGCTGGAACAGCTGCGCGACGCCGTGGATACACGCCTGGGCGCCGACGGCCCCAGCTTTTCCGCGCTGTTCGATCAGCTCGAGCACCTGCAGCACACCGTGGCCCGCTCGGCCCGCGAAGCAGGATTGCTGGTTGACGGTACCCAGGCCGCTGACGACTCATCGGCAACCGCCAGCGCAGGCGAAAACGGCGCCCCTGCTCCCGGAAATGGCGGCCCCATCGCCTCGCGCCGGCAGGCGCTTGCCCAACTGCGCGAAGTGGCCGAATTCTTCCGCCGCACCGAGCCGCACAGCCCGGTCGCCTACCTCGCCGACAAGGCCGCCAGCTGGGGAGAAATGCCCCTGCACGTATGGCTCAAGCGCGTGATCAAGGACGACAGCGCCCTGGCCCAGGTGGAGGAATTGCTGGACGTGGCCGAAAACCAGGAGTCGTTTGGCGGCTGAGGACACCGGGCTAATGGCAGCCGCAGCTGGCACCACCGCTGCGGCGATGCAACATCGCCCTCCTGCGGGGCGACGTAGAATGCCGCCATGAGCACTCCCAACCTG
This sequence comes from Luteimonas qiangzhengi, assembly GCF_039548515.1. Classification (NCBI taxonomy): domain Bacteria; kingdom Pseudomonadati; phylum Pseudomonadota; class Gammaproteobacteria; order Lysobacterales; family Lysobacteraceae; genus Luteimonas; species Luteimonas qiangzhengi. The sequence continues at coordinate 48,175 of NZ_JBCLVE010000002.1, read as the reverse complement.
CCGGACATCCCTTTCCCGGGCCGCGACAAGCTGGTCGCCGCGGTGGACGAAGCCGTTACCGGTGACGATGTGCACACCATTACCGCGGCGCTGCGCGGTGCCATGTGCGCGCTGATCCGCGACCCCGCCGTACAGCTGCCCGACTGTGTGCACCAGCCCATCCAGGGCCACTACGCCCGCCGCGAGCTGTACCGCAGCCCGGAGCATGGCTACAGCATCGTCGCGATGACCTGGGGGCCCGGACAGGGCACGCCGATCCACGATCATTGCGGCCTGTGGTGCGTGGAAGGCGTCTGGGACGGCGAGCTGGAAATCACCCAGCACGAACTGCTGGAAAATCAGGGCGAGCGCTGCCGTTTCCGCCCCGCCGGCGGCCTGCGGGCGGGCCCCGGCAGCGCCGGCAGCCTGATTCCGCCACACGAATACCACACCATCCGCAACGCCAGCGACGATCGCGTGGCCATTTCACTGCACATCTACAAAGGTCCGATGGACCGCTGCAACACCTACCAGCCCGAAGAGGGCGAATGGTACCGCCGCGCCGATGCGGCGCTCAGCCTGGACAGCGTCGCCTGATCCGCTGCGGGTCCGTTATAATCCACGACCGCGCCGGAATGGCGGAATCGGTAGACGCAACGGATTCAAAATCCGTCGCCCTTAAAAGCGTGAGGGTTCGAGTCCCTCTTCCGGCACCAAAGCGACATATCAACAAGTCTCACAACGTCGCTAAGTGATTGATTGGCAAGGGTTGGCAGGGCATACCCTCCCCCTATGCCTCTCACCACGTTTCCCGGCGTCTCGTTGCATCCCGTCTTTCTAGGGCGTAACTTTGGCAGTAACCCACTGGCTTCCATAGGTGTTACTGCCATGCCCCTGACAGCTACTGCCATCCGCAACAGCCGCGCCGGACCCAAGCCGCAACGCCTGCCCGACGGCGGCGGCCTGTACCTGTTGATCCCGGCTGCCAAGGGTGCCCCTGCTCCTGCCCCTGCTGCCGTCTCACGCTGGTGGCGCTTGGACTACCGCCGCCCGGTGACCGGCACGCGGAACACCCTGTCACTGGGCACCTACCCCGACGTATCGCTAGCCGATGCCCGCCGCAAGCGCGAGGAAGCCCGCAAGTTGCTTGCGGAAGGCGTAGACCCCGGCGCAGCCCGAAAGACCGGCAAGGCCGAAGCGGTAACCGCAGCGGCTAACACGTTCGGAGCCGTCGCCGCCGAATGGGCGGAAATGCAACGCAAGAAATACGCGCCGCGTACCTACATCAAATCGCAATGGCTACTGCAACAGGCGGCAGATTTGGACGCTACGCCGATCCGCGAAATTACGCCGCCGCTTGTGCTGGCGGTACTTCGCAAGATCGAAGCGAAGGGCCACCACGAAACAGCGCACCGCGTTAAAACGAAAGTTGGGCAGGTGATCCGCTACGCCATCGCTACGGGCCGTGCCGACCGCGACCCGACCGCAGACCTTCGTGGTGCCCTTGCTCCGGTGGTCACGACCTCTCACGCCGCCGTGACCGACCCGGCAGACGTTGCGGACCTGTTGCGGGGCATAGACGGCTATGTCGGTCAGCCGACCACGCAGGCGGCGCTAAAGCTGGCGCCCTTGCTGTTCCTGCGGCCCGGCGAGTTGCGCGGCATGGAATGGGGCGAACTGGATCTGGACAGCGACGCGCCAACGCTGCGCATCCGGGGCGAACGCATGAAGATGAAGGAAGGGCACGTGGTCCCCCTGTCGCGGCAGGCGGTCGCGATCCTACGCGAACTGCACGCCGTAACCGGCTCCGGAACCTACGTGTTCCCCAGTCTGCAAAGCCGGCAATCTTATATGAGTGAGAACACGATCAATACCGCGTTACGCCGCATGGGATATGACAATAAGACCATGACCGGCCACGGCTTCCGCGCAATGGCTAGCACGCGCCTAAATGAAATGGGTTACGCGGTCGACGTAATCGAACGCCAGCTAGCCCACGCCGAACGCAACAAGGTGCGCGCCGCGTATAACCGGGCGCAATACATGGTCGAACGCCGGAAGATGATGCAGGAATGGGCGGACTACTTGGACGCATTGAAGGCCGGAGTTAAGGCCGCAGCATAACCGCAGCCGCCAGCGTCATAAGCCAATAAGCGCCGCATTTATTTGCGGCGCTTTTATTTTGTCTGCGAAATTGTCGGCTTAATTTATAGCACTTGCGCAACCGTATTGTTACATCGTATTGGTATATCGGACGGTCAATATGCGGCCCACGCTAAGTGCTTGTTTACGCTGGCTTTTATCATTGTTTCAAAAACGAAGAGCATTGTTCTGTTGCGTAATTGGGGATTATCTCAATACTGGCTCCGAACCTATTAACTCGTTTGGAGATAACATGAACGCCCCGCAAGGAACCGCCCGAGATAACCCGCCGCTGGTGGGCCGGGTCCGCATCGCGCAGATTGTCCCCGTCGTGGGTCTGTCGCGTCCGACCATTTACCGCATGATTGCAGCGGGCGAGTTTCCAGCGCCGCAGCGAATCAGCGCACGCGCCAGCCTGTATGACGCCGCCGAAGTCTGCGACTGGTTGCGCGATCCGCTGGCATGGGCAGCCCGCAATAAAGCCGAGCCTGCCGCCCCGACCGCTGCCGCCGAGCCTGCCGCCGCGACCGGCTGGGGGCAGCCATGAACGCCGCCGCTGCCGCTGCCATGCTTCGCGCCGGTGCGGATGCGCCTTGCTGCCCCAAGGCCCGCGCCGGAATTTTCGCGCTTGGCGTGATGATTTGCCTGCACCCCGAAGCCGGGAACATGCCGCCCGATCCGACGGCCCGTTACGATCTAATCGGCCAGCTTACCGACGACGCTAACGTGTGGCGCGTGGCATGGCGTTCCGATTATCCATGCGCCTTTATTCGTCCGCCGATCTATTCCGGCGACAACGCCCCAACCTTCGGCATGAAGTGTGTCAACTTCGAGCAATGGGACGCGATTAAGGACGTTTTAAACGCTGGCTTGAAGGTAGACGGCCACGTAGTGCCCGCCGAAGTGAAGCCCGCCATCCGCGACGCATACGAAGCATGGCGCAAGGCGCAACGGGGGCCGCAATGATTGATAAAGACGTTACCGCCGCCCTTGCCGCCAACCTGTCGGAAGAAGTAATAACCGGAGTGGCAAAGCTGCTTTATGAGATGGCCGCCGCGATCCCTGAAAAGCTGCTGCCGCCGAACCGTGCCCACGTGTTCGCGCAGCTGGTGGCCAATGCGGACAGCTGGCGGATTGTTTCGCATCCCGGCCATCGCTGGCCGGTTGTTCGCTCGCCGTATACGGCGGACAAAACGCCGTTTGTCGCATCGGTTGATCTTTCGACGCTCACGCCGGAAGGCGGCGACGCAATGCGCTATGCCGTCCCGCCCCATATCGTCGCCAAGCTGGTGGAACTGGGGCACGGCTACCGCCTATGGCACGCGCAGGCGGCAGGTGAAGCATGATCGCCCCGGACGCTGCGCCCTTTGCGTGGGCAAGTGCCGGGGAAGCCGGAAGGTTCCTAGCTGCCCTTGCCCCTGCTGCCGATGGCTTCCATTTCCGCACGTTTAGCGAACCGACCAAAGGCAACGGCGCAAAGTACGCCGCCCCGCTGTCGGAAGCGTTCGACAAGCTGGAACATGCCAACGCCAACGGGCATGGCGTCTTTGTGGTGGTGAATGAAGGTGGGCAGGATGCGGCGTCAATTACGCACGTCCGGGCCGTGTTCGCAGACTTGGACAATGCGCCGCTTGATGCAGTCATGGGTTGCACCCTGCCGCCCTCTATCGTCGTGCAATCGTCGCCCAATCGCTTCCATGCTTATTGGCTGCTGTCCGACGCGCTGCCGCTAGACGAATTCAAGCCGGTTCAAAAGGCCATCGCGGCGCGCTTCGGCGGTGATCCTGTCGTTTGCGACTTGCCCCGCGTGATGCGGCTTCCCGGCTTCCACAATCGGAAGGGCGAGCCGTACCCGGTGGCGATGCGTGACGACCTTAGCAGCGGGCAGCGATACAGCGCCGATGCCATCCGCCGCGAGTTTCCGCCGAACGTTCATCACCTGCCCCTGTCGGCAGGAACGGCAACGGCAGGAACGCCGCCAGCGGTCGCAGGGGCGGCACCTGTCACCGGCACCCATGCCACCTTGCCCGCGACGTTCGACGCCGCCAGCAACGCCGCAGGCTTGGATGTGGCAGCGGTGCGCGATGCCTTGCGCCACCTAGACGCTGCCAACAGCGAGATTTGGCGCATGGTCGCCTGTTCGCTGCGCGGTTACCCGGAAGGATGGGAGCTGCTTGATGCATGGTCACAGACCTCCCCGGCGCACTACATCGAGCGCCGCAACAAAGCGGCATGGTCCAAGCTGACACCGTATGACGGTGGCGCGGCTGTCCTGTTCGCTCGCGCGCAGGCTGGCGGCTGGGTCAATACCGGAAGCGCCCCGGCCTCTACCCTCCCTGCCGCCCGCCCGCTGCTGACCTTCCGACACATTGGCGAACTGCTGACCGCGCCGCCGCCCGAATACTTGATTGACGGCTGGCTAGTGGTCGACACGCTCGCCGGCATGATTGGCCGCAGCGGAAGCGGCAAGTCGTTTTGCGCCCTAACGATGGCGCTTTGCATCGCATCGGATCGGGAATTTTTCGGATGCGAAGTCAAAGCCGGTCCCGCGTTCTACTTGGCGGGCGAAGGCGTGGCCGGACTCACGCGACGGGCGAAGGCGTGGGCCAAGGTGAACGATGCGGCGCTTGAAGCCGTGCCGTTGTTCATTGCGGACCGCCTGCCACCGCTTACCGAAAACGTCGGGGCAATCGTCGCCGCGATCGGTTCAATGCTGGCAGAGCACGGCCCGCCCCGCTTGATCGTGGTCGACACCTTGGCCCGCGCCTTCAATGGCGAGGATGAAAACAGCGCCGCCGCAATGTCGCATTTTGTCGCGGCGCTGGATCGTATGCGCGCCGAACTGCAAGGCGTAACCGTATTAGTCATCCACCATACCGGCCACGACGGCGCAAGGGCGCGGGGTTCATCCGCTTATTACGCCGCGCTAGACGTGGAAATAATGATCGAACGCGATAAAAACGACCGCGTGAGCATGAATAACACAAAGTCGAAAGACGCCGCACCGCCGCCGCCGATGTTGTTTGAGCTAGAGCCGGTCGAGATAGACGACGGGCCGGCTCCCGCCGCCTTGCGCTTGCCGGATGACCCGGCGGCAGCCGTGCAGGAACAGTTAATCAATCAAATCATTCTAGAGCCTGCCGCAGTTGGCGGCGGCTACAAGCTAAGCGAACGCGAAGCCGAAGCGACGCTAAAGGCAATGGGAATTGAGATCAGCCGCGCAAAGATTGGACGCCGTAGGAGGCAATATGAAAATGAAACCGGATAGATACACAGACGAATTATCACGCGCCGAACTAGTCGAGGAAGTCGAAAGGTTGCGGCGTCATAACCGACATTTATTTTTCGAGACAAAGACCGCTAAACATAACGCGCAAGTCTTGGCCGAAGTTGTCCGGGGTATGCGCGACAAAGATAACAGCCCGCGCAATCGCGGCTTGCTCGACAAGCTGGCCGAAAAACTTACCGTCACAAGGAATCACGACCATGACTGAAAAGACCGTAGACCATGAAGCCCTTACCGCCGAAGTCGAAAGGTTGCGGCGTCATTCCGAAACGCTGCTAGAGGAAAAGCGCGCCGAACGCAAAGCGAAAGACGACGCGCTAGCGAAGCTGTCGACAGTAGAGGCGGAGCGCGACAAGCTGGCCGGCGACTTGAAGGCGATCAGGCTGGACGGCCCGGTTGAACGGCTGATCGAACAGACCGCTACCGACCCGGTTATTTTCCGTGCCCTGTTCGACCGCGCCGGCTACCGCTTTGAATTGGGCGACGACGAAAGGCCGCGCATTGTGGACAGCGAAGGCGAGCCGCTGGCCGCTACAGGACCGGACGGCAAGGCGCAGCCCGTCGCCTTCGAGCCAGCCGCGCTGGCGTGCTTCCTGCTCCCGCCCTCCCTGCCGGCTGCCGAATGGTCCGACGATCAGCGCCGCTTTGCTTCGGTGCTGGCGGGCAGCAAGGCGACCGGCAGCGGGGCGACCGCGCACATGGGCAGCGCGTCAACCGTCAAACAACCGGAAGCGTCGCAGGCACCGCCGCAGCGGTTCGGCCTTAAATGATTCTGTGATAATCTTCCGATGCGACCCGGTAGCGCGTAGTAACTCGCTGTCCGGGTCCGCGTCTTTCCCCGCGTAGTCACGCGGCGGCATTAACGCCACGTCCCGGCGCTTGCCGAATCAATCCTTTCTATTGATTCGGAGCAATACCCCATGACTACTACTCGCCTTTCCGACGTTATCGTACCGTCGGCATTCACCCCGTACATCGTTGAAAACACTTTCGAGCGTTCCGCGCTGGTGCAATCCGGCGTTGCGACTCGCAATGCGGTAATTGATACGCAGCTTCGCGCCGGCTCCGACGCGTTCGCCGTGCCTTTCTGGCGTGACCTTGGCAACGAAGAAGCCGACCTGTCGAACGACGACCCGGACGACCACAGCACGCCGCGCAAGCTGTCTGCCGGTTCGCAGCGCGTCCGCAAGTCCTATCTGCACGCGTCGTGGTCGAGCATGAATCTCGCCAGCGAACTGGCCGGCGCCGATGCCATCGGACGGATTCAAGACCGCGTTACAGCCTACTGGGATCGCCAGTTGCAGCGGCGCATTGTCGCGAGCCTGCAAGGCGTCATGGCGGACAACATCGCCAATGATTCCGGCGACATGGTGCATGACATTTCCGACGAAACCGGCGACGCCGCCAATTTCAGCGCGGAAGCCGTCATTGATGCCGCTGGAACGATGGGCGACAACATGGAAGCTGTTACCGGCATCGCCATGCACAGCGACAAGTACCGCGCAGCCCTTAAAGCCGATTTGATCGACTTTATGCAGCCGTCGCAGGGTGGCCGCATCGCCTTGTATCGCGGCCTTGCGGTGATCGTTGATGATGCCCTCTTTGCCGATGGTGGCGTCTATACGTCCATCCTGTTTGGCAATGGTGCGCTGGGCTACGGCATGGCCGAACCGACCGTGGCGGATGGCACGGAAATCGAATCGGTCCCGTCCGCAGGTAACGGCGGTGGCATGTCGGTACTCCACAGCCGCCAGAACATCGCGGTTCACCCTGCCGGCTTTAGCTGGGTCGAAGGAACGCTGGTGGAAATGTCGCCGTCGCTTGCCGACCTTCGCGGCGCGTCCCATTGGGACCGCGTGGCAGCCGAGCGCAAGGCCGTACCGCTGGCCTTCCTGCTGTCCAAGTGACGCCAACGCCGGGGCGGTGCAACGCCGCCCCGGTTTCAATGGGTGATGACATGACGAAAGCAAAAAGGGCAGTCGGCGGCGTCAAGAAAGAGCCGCCGAAGGACGCGGCTACCAAAATTCAGGAATGGTCCGCGATTGGCTACAGCAAACGGGCCATCGCTACGCGGTTGGGTTGCGCGTTTGAGACGCTACAACGTTGGATGGAAGAGGACAGCGAATTACAGGAAGCCTTCCAAGCCGGACGCGAGAAAGAGCATCACGCGCTATTCAATGCGCTGTTTACGCAGGCCACGACGAAAGCCAATACGACCGCCGCCATTTTTCTATTGAAGGCGCGGCACGGCTACCGGGAAGGCGATCAATCCGACCAAGCGAACAAGGTACAGATTAACTTCCAGCTTCCCGGCGCTTTGCCGATGGCGCAATTCAAAGGCGCATTGGAGGCGACCGTCGGCAGGAAGGGCAAGGGCGCGAAAGACAAGGGAACCGACGCGGACGGCTGGCCGGTGAAACAGGTGGGCCACGACAATGACTAGCGAAACGATCGCGCTAAGCGAATTTCAAAATCAGGTAATGGCGCTGCCGGAAGAACTTGACGTATTTCTAGGCGGTGGCCGTGGTGGCGGCAAGTCCTACCTGCTGGCGCTGTTGGCGCTACGGCATATCGAGCAATATGGCAAACATGCTCGCATCCTTTATATCCGCAAGACCTATAAAGGGCTATCGGATTTTGAGCTAATCACGCGTGAGATATTCGGCAAGATATACGCCACCGCAGCCCGGTATAACGCAGCGGAACACGTCTGGCGGATGCCCAACGGCGGTTATATGGAGTTGGGCCAGCTTGAAAGCCATTCGGATTACGCGAAGTATCAAGGCCGCAGCTTTACCCTACTGCTGGTGGATGAAGCTGGTCAGTTTGCATCGCCGGACCTGTTGGATATTTTGCGGTCCAACCTTCGCGGACCGGCGAATGTGCCCATTCGTATGGTGATGGCCGCGAATCCCGGTGGCGTAGGTCACCATTGGCTAGCGCGTCGCTACGTTTTCGCGTCCGGGCCTTGGCTGCCGTTTGATGAAGAGAAGTCGAAACGCCAATGGGTCTATGCGCCTTCGACCTTCGACGGCAATAGCTTTATCGACCGCGACCAATACCGTAGTCAATTGGAGTCGGCATGTCCCGGCGATCCCGAACTGTTGCGCGCATGGATCAGCGGCGATTGGGCCGTAAACCGTGGCGCGTACTTTGCCCACGTGCTCGATGAAGATCGAAACGCGGTAGACCCTTGGCCGGAATTGCCGCCCGGTTGGGATTGTTACCTTGCCCATGACTTCGGATCATCCGCGCCATCGGCGACATACGTGTTCGCGGTCAGTCCCGGCGACACAGGACCGGATGGCCGCTGGTATCCGCGTGACAGCCTTGTTGTGGTGGACGAACTCGCCACGACGCGCGGTGACAGCTTGGATCAAGGCAACGGCTGGACCGTGCCGGTACTGGCCGAGGGCATCCGGTCGCTGGCGGCGCGTTGGAGCGTGGAGCCGTCCGGCGTGGCCGATGATGCGATCTTTGCCCGAACCGGCCACGGCGCCGGCAGCATCGCGGACGAATTCAAGCTGGCCGGCGTCCACTTCGAGCCTGCGCGCAAGGCGGACAGGCTAAGCGGCTGGAACCGTATGAGGCGGCTACTACAGGACGCTGGCAAGCCAGATCGCCCCGGCCTCTACGTGTCGCGGTCCTGCGACTACTTTTGGGCGACGGTGCCGTATCTCACCCACGACGCAAAGCGAATCGAGGACTTGGATAGCAGCGGCCCGGACCACGGGGCCGACGCCATCCGTTACGGCTGTCTGCGCAAGGCGTGGGCGACGGAAGTAGCCGTCAGCTGGGCGTCCTGACTACCGCCCTTCCTGCCGCGCCACAGTCGCCGCGCCTGCCCCTTGCCGCCTAGCTGGTGGCCGGGGCACACATAGACGGCAGGAAGGGCGGGCAGGGCTGCAAGGCGCTAGGCGTCGCCCTTAGACGGCCATCCCTGCCAAGCGTCGCCGGCTGCCGCTGCCAAGTAGATTTGCAGCAACTCAAAGCCGTGCGCGTCGTCTAGCGGAACCGATGCAGGTTTCCCCTGCGACCCGTCCCCCGGCGTTGTGCCGTAGCGCGGTAAGGATGATCGTTCCGATTGCCGACGCTGGAAGTTATCGGCGATGCGTTGGCCTACGGCTTCGCGTTCTTCGCTACTGCAATCCGCTAAGTGTTGCGCCAATGCCAGCGCCGCTTTCGTGATCGCTTCCACGCGTTCGGTTGTCATGGTGAATCCTTGCGGTATGGGTTGCGGCTTGACTATGGGCCATTGGGTTATGGGTGGCTAATGCGGTGGTGAAGTGGTGGGGAAGTGGTGGGAGTATCCCGTTTCCCTACCCTCTCTAACGTTAAAAAAGCGTTGGCTCACGTGAGCCAAAAAATGGCCCCTTTGGCTCACCCCTGTGAGCCACTTTGGCTCACGCTGGCTCACTGGTGGCTCACGCTGGCTCACGCCAAAACGGCGCTATATCAACGTTTTTCGGCAAAGTGGCTCACGCTGGCTCACTGGTGGCTCACGACCGGCCCTTACTGGCTCACACATTCCCCCCCCTATAGGGGGGGAAGTGAGCCAAGGTGAGCCAGCGAGCCAGCGCCAGCGGCAAGGGCAAATCAAAATCAAAACGCCAAACCGGACCGCAGCGGCGATGCCCGCCCTACTCGCTAGGCCGTCGCTGTCGCCCCTTGCTGCCCTGCTGTCCCTGCCGACCCATCGACACCGCCGCGCCTTGCGATGGCCTAGGACAGCCGCAGGGGCGGCGCTAGGGCTAGCCGGCTACGGTGGCCGCTGGTGCTGACGGTGGCCGCTGCGCCGCGCTACTGGCCGGCGTTGGCGCTGCTGCCGCCCTGTTGCGGCTGGTGCCGCGCTGGCGCTCGCTGGTGCCGCTGTTGTCGTCTGCCGGTGCCGTGGCCTGCCATGCGTAGCGGCTGCGCCTAGGACCGCCGTAGCGGTTGCCTGTAGCCGTACCGCAGCCGCAGGGGCAGACGTGCCCCGGCAGCCTTGCGCGGCTTGCGTAGCGGCTCGCACGCTTCGCGCTGGCGCTTTGCTTGCGTGACGCTTGGCCCGCTGCGCCGATGTCGCTGCCGCGTTCGCTGGCCTGTAGCGGCTCGCCACCGTTCGCGCTAATGTGGCGCTGTCGCCGTCCGTTTGCCGCCGGAATCGAACCCGGCCAACGCCGTTTAGCTCGCGGTAAGTTTGGCGGTAACTCACCCAAACCGAAACGAAATAACCCTTATGTATCAATGGGTTACGGCTCGCTTGTGGTGCCCTCTTCCGGCACCAAACGCGGCCTTGCCATGCCCGCCTCCGGGCACGTAGGTCGGGGCTACGCCCCCGACGCCTCGGTGACCTTGGCGGGCAGTGCAAAGCACTCCACGAACCGGCGCGCCAACCGCCGATCGCCCCCGAGCCGCAGCGTGCCCTCTCCTTCCGCCTGCTTGAACGGCAGTTTGCCGTAGACCAGGGTGACGAAGGTGCTGGTGTCGGTGTCGAGCGTCACATCGGCCTCCTCCGTCTCACCGCGCTCGATCTCCAGCCCATCCGGCGTCAGCCGACCGACGAACGCATTACCGGGGAAGCGGAACGCCACGGCCATCGACAGTGGCTTGCGATCAAGCCGCAGCATGGTCCGCAGCGAAAGCATCGCTGAGACCGCCGACAGCGGACGCATCGGGTCGTGCAGCGGCGAGCGCACCGCCCAGCGGCCCAACGTCTGGAAGATCGGTTCGGCCTCCAGGCCCCATTCGGTCAGCTCATAGACCTGCACGCTGGCCGGTGGCGGCAGCTTGCGCCTGCGCACGATTCCCGACCGCTCCAGTCCTTCCAGCCGCTGGGTCAGCACGTTGGCGCTGATCCCGGTGAGGTCGGCCTTCAGTTCGGAGAAGCGGCGCGGCCCGAGCATCAGCTCACGCATGACCAGCAGCGACCAGCGCTCACCCACGAACTCCAGCGCCAGCGCGGTCCCACAGGCGTCGTCGTACCAGCGTTTGGGCACGGGGCCCTCATCTTTACTAATTTTTTCTAACTTCATAGTTGTTTTTTATAACTCATAGGCGCAGGATCTTCAACGAGCCCTGTCGTGACTACACAGCAATCAGAGGAGCAATCCCGATGACCTATGTTCAAGGATTCCTGGCCGCCGTCCCGACGGTCAACAAGCAGGCCTATCTCGAACACGCCCGCCAGGCGCTGCCGCTGTTCAAGGAGTACGGCGCCGCCCGCATGGTCGAAGCCTGGGGCGACGACGTGCCCAAGGGCAAGCGCAACGACCTCCAGGGCGCGGTGCAGGCGACCGCGGAGGAAGCCGTGGTGTTCGGCTGGATGGAATACCCGGACAAGGCCACGCGCGATGCAGCGTTCGAGAAAATGATGGCCGATCCGAGCATGCAGGAAATGCCGGAGATGCCTTTCGACGGCAAGCGCATGATCTTCGGCGGCTTCGATCCGCTGGTTGATGCCGGCAGCGCCCGCGGCGGCTATATCGACGGCTACCTGCTGCCGGTCCCGGCCGGCAATCGCGAGGCGTACCGCGAGATGGCAAGCAAGGCGGCCGACGTGATCCTCGAATACGGCGCCCTGCGCGTAGTCGAAGCCTGGGGCGACGACGTGCCCGAGGGCAAGGTCACCGACTTCCGCCGCGCGGTGTTGGCCGAAGAAGGCGAAGGGGTCGTGTTCTCCTGGATCGAGTGGCCATCAAAACAGGCGCGAAACGAGGCCTGGCCGAAGCTGATGAAAGATACGCGCATGCCGGGCAGCGAGATGCCCTTCGACGGCAAGCGCATGGTGTACGGCGGCTTCGAAACCATCCTGGACGACTGAGGAGACAAGCCATGGGCAAGATGATCACCTGCATCGCCTTCAAGCATGGTCAGGCCCGGAAGGCGGCGGAGTTCTACGCCGCGACCTTCCCTGACAGCCGGGTCGGCAAATCCATGCACGCTGCCACCGACTATCCCGGTGGCGAACGTGGTAACGAATTGACGGTTGAATTCACGGTCCTGGGACGGAAATTCCTGGGCCTGCAGGGTGGCCCCGAGTCCGCGCCCACCGATTCGGTCAGCTTCATGGTGCTGACCGAAAACCAGGCCGAGACCGACCGCTACTGGAACGCAATCGTCGATGGCGGCGGCAGCGAGAGCGCGTGCGGCTGGTGCAAGGACCGCTGGGGCTTTTCCTGGCAGATCACCCCGCGGGCGCTGCTGGAGGCGATGACCGACCCGGACCGCGAAGCGGCCGGACGTGCGATGCAGGCGATGATGACGATGAAGAAAATCGACATCGCCGCGATCGAGGCCGCGCGCAAAGGCGACTGATAGAGTCCGGGCCATGTGCCTCATTGCCCTGGCCTGGAAGGTCCACCCGCGCTACCCGCTGGCGCTGATCGCCAACCGCGACGAGCTGCACGCGCGGCCGACGGCGCCTGCCGGATTTGATCCCGATGCGCCGCACGTGTACGGCGGTCGCGATCTGGTGGCCGGCGGCGGCTGGCTGCAGGCGTCCACGCGCGGGCGCCTGGCGGCGGTCACCAACGTGCGTAACGGCCTTTCGCCGGAAGCTGCGCCGCGCTCGCGCGGGTCGCTGGTACGCGACTTCGTGCGGGGCAGTGGAAGCGCACTGGCGTCGGTGCGGGTCCTGCAGAACGAAGCCGAACAGTTCGGCCCGTTCAACCTGCTGCTGTGGGACGGCCGCGACCTCGCCTTCGCCAGCAACCAGCCGCGGGCCCAGCACGCACCGGTGACACCGGGCATCCATGCCATGTCCAACGGCGCCTTCGACGCGCCCTGGCCCAAGAGCACCTTGGCTACGCGCGCACTCGAATCATGGATCCAATCGCTGCCCGATAGCGGAGCCGCCGCCAGCGCCGCTCCGGATATCGATCCACTGTTCGCCGCCCTGGCCGACAGAGCCATCGCGCCCGACAACACCCTGCCTGACACCGGCGTGGGCATCGATCTGGAGCGCAGACTGTCCCCGCCGTTCGTCCTGGATCATGAGTACGGCACCCGCTGCAGCACGGTGGTGCTGGTGGGCGATGACGGCATTCTGTTCGCCGAACGCCGCTTCGATCCGAGCGGCGTGCCTGCGGGTGGATCTTCGACATGGCAACCTTTCCAGGAGCGCCCTCAATGAGCATCATCACCCGCGGCCGCCCGCTCGCCGCCGCCATTCTGGCCGCCGCGCTCCTGGGAGGTTGCAGCAACGACGCCCCGGAGCTGCCGGCCAAGCTCGCCTGCCAGGTCGGGGCCTGGACCTTCGACAGCGGCGAAACGATGGTGTTGGCGCCGGCCAACGGCAACCTCCGCTACCGCTTCCTCGACGGACGCATCGGGCTGTTCCGGGCGGAAGACGACCAGGGACGATACGCGGCGCTGGAGGGCTGGCGACAGGACGGGCCGACGGTGGCCTCGGCCACCTTCGGGCCCTGCCCGGCCGACCGGATGGAGTTCGAACTCCGGGACGGCCCTGTCGGCACCGCCACGCGGCTGGATCTTCCAACGCAGGACACGACGTTCACCAGCGGCGATCTGACCCTGCGCGGACGCCTGGTGATGCCGGCGCATGCGGACGGCCCGGTGCCGCTGGCCGTGCTCGTGCACGGCTCGGAGGACTATTCGGGCGTGGACGTCTATCCCACGCAGTACCTGCTGCCGGCCCAGGGCGTGGCGGTGTTCGTCTACGACAAGCGCGGCACCGGCGGCTCGCAGGGTGAATACACGCAGGATTTCCACGTGCTGGCGGACGACGCCGTCGCCGCGCTGGAGACCGCCCGGCGCATGCGCCCGGGAGGATTCTCGCGCACCGGCTTCCTCGGCAGCAGTCAGGGTGGCTGGATCGCCCCGCTGGCGGCATCACGCGCGGACGTCGACTACGTGGTTGCCCAGTACGGCCTGGCCGAGACCGCGTTGGCAGAAGATCGCGAGCAGGTCATGGACGACCTGCGCGCAGCCGGTCACGACGACGAAGTGCTGGCCAGGGCGCGCGGGATCACGGACGCAACCGCGCTGCTGATCACATCCGGCTTCACCCGCGGCTTCGAAGAGCTGGATGATGTGCGCCGCAGGTACGGCGACGAGCCGTGGTTTGCCGACGTGCGCGGAGACTTCACCGGTCGGATCCTGGACATGCCGGCCTGGCTGCCGCAGTGGGTGGCGCGCGCGATATTCGCGCGCCTGGATGTGCAGACAAGCTGGGAATACGAGCCGATGCCGGTGCTTGAAGCGCTCGCAATGCCACAGCTTTGGATCATCGCCGGCGAGGACCTGGAGGCGCCCAACGCCGAGACGCTGCGGCGCATCCGCCTGCTACAATCCCGCGGGGTTCCGGTGGACCTGGCGGTGTTCCCGGACACCGATCACGGCATCTATGAATTCGCCGAAGGCGAGGACGGGCGCATCATGCTGCGCCACCCGGATGGCTACCTGCGCCTGCTGGCGGAGTGGATCACACACCCCCGCCTGGAGGGGGAATACGGCAGCGCACAGCTGGAGCCCACCCCACAAAGCAGAAGGCCCAGTCTCCCGGGTATGACCCCGGATGGCTGAGCCTTCCTTGTCGAAGCTGTTGCCGTCCGGCTTTCGCCTTCCCGCTTTTTCTTCGACGGTTGCAGGTTACTGCAGGCTTCGTTAGCACCACGTCAAATCGCTTCACCGTTCATCGGCAACCTATCGCTCACCCCCATGGCCACCAGCCGCGACCGGTCAGCGCGTAGCGATCCGCGGCACGCTCGAAGCGGTTGCGTACGCTGATCCCGCCGCATAACAGGTACAGCGGCAGGAACAGCGGTCCCAGCACCATGTACTGGTGGACGTGGGCGCGTTCATGGTCGCCCAGTCGCATCGGCGCTTCCTGGCAATGTCCCGCGCGGCGCGCATAGCTCATGCAGCGCACGTCCAGCGACGGGCCGGTGTGGATGATCACGTTGCCGAAGGTGATTGCCCCGCCCGGCCCCCAGGGCCAGCGGTTGAAGACCACGGCTAGCTCGTCGCGGTCCAGGTGCGCGCGCGCGCCAAACGGAAGCCCCGCTGTACCAAGCACCAGCCCGAGCAGCGTGTTGGGCAACGTCCACGCCATGCCCAGTGCACGCAGCGCCAACAGGCCGAGCCGGCCCATGCCGCCGCTCAGTCGCCCTCGGGCATCAGCAGCCACAGGATCAGATACACAAGAATCCCGGGGAAGGCGGCTGACAGCACCGAGCCGACGACGTACACGACCCGCAGCATGGTGGAGTTCCAGCCGAAACGGCGGGCGATACCGCCGATGACCCCGACGAGTACGCGGTCATCCGTGGCGCGGGACAGAGTGGGTTTGGCCATGGTGGCGGTTCTCTTGCTTACGACCTTTCGGCCAGCCATTGATGGATTGCGCTGGGCACTTCCTTCTGCGCCCGGCCGGACACGTAGATGCCGATATGCCCGCCTCGGAATGACAGCTCTGAGTAATCGCTGCTGCCGACCACGTCTTTCAGCGCGCGCGACGCATCGGGCGGCACCAGGTGGTCATGCTCGGCATAGATATTGAGCACGGGCATCTCCACCAGACCAAGGTGCACCTCATCATCACCGATGGTGATGCCGCCGTTGATGAATCCGTTGCCCTGGTAGAACTGCTTGATGAACTGGCGGAAGGCCTCGCCGGCCTGGTCGGGTGAATCGAAGATCCATTTTTCCATGCGCAGGAAGTCCTCAAGCGCCTTGCTGTCGTCGAGGATATCCACCAGCCCAACGTACTTCTGCACGAACAGGCGCCAGGGTTTCAGGGTGAGGTAGGTGAAGTTCATCAGGTCCGCCGGCACGTTGCCGAGGGTGTCGACGAACAGGTCCACGTCCAGGTCCCGGGTCCAGTTGGACAGCATGTTGTCCGGGGTGTGGAAGTCGACCGGGGTGACCATGGTGATCAGGTTCTGCACCTTCTCCGGATTCAGGGCCGCGTAGCACAGCGAAAACGCCCCGCCCTGGCAGATGCCCAGCAGGTTGATCGCGTCCAGCCCGAAGGTTTGACGCAGGTGGTCAACCGCGCCGCCGATGAAGCGCTGGATGTAATCCTCCAGGGTCAGGAACCGGTCCGACCGGTCCGGATAACCCCAGTCGATGATGTACACATCCTCGCCCCGCGACAGCAGGCCCTGGACGATGGACCGGTCGGCCTGCAGGTCAACCATGTACGGCCGGTTGACCAGCGCGTAGCTCATCAGCAGAGGCACCTTGGCGGTCGGAGCCTTGTCACCGATGAAGCGGTACAGCACGACCTTGCCGTCGCGCCAGACTTCCTGCTTCGGGGTTGCGCCGTAGTCGAAATCACCCACTTCGCGCAGGCTCTGCAGCCCGGCGCCGAGCTTGCGCTGCATGCGCGCGGCATCTTCCACGATCCGATCCATGCCGATGTTGAGCGGTCCGGTCATCTCAACCCTCCGTCCGTTTGGTGGTGGCCTTGCGCGCCGGGCGTGCCTTCTTCGCAGCCATCTTCTTCGCAGCCTTCTTCGTTACCTTTTTCGCTGTCTTCTTTGCCGGCGCTGCACGCTTGGCGGCGGTTGTCTTCTTTGCGACCTTCGCCGCAGGCCTGTCTGCCTGCCCAGCCTCAACCAGGTCACGCAGGCGACGCACCGCGCGCTCCAGCTCGACAATCTTGCGATGGGCGCCGTCCAGCTCGCTGCGGGTCGGCAGATCGAACTGGCGGCTGGCCTGCTCGATCTGTTCCTGGATGCCCGCGCGCAGGCGCATCTGGGCATTGGCCAGGTCGGCATAGGCCTTGCGGAACTCCGTCGACAGCGCGATTTCCGCGTAGGCCTCTTCGGCAGCATCGATCCACAGATCGAACAGCGCGCGCGGCGAATCAATCTGCCGGCCCGGCTCCTCATGCTCAACCAGCATGCTTTCGAAAACATCGAATGCGGACCGGGAGGCCTTGCGCATCAGCGCGTTGTAGACGCTGTCCGCCTGCTGGTATTCGATATGTGCCTGGGCCAGCTGCTGCAGCCGCTCCTGATGCTCACGGGTGACACCGAACGCAGGCAGGCCCAACCAGGCCTTGCCCTCCCGCAGGGTGGCGTCCAGATAGGGCGCCGCGCTTTCCATCCACTGGTCGATGCCCTTCAGTCCCTCGCCGCGCATGCTGCCCAGCATCTGCGCGAACATGTCCTCACCGCCGCTGCGCAGCGACTCGCGCCAGGCCGATGCAACGTCGCGCGCGGCATGGTCGCGTCCGGAAAACTGCGCTGCAATGTCCTGCATCTGGGCGAACCAGGTCCGCGCCTGGCTGTTGAAACGCCCGACCGCGTCGTCGGCGCCGGTACTGTTTCCCCGGGCCTGGCGGCTCCACCAGTCGATCGCATCCTGCCAGCCCTGCATGCCTGCGGCCTGTCCCGGCGCAGCGCCACCGTGCATCGCGCCCGACCCCGGCACTGCACTGCGCATCGTCTCGGCCCACGCACCCCAGTACTGCTGTGCAAGCTGCTCGAAATCCGCCGGGCTCCACGGCCCCTGCTGCCACCTCTTGTCCGTCATCACGCTCTCCCGGGATATCTGGCGATCATAGCAACGGCCCATGCAAGGCATGTGCAGCCTGACCGGGACAAGTGAACCGGATTACGGAATGGAGAGCTGTTCCAGTGTTGGCACCGCCGCGCCCGCACGGTCCGCAGACCTGATCTCGGCATCCGCTGGAAGCGCAGCGCCGCCATCAAGGTGGGCCGTTACCTGATCCAGCGCTGCATGCACATAGGGAATCAGCGGCACATAGCGCGCGGTGTAATCGGGCAGCACCAGGAAGCCGTCGAAATGCTGCGCCCCATGCACCCGCCACAGCGAGACCTGGCGACCTGCGATACGCGCCCAGGCGGCGTACGGATCACTGGTGAAGGCAATCGGAATCAGGCCATCTTCGACACCGTGGACCAGCACCACCGGCAGCCCGGCGCGTGGCAGGCCGGCACGCGTGGCGGCCACGCCCTCGCCGATCCGGCGCGCCGCTTCGCTCCCGTCCGTGGCCAATGCCCGCAAGCATTGCACTCCGGCCAGGGTCGGATCCGGCATTGCTGCCTGCGGGTCGATGATGCCCACGCCGTTGCCGGGCGGGATGCCGCTGGCGTCGCTCCACCATGCGGCACGTTCGGTGGCCGTGGTCGGACGCGGACTGAAATCAGCATTCTGTGCGGCAAACCCGAAGCCGCAGGGATGCTCGCCGGCACGATAGCGGCCATAGGCCGAAGCGTAGGTCACCGCCACCGCACGCCACAGATCGAAATCGACCGACAGCGCTCCGGCCCGCAGCGCCTGATCGCTCCAGCCCGCATCACGCAGCTGCTGCCAGGCGGAAGCCGCCTGCCGTGCTGTGTCGGCGCCTTCCACCAGACCGGCTTCGGCCAGCGATGCGCAGCGCGCGGCGCGCAGCGGCGCGGAAGCCGGCGACAGTGGCGACATCGGCAGGTCGTCGCGACCGGCCAGGGCGCAGGGCATCAACAGGGCCGCCTCGGTGGTGTAGTCGTACAGGCTGCGCGAGCTTTCACCCTGCGAATAAATACTGGGCTCTCCGGCCACCACCGCATCCAGCCAGTCGCCTTCCAATTCCGCGGCGCGCAGCACAGCACCACCGCCGTTGGAAATGCCGACGGCGATGATGCGGGTGTTGTCGAAGGTAAACGGGCCCTGCCCGGGAAGGGCTTCTTCCAGGGCGTGCAGGCCGAATTCAGCGGCCTGGCGCACATGCCGGCCCCAGTCCGCTTCCGGGTTGTCCTGCGAGTGAGCGTGGGCAAAGGCCACGCCCGATGCATCGGCCGCGGCATCTGGAACGAACACCGCCGTGTCACGAACCGCCCCGGCCTGGCCGGCGGCGTCCACACCCACGCCGGCATCCAGGTCGAAATAATCGCTGCCCGCACCCTTGTCGGTGTAGGCCACCGCGCAGCCGCGCGGCAGGCCCCAGCCGCCAGCGACGGCGATCGATCCATAGATGCCGCGCGAACCGGAGGACGCCGTCACCACCAGGCAGCGGCGGCCGGCATCGAACGCGTCTGGAAGCTGCAGCATCACGCGGTGTGGATGGTTCGCTCCCGGCAGCTGCGCCAGCGCGTGGAATTCGCGCCCGGGCACCGGATCCAGGCTGCCGAATTCATCGCCCACCCCGCCCGGGCGCAGGTCGGCAATGCCGCGCCAGCTCGTCCACAGCGCGCGCCGACGCAGCTCATCGGCCGTCGGCTGCTCCGGATCTGCGAAGGCCGGGGCGACCGGCGTACGCAGCCCGGCCACGCCCAGACCGGCGCTGAGCAGGTCGTCGCCATCTCGGTGAACGCTGTTGCGCAGGTCGGTAAAGGTCATGGTCTGCTGGGCTGCCGGTCCACTGCTGGACGCACAGGCTGCCAGCAGCATGGTGAGCGCGAGGGTTGGAATACGGACGGATTTTGCCTTCATGCAGCGACGATATCAGCCGCTGCCTGCACCGGCATCGTACCTTCGTACAGCCAGCGCCCCCCTTCGCGCACCCTACAATCAGATCATGCCCACCCTTCTGATCGCCGACGACCACCCCCTGTTCCGCGCCGCACTGCGCGGTGCGGCGCTGGAAGCCGTGCCGGACACGGTGGCCTGCGAAGCGGATTCATTCGACGGCGTGATCCAGCAGCTGGAAACGCATGCGGAGATCGACCTGGTGCTGCTCGACCTGCATATGCCGGGCAACCATGGCCTGGCAGGGCTCGCCGCCATCCGTGCGCAATTTCCGGCAGTGGCTGTGGTGCTGGTCTCGGCCAACGAGGACCCGCAGGTGATCCGCCGTGCGCTGGATCACGGCGCTGCCGGCTACATCCCCAAGAGCGCGGGGCTGGACGAAATGCGCGAAGCCATCCGCACCGTGCTGGCCTGCGAGCAGTGGTTGCCGCCTTCGCTGCGCAGTGCGGTGGAGCGCGCCGATTCACTGCCCGGCGACGCCGACCTGGCCGGCCGCCTGGCAAGTCTGACGTCACAGCAGTTCCGTGTACTGACACTGGTGGCCGAGGGCCTGCTCAACAAGCAGATCGCCGATCGCCTGGACGTGCAGGAACGCACGGTGAAAGCGCATCTGTCGGCTATCTTCGAAAAGCTGGGCGTGCGCAACCGCACCCATGCCAGTGTGGTGCTGCGCGAGCTGGAGATCGGCGATCCTGCGCGCCGGCTGAATTCCTAACTACACGACAAATATCAGATCATCTGCACTCTATCTCAGCGCCCCACCTATACGACGCAACTCAATTGCAGGTCGGATCGTCCAAGTCCAATGACCCGCCAGTACCGGTCTCATGACACGTAAATCTGACTCCTCGAGTAAGGCAGATGGAACTAATTCCCGTCGGCTTACCGTCCCGATACATCTTGCCGTTGTTGCATGTCAACTCAATGGCACCGTCGTGATCATCTATTGGGGTATCAAATATCAGATGCGTGGCTGGCAGGAAAAGGGGTCCAGAAGAATGAATTACTCTGGACCCCGGGAAATAAATCCCCTCCGCAATGCCTATCACTCCTTCAGCCCCGGCCTCCAGTATGGCGTCCTCGAAAGACACCACCGGCTCCATATCCTCAAAGTAAAGCACTGACGCTTTCTCTGCGGCGATTCTTGCGCCTCCGTCAGCGGCAACGGCCTCTTTATTACCGACTACCAAGCGTTCGCCGATCGCTGTCGACTGCGCCAACACACTTCCTGTGACGACGACACCTGCGAGACAAACCAACCCAAGAAGACGTTTCATCCCTAACCTCTCCTGTAAGTATTTTCTCGACCGTAGCCCAGTCATCTACGCACCTCAACTCCGGCCCGCCTTTAGCGGGTTCTCCTCTCGAGCAATCCTGACGATCAAGCGAAATTTGTTCACTCTCAGATCCGCGAGTAGCTCCACGACTGCATGCGCCCGTCGCGGTACGGCATCACCCCGTGGAAAGCCCGCGGATCGTCATCGAACACCAGCGGCAGGAACTCGCGGTCGCCCTCCCACAGCGGCAGTTCCATGATCCGGTCCACCGGCACCCACTCCAGCGTGCCTTCGGGGTTGGATTCGTACGGCGTGCCGCTGTAGCGGTCGATCACGAAGACGAAGCCCAGCCAGTCCTCGCCATTCTTGCCGAAGCCGGGCCAGCTGATGGTGCCGCGCAGACGCAGCGCATCGCATTCGATGCCGGCCTCTTCGAGGATCTCGCGGCGCATGCCGGCAACCACGTCTTCGTCGGCTTCGATCTTGCCGCCCAGGCCGTTGTATTTGCCCAGGTGCTGGTCATCCTTGCGCGCGTTGCGGTGGATCAGGAGTGCTTTGCTGCCATCGGGCGAGAGTACATAGCCAAGGGTCGCGACAATCGGTGTGTAAGGCATCCGGCCATTGTATCCACCCCTCCTGTAGGAGCGCGCCACGCGCGCGAAGCCGCGTGAATCACAGTTGGGCCGCGAGCATGCGGTCGAGGACGGATTTCAGCGCCAGCGGACGCACCGGTTTGGACAGCAGCGCCAAGCCGACGTCGAATGTTTCCCTGCGCACTTCCGCAGTCCCATCCGCGCTCAGGATCAGCGTGGGCCGCGCGCCGAACCGCTCGGTCAGTCGTGCGTGCAGCGCCACCCCGGTATCGCCATCGTCCAGGTGGTAATCGAACAGCCACATCGCACAGGGGCGGATTTCGAGCACCGCGGCCGCTTGCATGCCATCGGCCACGACTTCCACCTCACAGCCCCATCCCCGCAGCACACCCGTCAGTGCTTCCAGCGCCATCGGATCGTTGTCCACCGCCAGGATCCTGGTGCCGGCCAGCCGTGCACGTGCCGGCACCGGCGCAGCCACCCGCGGACCGGGCGCGCGCGGCAGCAGCAGGCTGAAGGTGGTGCCCCGGCCGACGGTGCTGTTGACCCGCAGCGGCGCATCCAGCAGGTCCGCGATGCGCTCGGCGATCGCCAGGCCGAGGCCAAGCCCCTGCCCGGCCGCCCCTTCTCCACGGCGGAACTCCTCAAAGATCGAGGCCAGCTGCGCCGCCTCGATCCCCGGCCCGGTGTCGTGCACTTCGATGCGCAGCCGGTCGCCCTGCGGCCGCACCCCCAGCAGCACGCGCCCTTCCCGGGTATAGCGCACCGCGTTGGCCAGGAAATTCTGCAGCACCCGCCGCAGCAGCTGCGGATCACTGCTGGTCCAGGCCCGGCTCGGGCGATAGCGGAACACCAACCCGCGTGCCGCTGCCAGCGCGCCGAATTCCGACGCCAGTGGATCCAGCACCTCCGCCAGCGGGAAGCGGCGCGGCTGCGCCACCAGTCCGCCGGCCTCCAGCCGCGACATGTCGAACAGGCCGGTCAGCAGGTCACTGGTCGAATCCAGCGCGCCGCGGATCTGCCCCAGCTGCTCCTGCTGCGGACCACCCGGCAGCTGCCGGCTCAGCGAATCGGTGAACAGCTGCGCCGCGTGCAGCGGCTGCATCAGATCGTGCCCCACTGCGGTCAGGAACCGGCTCTTGGCATCGTTGGCACGCTCCGCCTCGCGCCGCGCCTGGTCCAGGCTGGCAGTGCGATCGGCCACCCGCTGCTCCAGCGTTTCATTGGCCTGCCGCAGGCCCTCCTCGCTGCGCCGGAACGCGGTCACATCGGTGAAGGTAGCCACGAACCCGCCGCCCGGCATCGGGTTGCCTCGGATCTCGATAATCGCGTCATCCGGAAACCGGCGCTCGGCCACATACGGCGTGCCCACGCGCATGTGGGCCAGGCGCTTGTCCACTTCCAGCTGCACATTGCCGCCACCGGCGAGCCCGGCGCGCACGTTGTAGCCGACCAGATCAGCCACCGGCACGCCAACCCGCAGCAGCTCGGCGGGATAGTCGAACAGTTCGGCATAGCGCGAATTCCACGCCACCAGCCGCAGGTCGTAATCCACCACGCTGATGCCCTGGCTCATGTTTTCCAGCGCGGCTTCCAGCACCCGCTGGTTGAAGCGCAGGTCCTGCGACGCCTCGCCAACGATGGTCGCCACCGTATCCAGATCCGGTCCGGCTTCGCGCCGGGCAGCATCCAGCAGCAGCCGGGCCGAGGCGCTGCCAAGGACAGCGGACAGCTCACGCTCCAGCCGGGCCTCGATGGCTGCCGGTACCGGTCCGCTGGTGGGCGCATGCGCCAGCACCTGGTCCACCAGCGCCGGCGGGAGGAAGCGCCGCCCGGCCCGACGCAGCGTTTGCCAGTCGGCCGTGCCGGAGCGGCGATCCCCGTCGCGGTGCTCGGCCAGTCCCACCAGCACCGTCACCAGCGTGCCAATAAACAGCGTCGCTCCGACCGCACGACCGAGCCGGCTCCAACCGGTGAGCCCGAACAGCCCGTCCGGCGACAGCCACGCCAATCCCAACGGTCCCTGCATCAGCCAGGTGGAATCGGTGCCCGCCAGCGCCGGCACCAGCATCACCCACGCCCAGATCGCAAATGCGGCCAGCACGCCGGCGATGGCCGCCCGCGGCGGCGTCTGCGGCCGCCAGACGGCGAAGCCCAATGCCGGCGCCAGCGTGGCCAGCGCGGAGAACGACACCGCGCCGATATCGGCCAGCATTTCGCTCTCGCCCACCACCCGGCCGTAGGCCCAGGCCAGCAGCATGATGGCCAGGATCCCGGCGCGCCGCAGCAGCAGCAGGCCGCCGCGGTGGTCGCGCTCCCCGCTCCCGGTCCGCGACCAGGCGCCGCGCAGCAGCCCCGGCGCAAACCAGTGGTTGCCGATCATGAGACTCAAGGTGAGCGTGCTCACGATCACCATGCCGGTCGCCGCGCTCAGCCCGCCGAGGAATGCAAACAGCGCGATCCCGTTCGCACCCTGCGACAGCGGCACCGCCAGCGCATACATATCCGAGGGCACGCTGTCGCCCAGCAGCGCCATGCCCGCCTTCGCCAGCGGCAGGCCCGGGATCGCGATCAGCAGCAGGTACAGCGGGAACTGCCAGCGCGCCGTGCGCACGTGGGCCTCGTCGCGACACTCCACCACCGCCACGTGGAACTGATGCGGCAGGATGAACATGGCCAATCCGCCCAGCAGCATCAGCGGCACCAGTCCGCCAGTGGACGGCCCCCCGACGGTCGAAACCAACGGCGCGGGCGGCACTTCCGGCAGCGGCCCCAAGGCCAGCCACACGAATGCGCCCAAGGCCAGCATCGCCCCCAGCTTGAACAGCGACTCGAACGCCAGCGCCAGCACCAGCCCGCGGTTATGTCCGGCCGCGCTGACCCGCCGGGTGCCGAACAGCATGGTGAACAGTGCCATCGCCAGAGCCACGTACAGGGCGCTGTCACGCCACGGCGGCACCTGGGCCACGTCCACTACCATGGCTCCGGTCAGGATGCCGAAACTCATCGTCACCGCCTTCAGCTGCAGGGCGATGTACGGGATCAGCCCCAGCGCCGCCACCAGGGTGACGGTGGCAGCCAGCCACGCATCCTTGCCCAGCCGGGTGGCGATCAGGTCGGCCAGCGAAGTGGAGTTGCTCTCCCGCGCCAGTCGCACCAGGCGCATCATGAATGCGAAAGTCAGGGTGTAGAACAGGATCGCGCCAAGGAACGTCGGCGGCAGCGGCCAGCCGTGCCGGGTGGCCTGGGTGATCGTGCCGTAGAACGTCCACGAGGTGCAGTGCACCGCCAGCGACAGCACATACACGTGTCGCCAGTGCCGGGCAAAGGCCTGTGGATGGCGCTCGCCAAACAGCGCCGCGGCAAACAGCACCCCCAACCACAGCAGTGCCGCCAGCCCGACCGCCCCCACGCTCAGCATGTGCGTCCCACCCGTGTGTATTGCCCCGTGTGCACTGCGCCGGTGTGTCCTGCTATTTCCCCATGCCGCCCATGCCGGCGCCGCCGTCGAGCATAGCGCAGCCATCACGCGGGCCGGGTACCCTGAACTTCCCCGCAGCAGCCTTGGGCCAACGCCCCGGAGAGGCGTCATGACAAGACACACAGACCCCGGCCCCTACGCCTTGGACGAACGCCTGGCCGCGGACTCCCACCCCGTCCACACCCTGCCGCTGTGCGAGCTGCGGCTGATGGACGATGCGAATTATCCGTGGCTGGTGCTGGTGCCGCGCGTCGCCGGCGCGCGCGAACTGATCGATCTGGATCCGGCCCAGCGTCTGGAACTGTCGGACGAAATTGACCTGGCCCAGCACCTGCTAAAGGAAGGCTTCCGCCCGCACAAGCTCAACGTCGCGGCACTGGGCAACCTGGTGCCACAGCTGCACGTGCACGTCATTGCCCGGTTCGAAGATGACCCGGCCTGGCCGGCCCCGGTGTGGGGCCGCGTCACGGCCCACCCCTATTCGCCCGAAGCGCTGGTGGAACGGATCAGGTTGCTGCAGGCAGGCCTGCTGGGCTGATCCATGCGGGGCTGAGCCCCGCGGTCAGGTGCGCGGCAGGGTCACCCCGGTTTGCCCCTGGTACTTGCCGCCGCGATCCCTGTAGGAGGTTTCGCAGACTTCATCGGACTGGAAGAACAGCATCTGGGCCACACCCTCGTTGGCGTAGATGCGCGCCGGCAGCGGCGTGGTGTTGCTGAACTCCAGGGTCACGTGGCCCTCCCACTCCGGCTCAAGCGGGGTCACGTTGACGATGATCCCGCAGCGCGCGTAAGTGCTCTTGCCCAGGCACACCACCAGCACATCGCGCGGGATGCGGAAAAACTCCACCGTACGCGCCAGCGCAAACGAATTGGGCGGAATGATGCACACGTCATCCACCACGTCGACGAAGCTCTTCGGATCGAAGTTTTTCGGGTCGACAATGGTGGAATTGATGTTGGTGAACACCTTGAACTCGCGCGAGCAGCGCACGTCGTAGCCGTAGCTGGAGGTGCCGTAGCTGACGATCCGCTCGCCATCGGCCGCGTGCTTCACCTGCCCGGGTTCGAACGGCTCGATCATGCCGCCCGGAACCTCGGACATGCGCCGGATCCAGCGGTCGCTCTTGATGCTCATGCAGTACTGTTCCTCAGCAGGCGGCAGTGAGCCGCGCATTGTAGCCGTGCTTACAGCAGCGACGCCGAAATCGAGACCTTTGCCCGCGGACGCTTGTCCAGCTCCTCGACCAGCCGCTGGGCCACATCCCGATAGGCCTGTGCGGCAGACGAATCCGGCTGCGCCGCCACCAGCGGCGTGCCCACATCGCCCTGCTCGCGGATCCGTGCTTCCAACGGCAGCGATCCAAGCAGCGGGACGCCGTACTGTTCAGCCATTTTCACCGCGCCTCCCTGGCCGAACAGGTGCTCCACGTGGCCGCAGTTGCTGCACACGTGCTGGGCCATGTTTTCCACCAGTCCCAGGGTGGCAATATCCACCTTCTCGAACATCTTCAGCGCCTTGCGCGCATCCAGGGTGGCGACTTCCTGCGGCGTGGTCACGATCACCGCACCAGCCACCGGAATCTTCTGCGCCAGGGTCAGCTGGATGTCGCCGGTGCCCGGCGGCAGATCCACGATCAGGTAATCCAGCCCTTCCTCCCCGCCCCAGCGGGTATCAGCCAGCAGCTGGCTGAGCGCCGAAGTGGCCATCGGCCCGCGCCAGATCATTGGCGTGTCGGACTCCACCAGCAGGCCGATCGACATCGCTTCCAGCCCGTGCGCGCGCAGCGGGATGATCGACTTGTTGTCCGGGCTTTCCGGCCGGCCCGAAATCCCCAGCATGGTCGGAATGCTCGGCCCGTAGATGTCCGCATCCAGCACGCCCACCCGGGCACCCGTGGCGGCCAGGGCCAGGGCCAGGTTGACCGAAGTGGTGGATTTGCCGACCCCGCCCTTGCCGGAGCCGACCGCGATGATGTTGCGCACGTTGGGCAGGGGGGTCAGTTCACCTTGAACGGCACGGGCATGGATACGCAAGGCGGGGGTCTCCTGAATGATTAAAGGCGTTCACCAATTCTACCCGTCTCACCCACTCCCACCCGCACCGCAGGCATTGCATCCCGGAATCAGCTGTGGCATATGTTACGACGCTGTTAATTCATATCAGCTTCATTTATTAGGCACCAACACACTCGTAGGGGATCCCACCGAATGACCACCCAGCTCCGGAAATCACTGCGGCTCAGCCCGCTAAGCGTGGCTCTGGCCAGCACGCTCTTTGCTGTCAGCGGCTTTGCCACAGCCCAGGACGCCCAGGAAGAAGCCACTGCCCAGGAAACCCAGTCGCAGTCGACTACGGCACAGACGCTTGACACGGTCACGGTGGTCGGCTCCCGCATCGGACGCGCGGAGATCGAGGGCCCGGCCCCGGTGACCGTGATCACCCGTGCAGACATCGACCGCGAAGGCTTCCAGACCGTCGGCGACATGCTGCAGTCGCTGACTCAGCAGAGCACCGCCAACTTCACCGGCGACCTGGCCGTGGCTGGCTTCACGCCGAACGCCCAGGTGGTCAACCTGCGCGGCCTGGGCCCCGGGTACACGCTGACCCTGGTCAATGGCCGCCGGCCGCCAGACTATCCGCAGCCGTACAACCGCGATAACAACGTGACCAACGTCCGGGCAATTCCGAGCGCGATCGTAGAGCGCATCGAAGTCCTGACTGGCGGCGCCTCGGCAATCTATGGCTCCGACGCCATTGCCGGCGTGGTCAATATCGTCACCCGTCAGAACTACGATGGTAACCAGATCCGCGTCACCGCCGGCACGACTGCGGACGGCGGCGGCGACAGCATGGCCTTCGAATACACCGGCGGCACCACTGGCGACCGCTGGAATCTGATCTACGCGGTGCAGTACAACGCCAACGAGCCGGTCTTCGCCAGCCAGCGAAGCTACCTCGCCGACACTCGCAACAACCCCTATGGGATTGATGTGAACCCAGGACTGTCCCTGGTGGCGCTGAGCCTGGGCGGCGTCACCGCCCCAGGAAACCATAACGGACTCTATGACGCCGACGCGTGCGACGCCTTCGGCTACACCACCGTCACCACGCCGACCCGTGGCCTGTATTGCGGCAGTTACACCAGCTCCGCATCGCAATCGATTTCCAACAAGCAGGAAACCTGGGCCGGCTACCTGTCCGGCACCTTCGACCTCACCAACTCCACGCAGCTGTTCGGCACCCTGAGCCTCTACGATTCGGAAGCCCAGTCTTCCAGCGGAACCGAGTTCTGGGGCACCTCGGGGGATCGCTTCACCTCCACCGCTTCTGGTTCAGCCACCGGGTATTACTTCGATTCAGTACATGGTGATTTTTTCCAGCTGCAGCGCGTATTCATGCCGTTCGAGCTGGGCGGCAATGAGGCCGCAACCACCGTATATGACGAGCGCATGTACGACATCACCTTCGGTGCCACTGGCGTGTTCGGCAGTCGCTTCGACTGGGAAGCCAGCGCCAACTATGGCAAGTACGAATACGAGACCGACCGACCGCGCCTGCTCGCCAAGGCGGTTCACGACTACTTCCTGGGTGACCTGCAGGGTTACTACTCCAACGGCGCGCCGATTTACGCGCTGAACATGGACCGGTGGAACACGCCCATCACCCCTGATATCTACCGCTCATTCTCTACCCGGGCGTCGAATATCGCGGAAACCAGTGCGGCCACGGTCAACTTCAACGTCTCTGGTGACCTGTTCGAGCTTCCTGCGGGTGCAGTCGGCTTTGCCGGTGTGATCGAGGGCACGCGCCAGACCATGGAGCTGGAAAGCGACTGGCGGACCGACCAGATCCGGGAAATCGACGAACACACCATTTACAACCTGACCAGCTCGGGCATCACCGACGGCACCCGCGAGCGCTACGCATTGGGCGTGGAGTTCCGCGTGCCGATCCTGGACAGTCTGACCGCCAACCTGGCCGGCCGCTGGGACAAGTACGACGACATCACCGCAGTCGATGATGCCTACACCACCAACTTCGGTCTGGAATGGCGTCCCTTCACCAGCCTGCTGCTGCGCGGCACCTATGCCACCAGCTTCCGGGCGCCTGACATGCAGCTGGTGTATGCGCAGGGCGCAGCCTCGTATTCGGGGTTGTTCGACGAATACGCCTGCCGCTCGGGCGACTATCTCGGCCAGGATGGTCCCGGGCGGACGGTTACTGCCTGTCAGGAACAGCCGGGCGACCCAACCTCTTACACGGGCCAGACCCTTATTGCAGGCAACCCCTTGCTGAAGGAAGAGGAAGGCGAAAGCTGGGGCTTTGGCCTGGTCTGGGACATCATCGACAACATGTCTCTCTCGGTCGATTACTACAGAATCCGTCTGGACGATAAGGCCGCCGCCCTCACCGCAGGCTATATCCTGCAGAACGAAGCCAACTGCCGGCTGGGCGTCAACCGCGACGGCGACCCGTTCGAGTACGGCATGGACTCGGACTTCTGTCAGAACATGACTTCCCTGGTCACCCGCACCGACGCTCCCGAGGGAACCCCGCTTGACGGCCGTATCCAGTCTCTCAATGCGGCCTACATCAATAGGGCACATCAGGACGTCAGCGGCATTGACGCAAACTTCCGGTATAACTTCGATACCGACCGCTGGGGCAGGTTCCTGGTGGATCTGGGTTACACCATCCGTTTGACTGACAAGTCCCAGCAGTTTGCGGACGATCCTATCGTCGATTACCGCGATCAGTGGGACTACGATCCGCGCTCACGCGTCCGTGGTTCGCTGGGTTGGAACATCAACGACTGGACGGCCACTTTGTTCGGTACGCGACTGGGTGCCAACCAGAACTGGGCGGAAACAGATCGTCTGCGGCCGTATATCACGTACAACCTGCAGGTCGGTCGCCAGATGGGTCCGAACACCAAGGTGGAGGCCACCATCGTCAACCTGACGGACAACCAGTTCCGTTACGACGAGACCTACACCAGCTACCCGTACTTCTACAGCTATCAGGGCGCGGACCCGCTGGGCCGTCGCTTCTTCCTGTCGCTTACGCATCGCTTCTGATCCACGGTGCATTGAAGACAAAGCCCGGCGCATGCCGGGCTTTGTCCGTTTACCGGCTGTATATTTCGATCAGTTGCTCTTAACCGTTGCCCTCAAGTGAGACCTTCATGTCCAAACTGAAGCACGCTTTGTGCGCGATTGCCCTGCTGCTGCCTGGCGCAGCGCTTGCCCTTCCCCCGGTGGAAGACTTCGTCAAACGGCCCTCCTACGGCACCGCCCGGATTTCGCCCAACGGCGAATATCTGGCGATCACCGTCGACCGCGGCGAACAGGACGTACTTACCGTGCTGCGTACCGCCGACCTGCAGCCGGTCAAGATCAACATCCTTCCCGACAACAAGAGCATCGGCCAGTTCCGCTGGGTATCCGACAACCGCCTGATGTTCAACGCGGTCAAGAAAATGGGCGGCTACGCGCAGCCGTTCCTGCTGGGTGAGTGGTACGCGGTCAACGCCGACGGCAGCCAGGCCACGCCGGTCATTTTCCGCGGCACTCGCGGTGCAACCCAGCGCTCGCAGGCGGTCGGTCTCGAGAGCTTTTCGCTTCTCGATCCGCTGCTGGACGATCCGCGCAACGTGATCATGCAATCGCGCTTTCCGCGCTCGGCCGAAGGCTCGTCTACGCAGGTCGTGCGCGTTGATACCGTCAGCGGCCGTCGCCAGGTGCTGGCCACCGCACCCAAGGCCAACTGTTCGGTATCGCTGGACGCAGCCAAGGAACCGCGCTTTGCGGTGTGCTCGTCTTCGCGCAACGAAGCCGGCGAGCACGAAGAACGCACCGAGCTGTACAAGCGTGATGGCATGCGCTGGGACCTGATCAACGCCTCCCAGTCCGACGGCAAGCACCTGTGGGTGGAGCACACCACGCCGGACGGCACGATTTACGCAATGCAGAGCGATGACAACCCGGGCGCCATCGGCATTCTAGATACCGTCACCGGCAATTTCACCTCGCTGCACCAGGACAACGCCGCCGATATCTCGCACCTCCTGTGGACCACCGACGAATCCACGCTGATTGCCGTGACCACTTCTGCCGGCGCGCCCAAGGTGACCCTGCTGGACGAGGAGCATCCCGAATCGCTGCTGTACCAGTCGCTGGCGGCAGCCTTCCCAGGCAACTACGTGAACTTCGACAGCCACACCGCTGACGGCAAGCAGATCATCGTCTCGGTGCGCAGCGACACCAATCCGGGCGAGCTGTACCTTTACGACCGCGATACCGCCGAAGCCCGGTTCCTGATGCGCAGCCGCGACTGGGTTGATCCGGAAACGTCCGCGACCATCCGTCCCTTCCACGTGCGCTCGCGCGACGGCCTGGACCTGTACGGCTACCTGACAATCCCCAATGGATCGGACGCAACCAACCTGCCGCTGATCGTCAACCCGCACGGCGGGCCGATTGGACCGCGCGACCAGTGGGGTTACAACGGGGAAGCCCAGCTGTTCGCCAGCCGCGGCTATGCGGTGCTGCAGGTGAACTTCCGCGGCTCCGGTGGCTACGGTCAGGGCTTCATGGACGCCGGGCACATGCAGTGGGCGGAAGGGATCCAGAACGACATCATCGATGCCACCCGCTGGGCCATCGAGCAGGGCCACGCGGATCCGGAGCGGATCTGCATCTACGGTGGCAGCTTCGGCGGCTACTCCGCGCTGATGGCGCCGATCCGCGAGCCGGGCCTGTTCCAGTGCACCTTCGGCTACGTGGGCGTCTATGACGTGGACATGATGTTCAACCGCGGCGACATTCCGCGCAGCCAGATGGGTCAGCGCTACCTGCGCCGTACCCATGGCACCGACTCGAACGTGTGGGCCCAGAACTCGCCTGCTCGCCGGGCTGGTGAAGTGAACATTCCCGTGTACCTGGCGGCGGGCGCCCGCGACGAGCGCACGCCCCCCGAGCAGACCGAACTGATGAACCGGGCCCTGATCGCCGCTGGCAATCCTCCCGAAGGGATGATCATCCAGTCCGGGGAAATGCACGGCTTCTATGATGTGGACAACCGGGTCAATCTGTACACCGAGATGCTCGACTTCTTCGAACGCCATATTGGTGGGCACTGAGCCCGCTCCAGGAGACTCCAATGATGCAACCGATCCGAATGCTGCTTGTGGCCGCCCTTTGCCTTCCGCTGGCGGCGCTGGCTTCCGGTCCCGAAGGCCGCTGGAAGACCATCGATGACGAAACCGGGCAGACCAAGTCGATCGTGGAGATCAGCCGCACTTCCGACGGCACCCTGTCGGGCACGGTGATCGAAATCCTGCAGTCCGACAAAGGCCCCAACCCGGTGTGCGATGAATGCTCCGGCGCGCGCAAGGACCAGCCCATCCAGGGCATGACCATCCTGTGGGGCATGACTGAAAAGGGCGATGAGTGGGCCGGCGGCACCATCCTGGATCCGGCCAAGGGCCGCACCTACCGCTCCAAGATGCAGATGCACGGCGATGACGAGCTGGGCGTCTCCGGCTGCGTTGCGTTCATCTGCCGCGAGCAGGTGTGGCAGCGCGAATAGGCTGCACTACGGGGCCCGCATGCGATAATCCCCTGCCCTTCAAATACTGCCTGCCATGTCCCGCACTGCGATCGTCACTACTGCCCTGCCCTACGCCAACGGCCCGCTGCACCTGGGTCATCTGGTCGGCTATATCCAGGCCGATATCTGGGTGCGGGCGCAGCGAATGGCCGGCAGTACGGTGCACTTCGTCTGTGCCGATGACACCCACGGCACGCCGATCATGCTGGCGGCGGAGAAGGCGGGCATGACGCCGGAGGAGTTCATTGCCGGCATCCAGTCCGGACACGAGCGCGACTTCGCCGATTTCGGCGTCGCCTTCGATCATTACGACTCCACCCACTCGCCGCGCCACCGGGCCCTGACCGAGGCGATCTACGCCCGCTTGGAGGCCAACGGCCACATCAGCCGGCGCTCGGTGGAGCAGTTCTACGATCCGGCCAAGGGCATGTTCCTGCCCGACCGCTACGTCAAAGGCACCTGCCCGCGCTGCGACACGCCCGAGCAGTACGGCGACAACTGCGAGCAATGCGGCGCCACCTATGCGTCCACCGAGCTGAAGAATCCCTACTCGGTGCTGTCGGGCGCCGCGCCGGAGCTGCGCGAGTCCGAGCACTTCTTCTTCGAGCTGGGCCACTTCGACGGGTTCCTGCGCGAATGGCTCGCTGGTGACGTCGCCGTTCCGGGGGTCAAGGCCAAGCTGCAGGAATGGTTGGACGGCGAAGGCGGGCTGCGCGCCTGGGATATCTCCCGCGATGCGCCGTACTTCGGCTTCGAGATTCCCGGGCATCCCGGCAAGTTCTTCTACGTGTGGCTGGATGCCCCGATCGGCTACCTGTCCAGCCTGCAGGCGTTGAGCGAGCGCGAAGGTCTGGATTTCGAAAGCTTCCTGGTACCGGACAGCCAGGCCGAGCTGCACCATTTTATCGGCAAGGACATCGTGAATTTCCACGGTCTGTTCTGGCCGGCGGTGCTGCACGGGGCCGGCAAGCGCGCGCCCAATCGCCTGCACGTCAACGGCTACCTGACCGTGGACGGCGCCAAGATGTCCAAGTCGCGCGGCACCTTCGTGATGGCTCGCACCTATCTGGACAGCGGCCTGCACCCGGAGGCGCTGCGCTACTACTTCGCGGCCCGATCTTCTGGCGGCGTGGACGATCTGGACCTCAATTTTTCCGACTTCGTCAGCCGGGTCAATTCCGACCTGGTGGGCAAGTTCGCCAACCTCGCCAGCCGCTGCGCGGGCTTCATCAGCAAGCGCTTCGAGGGACGCCTGGCGGCCGAGCTGCCCGAGCCGGAGATGTACGCACGCTTCGTTGAAGCGCTGGGCCCGATCCGCGAGGCCTACGCGCGCAACGAAGTCGCCACCGTCCTGCGCCGCACCATGGCACTTGCCGACGAGGCCAACCGCTATATCGATGACCACAAGCCGTGGGTGATCGCCAAGCAGGAAGGCGCCGATGCCGAGCTGCAGGCCGTGTGCACCCAGGGATTGAACCTGTTCCGCGTGCTGGCCGGCGCCCTGCGCCCGGTGCTGCCCACTGTGGCTGCCCAGGCCGAAGGCTTCCTCAACGCGCCGATCGCGTCCTGGTCCGATCTGGACGCATCACTGCTGGACCATGAAGTGTCCACCTACGTTCCCCTGTTCACCCGCCTTGACCCCAAGCACATCCAAGCCATGATCGACGCCAGCAAAGATACGCTCGCCCCCGCGGCCGACGCCGGTAGCACCACACCCCCGAAAAAGAAGGCCGACGGCCAGGCCAAGGTAAAAGCGGACGACGACTTCATCAGCATCGATGACTTCGCCAAGCTGGATCTGCGCATCGGCAAGGTGCTGGCGTGCGAGCTGGTGGAAGGCTCGGACAAGCTGCTGCGCTTTGAACTGGACGCCGGTGAGCTGGGCAAGCGCCAGATCATTTCGGGAATCCGGGCCAGCTACGGCGCGCCGGAAAATCTGGTGGGGCGCAGCGTGGTGTTCGTCGCCAACCTGGCGCCGCGCAAGATGCGCTTTGGGGTCAGCGAAGGAATGATCCTCTCCGCCGGCTTCGACGCTGGCGAGCTGGCCCTGCTGTCCGCCGACGAGAGCGCGCAGCCGGGCATGCCGGTGCGGTGAACCCGCCGGGCCTGGTCGAGCGCATCGACCGGATCCTGCCGCAGACCCAGTGCCGCCAATGCGGCTTCGATGGCTGCCGCCCCTATGCCGAAGCGCTGGTCCGGGCCGAAGCGGATATTGACCGCTGCCCTCCAGGCGGTGACGCCGGCGCCCGCGCCTTGGCCAACCTGCTCGGTGTGGCGCCCAAGCCCTACGATCGCAGCCGCGGCAGCCACAAG
Source organism: Luteimonas qiangzhengi (assembly GCF_039548515.1). Classification (NCBI taxonomy): domain Bacteria; kingdom Pseudomonadati; phylum Pseudomonadota; class Gammaproteobacteria; order Lysobacterales; family Lysobacteraceae; genus Luteimonas; species Luteimonas qiangzhengi. The sequence continues at coordinate 13,071 of NZ_JBCLVE010000002.1, read as the reverse complement.
CCGCCACAGTTGGCGCTGGTGATCGAGGCCGATTGCATCGGCTGCACCAAGTGCATCCTCGCCTGCCCGGTGGACGCGATCATCGGCGCCAGCAAGCACATGCATGCGGTGATCGAGGCGCTGTGCACCGGCTGCGAGCTGTGCGTGCCGGCCTGCCCCGTGGACTGCATCGTGATGGTCCCGCCCGCAGCCCCCTAGGAGCTGCAGGCGGACCGCTGGATCATTCGGAACAGGCGGTGCAGATGCGCTCAATCTGGTAGCCGTTGGCTGCCAGCTTTTCCACCACGCCGTCTTCGCCCAGCAGGTGCAGCGCGCCCACCACGACCAGTGTGTTGCCGGTGCCATCGGCACCCAGCATGGCTTCGATCTGCGGCAGCCAGGCGTCGTTGCGTTCAACGTTGATGCGCTGGTAAAGGGCCGGAAATTCCTCCGCCATTTCCACCGCCATGCCGTCCCAGATGGCCTTTTCATCACCACTGCGCCAGGCGTCGTGGAGCTTGGCGATTTCCGCCTGGCCCTCTTCCCCGGTGCCCTCCAGCGACGACTGCAGGAACTGCAGCTGCTCCTGGTCCGACATGCCGGTAAAGAAAGCGATCTGCTGGTCGGCGGTTTCAAGGCCCGAGGTGCGCTTGCCCGCTTCGGCGGCGCGCTTGGCCATGTGGTTGTCCAGCCCGAGTTCGGGATCCAGCCCGAACTTTCCCATCTCGGTCACGGTGACCATCAGCGAGACGAACCACGGCTGGAACATCTGCAGCACTTCCGGGGCAAGCTGCATCTGCTGCAACTGCGCGGCGTTTTCCGTGGTCCAGGCATCCAGCGCAGCCACGGTTTCCTCGGGCAGCGCGCTGTTCAGGGGAGTGCCGTCGGTGCGCATCGCGGCCTGGCCCATCTTCATGCCCAGCTCCGGCGACTGCAGCTGCTCCGGCGGAATCTCGAACACCACCTCTTCCGAATCGCCGAACGCGGCGTCCACGTCGGCCGACAGCGGGTAATCATCCGGCTTGAGCAGGTGGAACGAGCCCAGCAGGTACACCGCACGCTCACCATTGCTTGCCTTCCACAGCAGCGGCACCGGCGCTTCGTGCTCGACCGCCGGTGCGGTGACAGCGGCCTGCGGCTGGTCTGCCAGTGCAGCGGCACAGAACAGGCCGGCCGAGGCCAGCAGCAGCGTTGAAAGGGTCTTGCGTCCAACCAGGCGTGACTTCAACTTCATCTGAATCTCCATGTCGTAAACCGCTTCGTGATTGATCAGCCCGCCGGAGCCACGTAGGCCTTTTCACCGGCAGTAATGGCCAGGTCCAGGCGATTTTCCAGCGGCGGCAGCGGGCAGGTGGAGTAGTTGGTAAACGCGCAGGGTGGATTGTAGGCACGGTTGAAGTCCAGCATGACCCGGCCATCGGCATCCGCTGCGTCAGCATCCAGATAGCGACCGGCACCGTAGCTGCCCTGCCCCGAAGTCCGGTCGGCCAGGATCAACAGCAGTCCATCAGCACCGTCATCGAGTGCCTGCAGGCGGAACACCTGCCCATCGCGCTCGAATTCAACCACCCCTGGATTACCCATTGTTTCGGTACCGCCAATGAGTGATGCCACTTCGAGCATCTGTCCTGGCGGATGAGCGGAAAACTGTCCTTCGATCAACCATGAAGCGTCAACCGGCCAATAGTCGATGCCGGCAAAACGCAGCCGCGAATCCGCCTCCAGATGCCGCACCCGCAGCGCCCGGCGTCCTGCGCGCTCGATCACGTTCATCTGTCCCTGTCCGGCATCGAAATCGATCAGGGTCGGGGTGCTGCTGCGATCGGAATGCAGTTCCGTCCGCCCGGTCAGCGGCTCCCCGTCCACTGTCAGGCCCACGCCGCGCTCCGGGGTCAGATACAGCCGCCCCTCCCGCTGCTGCAGCATCCCCAACCGGGGCGGCCCCTTCGCCAGGCGCATACCGCTTTCGCGACTGCTGCCAATGTAATGGGCGTTGAGTTCAATCCAGTGCAGACCCACCAGCGTGGTCCAGCCGTCAGGCGCGAGCAGCCGGTCGCGCCGCTCGGCCCGCCAGGCTTCCTGTTCGCTGACAAAGGCCGCATCAGCTGCGGCCGTAGCAGCGGCGACTTCGGTATTTTCGCTGCGATCACCGCTGCAACCAGCCACCGCCAACGCCGTGCCCAGCAGCAACGCTGCGGACAATCTGCTTATCAACTTGCGCATCCCCTTCTGCATCCTCTTCTGCATCCCCTTGTGCATCAGTCCCCCTTTGCAGCGCGACTGGCCGTCAGCGTCCGCGCATGAACCAGCGATCGATCTCGGCCAGGCTGAAGCGCGCCCAGGTCGGACGCCCATGGTTGCACTGCCCGGAGCGTTCGGTCTCTTCCATCTGTCGCAGCAGTGCGTTCATCTCGGGAATGGTCAGGCGCCGGTTGGCGCGCACGGACCCGTGGCAGGCCATGGTGGACAACAACTCGTCACGGGCACTGGCCACCCGGCGACTGTCGCCATGCTCACGCAGGTCTGCCAGCACATCACGCAGCAGCGCCTCGGTATCGCCTTCGGCCAGCAGCGCCGGCACGCCGCGCAGCAACAGTGACTGTGGTCCGCTGCGCGACACCTCGAAACCCAGCGTCTCAAGAATCGCGGCATGGCCTTCGGCCACATCCGCCTCGCGCTCGGCCACTGCCAGGGTCTGTGGCACCAGCAGCGGCTGCATGCGCAGGCCTTCGCTGTCATGGGCGCGCTTGAGCTTCTCGTAACCGATGCGCTCATGCGCGGCGTGCATATCGACCACGATCAGGCCGTCCGCACACTGGCTGAGGATATAGATGCCGTGCAGCTGGGCGATCGCGTAGCCCAGCGGCGGCGCCGTCGTGTCATCGGCTGCAGGCAGCGGCCCAGGACGGGCAGCATCCACGCCCTGCGGCTGCGACGCGACAGACCAGGACTCAGGTGCCGCGGCAGACGATGCATCGCCGTACAGGGCGGCATAGCCGGCGCGCGCCTCATCGGTGCGCAGCGACAGGCCTGACTGCGCGGCCATCCATTGCTCCGACCGCGCCGGGGCCGCCCCACCGAAGGCACCGGCTCCAGCCGTTTCCGCAGCTGCGGCCTGCTGGCCGGCACGGGTCCCGGCCAATACCTCGTGCAGGCTGCGTCGGACGAAGTCGTAGATCAGGCGGGAGTCGCGGAAGCGCACCTCGTGCTTGGCGGGATGCACGTTCACGTCCACCCGCGCCGGATCCATTTCCAGAAACAGCACGTAGGCAGGCTGGCGGCCGTGATAGAGCACGTCGGAGTAGGCCTGCCGGACCGCGTGCGCCACGCTGCGGTCGCGCACGCTGCGGCCGTTCACATACAGATACTGCTGGTCGGCGCTTGCCCGCGAATAAGCCGGCTGCGCGATCCACCCATGCAGTCGCAGGCCGGCGCCTTCCTGCTCCACCCGGAGCGCGTGGCGGGCAAATTCCGCGCCCAGCGTTTCATGCAGGCGCTCGTCGGAAAACAGTTCGGCGCTGCCCTTGTAGCGGCGCGAGGGCTTGCCGTTGTGACTGACCCGCAGTTCCACATCCGGCCGGGCCAGCGCAAGCGAGCGCAGCCACTCTTCGATATGCCCGGTCTCGGTCCGCTCGGCGCGCAGGAACCGGCGCCGCGCGGGCACGTTGTAGAACAGCTCGCGCACCTCGATGGTGGTGCCGTGCGGGTGCTGCCGCGGTTCCACCTCGCCTACCGTGCCGCCTTCCACCGCCAGCGCACTGCCATGCTCGTCCTCGGCCTGGCGCGAGATGATCAGGAAGCGGCTGACCGAAGCAATCGAGGGCAGCGCCTCGCCCCGGAATCCCAGCGTGGCCACCGACTCCAGGTCATCGAGCGAAGCGATCTTGCTGGTGGCGTGGCGCGAAACCGCCAAGGGCAGATCCGCAGCCGGAATGCCACCGCCGTTGTCACGGATCCGGATCAGGCGTACGCCGCCTTCCTCCAGCTCGATATCCACGCGGGTGGCGCCGGCATCCAGCGCGTTTTCAACCAGTTCCTTGACCACGGACGCAGGCCGTTCCACGACCTCGCCTGCGGCGATCTGGTTGATGAGGACGTCGGGAAGTTGCTGGATGCTCACTGCGGGCGGCACGGGGCCGTCATTGCTACCGGCCAGCGATGATACCGGGCTGCGGCGACCGCTGTACGCGACGCTGCCAGCGGCGTGCTCCGCCGGTCAGGGACTGCCGCCGGAAACAGCTGCTGCGGACTGACCGGCCGCTTCCGCCCTGGCACGCGCGGCGAACAGGGTGCCCGGGGGCGGCTGGTCGGAGAAATAGGTGTTCACCCCATCCAGCACGGCCCGCGCCACGGTGCGCTGGAACTGCGGATCGATCAGCCGCTTTTCCTCTTCCGGATTGGACAGGAAGGCGGTTTCCACCAGCATCGACGGCATGTCCGAGGTGCGCAGCACCGCGAAGTTGGCCCGTTCGATGTTCGGCTTGTGGTTGTTGCCGATGCGCTTGAGGCCGGCGAGGATGTGGTTGCCGGCATCCTCGGAGGCCTTCATCTGCCCGCTCTGGGTCAGGTCCAGCAGCACGGAGGCCAGGGTGTCATCGGTTTCCTCAAGGCGGACGCCACCGATCAGGTCGGCTGCGTTTTCCTTGTCCGCCAGCCAGCGTGCGCGCTGCGAGGACGCGCCGCGCAGCGACAGCACGTACACCGATGAACCCTGGGCATTGCGATTGTGGGCGGCGTCGGCGTGGACCGAAATGAACATGTCCGCCCCGGCCTCGCGCGCGAGTCGGGCGCGGTGATTGAGGGGAATGAACACATCGGTGTCGCGGGTCAGGTAGGACTTCAGCCCGGGGGTGGCATCCACCTGGCGCGCAAGCTCGCGCGCAATGGCCAGGGTGACATCCTTTTCCCGGGTCCCGGTAGGACCGACAGCGCCGGGATCCTGGCCGCCGTGGCCGGCATCGATCGCGATCACCAGCGGACGCATCACGGCCGCGGGCTGCACCGGCACAGGTGCCGGCTGGACGACGGCAGGCGGCGGGGTGTCGATCACGGCTGGTGCCGGGGTTGCGGTCGCGATTGCGGGTGGTGCTGAAGTCGGCACGGCCGACACCTGGGAAACAAGCCGATCAGTCGCAGCCCGTGACGCCGCGGAAGGATTGACAGGCGGCTGTGCGGCCTCTTCCGGCTGGGATACCTGGGCAATGATTTTTCCGATCGGATCAGCTCCGGCAGGGCCGTCACCGGGCCATTCCACCACCAGCTTGGCGCCATCGGCGGAAGGCTCCATGCGCGGTCCGATCGCTGCCACGCTGGTCGCCAGGTCAAACACGATCCGGGTCACGCCCGGCTCAGGCTGACCGTTACGCACCGCCTTGACCAGCCCGGTAGCAGGGGGAAGGCGAAAACTACTCGCCAGGCGCGCCCCCGGAAGATCAATCACCAGCCGGTCCGGGTTGGACAGCCTGATCACCTTGAAATCGGTTTCCGCCGCCAGCGCCAGCTCCGCACGCGTCCCGGTAGGGCCGTTATCGAGGCGTAACTGATTGATTTCCGTTGCACTGGCAACGTTCCACACCAGCCCGGCCAGCAGTGCCAGGCCGAGCAGCAGTTTCTGGAGTCTGATTCCACGAATGCCCATGGGGCCAAGTCAATCATTCCGGCCGCATCATTGCAAGCACTTTCTCCTTGTAAATCGGGCACCTGCCGACCCTTCCTACGGTTACGGTTCAGGAAAGTCCGCCAACTCCCGCTCATCGGCGAGGACCGCCAGCCAGCGCTCCCCCAGCGGACTGCCTGCACCGATCGTGCACCGGCGGCCGGAACCATGGATCGCCAGTGCGATCTCCAGGTCGGCCGGGGGCAACCCGCCCGCGCCGCGTTCCGGCCATTCGACCAGCCACAGCCGGGCCGGTTCATCGTCCAGGCCAAGGAATTCAAGCTCGCCACCCGACCCGATCCGGTAAAGATCCAGGTGCAGCGCCTCCGCATCACCCAGCGGGTAGCGCTCCACCAGCGTGTAGGTGGGGCTGCGGATGGTTCCGGTGACGCCCAGGCTGCGCAACCAGGCCCGGGCCAGGCTGGACTTGCCTGCCCCCAGGTCACCCGCCAGGTACACCACGCCCGGCGCTGGCTGGCTGCGGGCCAGCAGGCGCGCCAGGCGCGTGGTTGCCATCTCGTCCGGCAACAGCAGCTGCAGTGACGTAGCGCTCATGCGTTCACCAACCGGCGCAGCGGGGCGAAAAGATCCGAGGCAAGCATTCCACGCTCTCCTTCCTGTGCGGCGATATCGCCAGCCACGGCGTGCAGCAGCGCGCCCGTGCAGGCTGCTTCGAACGCCGGCTGGCCCTGCGCACGCAGCGCGGCAATGATGCCGGTCAGCACATCGCCGGTGCCGCCGGTCGCCAGGCCCGGATTGCCCGCGGCCACCACCCGCGGTGTTTCATCCAGCGCCGCTACCACGGTGCGCGCCCCCTTGAGCACCACGACGCAGCCGAACTGTTGGCACAGGCCGCGTGCCGCCGCCAGGCGATTGGCCTGCACCTGGGCGGTGGTGGTGCCGAGCAGGCGTGCGGCCTCGCCCGGATGCGGCGTCAGTACCGTGTCGGGCGCAAGCTCCGGCCGATTCCGCCTGGTCAACAGGTTCAATGCATCTGCGTCGAGCACCAGCGGCTTGCCGCCGCCGAGCGCCAATGCGAACTGCGCCGAGCCCCATGCCCCCTGCCCCATCCCGGGACCGATGGCGACCACGTCGGCGCGTTCCATCAGCTCGTGCAGCGCGCCCGCGCCTTCCACCGCCCGGGCCATCACTTCCGGCCGCCGGGCCAGCATGGCGGCCACGTGCGCGGCGCGCGTGGCAACGGCCACCAGGCCCGCGCCGCAGCGCAGTGCAGCTTCGGCGGTCAGCAGAACGGCTCCGCCGGTGCCCTCGTCTCCGCCGACGCACAGCAGATAACCGGCATCACCCTTGTGCGCACCGCGGCGGCGCGGCGGGAAGCAGCCGGCCAGATCTTCCGCGCGCAGGCACACGGCGGCTGCCTGGATCTCTGCCAACAGCTGTTCGGGAAGATCCAGGGTGGCCACAGACAGTTCGCCAGCCCAATCGAGCGCTGCACCGGTGTGCAGGCCCACGTGGGCACCGATGAACTGCACTGTCGCCTGCGCCCTGATCGCTGCGCCGGGCATCGCGCCGGTATCGGTATCCACGCCGCTGGGCGCATCCAGGGCCAGCACCGGGACGCCACTGGCATTGATGGCCTCGACCAGCCGCACCGCATCCGCTTCCAGCGGACGGGACAGGCCGATGCCGAACAGGGCATCCACCCAGATCTCCGCCGCAGGCAGTCGGCCCTCGAATTCCTCGACCCCGCCGCCCGCGGCGACGTATTCACGGCATGCGCGCTCGGCCAGCTCGCCCTGCGGCGCATGCCCGGGCAGCCTCAACACCGTCACCCGCCGCCCCGACTCCAGGCCATGACGCGCCAGCACATAGCCGTCGCCGCCGTTGTTGCCGCGGCCGCACAGCACCACGATCTGCTGCGCCTGCGGCCAGCGTCGCAGCAGCTCGCGCCAGGCGGCCTGTCCCGCCCGGGACATCAGCGCAAAGCCGTCGCCGCCCAGATGGGCGACAGCCGCCGCCTCCAGCGTGCGTGTCGCCTCGCGTGCGTACAGATGGCCTGACCGGGTTGGCGAGCTCGCACTCATGGCCCGGATTCTATACTTGGCCACCATGTCCAGCCCCGACACCATCGCCGGTTCCTGCGATCCGGCCGCAATTGCCGCGCGGATCCGGACTCTCGTGAGCGCGGCCGGGTTCCAGCGCTGCGGCATCAGCGGCATTGAGCTCGGTGAAGACGAAGCCCACCTGCACAGCTGGCTGGCCGAAGGCCTTTACGGGGACATGGAGTGGATGGCCCGTCACGGCAGCAAACGTTCGCGCCCCGGGGAGCTGGTGCCCGGCACGCTGCGGGTGGTGTCGGTCGGACTGGATTACGGCCCCGACAGCCACGACGACGCCTGGGCCACGCTGGCCGACGGTGAGCGCGCGTACGTGGCCCGCTACGCACTGGGCCGGGATTATCACAAGCTGATGCGCAGCCGCCTGCAGAAGCTGGCGGCGCAGATTGCCGATGAGATCGGGCCGTTCGGCTTCCGCGTCTTCGTCGATTCCGCCCCGGTGCTGGAACGGGCCCTGGCGCGCAACGCCGGCCTTGGCTGGATCGGCAAGCACACCTGCCTGATCGACCGCGATGGCGGCTCGTGGTTTTTCCTCGGCGAGATCTACCTCGACCTGCCGCTGCCGGTCGATACGCCCGCTACCACGCACTGCGGCAGCTGCACCCGCTGCATCGATATCTGCCCGACGCAGGCCATCGTGGCTCCAAACCGGCTGGACGCACGGCGCTGCATCTCCTATCTGACGATCGAGCACGAAGGGCCGATCCCGGAACAGCTGCGCCCCGCCATCGGAAACCGCATTTTCGGCTGTGACGACTGCCAGCTGGTCTGCCCCTGGAACAAGTTCGCCCGCCGCACCGACGAGCCCGACTTCCGCGCCCGCAACAATCTGGATACCGCCAGTCTGACCGAACTGTTTGCCTGGGAAGAGGACGAGTTCCTGCGTCGCACAGAAGGCTCGGCGATCCGCCGCAGTGGCCATCGCCGCTGGCTGCGCAACATCGCCGTGGCACTGGGCAACGCCCCCACCACGCCGGAAGTCCTGGCCGCCCTGCATTCGCGTGCCGACAGCGACGACCCGCTGGTGCGTGAGCACGTCGCCTGGGCCCTCGCCCGCCACCAGGGCCAAGAGTAGGAGCGCGCCATGCGCGCGAAGCCGCGTGACATCAATCCACGCGGCGGGGCTTCGGCCGCGATGTCGTGGCCGATACCGCATGGCATAACCGATTTCACGCGGCTTCGCGCGCATGGCGCGCTCCTACATAAGGGAGCTGTTCTCCCTACAATTGGGGCGCTGCCCGGGGAACCTGCGACCGACAATGACCAAGCGAATCAAGCGGATCTTTGGCTGGGGCCTGTTCAGCCTCGGCACGCTGGTGCTCAGCGGCGTCCTGCTGGCCGATCATCTGACTCCGCCAGCCACCGGCGCACCCAGCCATGCGCTGGCGGTGCAGCCCGACCAGACCCTGCTGGACCAGGAGCTGGCTCCGCTGCTGGCCCGCCGCCCTGGGGAGAGTGGCGTGATCATGCTGGTCGATGGCCGCGACGCGTTCGCAGCACGGGCCATCGCCACCCGCCGCGCCGGGCGCAGCATCGACCTGATGTACTACATCTGGCAGGACGATCTGGCCGGGCACCTGCTGCTGAGCGAGCTGCGGCAGGCCGCTGAACGCGGGGTCAGGGTGCGGATGCTGCTCGATGACATCAACGTCAAGGGCAAGGACGGTGCCCTGCTGGCAATGGTGGGACACCCGAACATCGAAGTGCGGGTGTACAACCCGTTCCGCAACCGCGATGGCATCGGCCGGCTGCTGGAGATGGTGCAGCGCAGCTGGAGCATCAACCACCGCATGCACAACAAGGCCTGGATCGCCGATGGCCGGGTGGCCGTGGTGGGGGGACGCAACGTGGGCGTGGAGTATTTCGACGCCGCCGAGGACACCAATTTCCGCGATCTGGACGTGGCCCTGTTCGGTCCGGCGGTTGAAGAGGCCAGCGCCATCTTCGACACCTTCTGGAACAGCGACCAGGTGGTGCCGATCTCGGCCCTGAACCGCAAGTCGCGGCGCACCCTGGAAGCCGTGATGGATCAGATCCGCGAGGAAACCCGCAGCCCGCAGGCGCAGCGGTTCCTGGAAAAGGTGGACACCTCGGACAACGTGCGCCGCTACATCACCCAGAACCTCACCCCGTACTGGACCGATCGCATCCGGGTGCTGTCCGACCCTCCCGACAAGCGTCCCAGCGAAGACCGCTCGCAGTGGCTGATCCACGCCATCCTCGATGACCTGGCGTCCGCCCGCCACAAGGCGCTGCTGATTTCGCCCTATTTCGTCCCCGGCAACGAGGGCGTGGTGGCCCTTGCCGACGCCGCGCGGCGCCATGACGCCCATGTCGGCGTAATCACCAACTCGCTGGTGGCCAACGACGTGCTGGCCGTGCACAGCGGCTACAGCAAGTACCGCGAGCTGCTGCTCAAGGCCGGTATCCACCTGTACGAAACCAAGGCCGATGTGGCCACCGATTCCAGCCTGTTCGGCAGCAGCGGCGCCAGCCTGCATACCAAGGCGTACCTGGTGGACGACCGACGCGGGTTCGTGGGGTCGTTCAACATGGATCCGCGCTCGATCAATCTGAATACCGAAATGGGCGTGCTGTTCGACGACTCCGAGCTGGCTGGTGCGCTGCGCGAGGAGTACCTCACTCTCTCCAGCCCGGAGTTGAGCTACTGGCTGTACCTGGATGAAAAACACAGGCTCCGCTGGCTTGATGGTGCGACCGAGCCACCCACCGTCCATACCACCGAACCGGGCGCCTCACTGCTGCAGCGCAGCATCGTTCGCGTGCTGGGCTGGCTGCCGATCGAATCGCAGCTGTAGCCCGGGACGCGTAGAATACCGGCCCTATCGGCGCCCCTGCGGTGCCGCGCGCCACGTTCAGATTCCACCCACCACACACGCCGGTCCGCGCATCCGCGGGCCGTCACGGAGCCAGCAATGATCTTCGAACAACTCGACACTTCCGGCCACGAGCAGATCGTGTACTGCCACAACAAGGACGCGGGCCTGAAGGCCATCATCGCGATCCACAACACGGTGCTGGGCCCGGCGCTGGGCGGGACCCGCATGTGGCCGTACAAGAGCGAGGCCGAGGCGCTGAATGACGTGCTGCGCCTGTCGCGCGGCATGACTTACAAGAACGCGGTTGCCGGCCTGAACATCGGCGGCGGCAAGGCCGTGATCATCGGCGATCCGGCCAAGGACAAGTCCGAAGCACTGTTCCGCGCCTTCGGCCAGGCCGTGGAATCGCTGGGCGGCCGCTACATCACCGCCGAAGACGTCGGCATCGACGTCAACGACATGGAATTCGTGTTCCGTGAAACCCAGTACGTGACCGGCGTGCACCAGGTTCACGGCGGCTCGGGCGATCCGTCCCCGTTCACTGCCTACGGCACCCTGCAGGGTCTGCTGGCCACCCTCAACCGCAAGTTCGGCAACGAGGAAGTGGGCAACTACAGCTACGCGGTGCAGGGCCTGGGCCACGTGGGCATGGAATTCGTGAAGCTGCTCAAGGAGCGCGGCGCGAAGATCTTCGTCACCGACATCAACCAGCGCCTGCTTGACCAGGCGGTGTCCGAGTACGGCGCCGAAGCCGTGGCCCCGGACGAGATCTACGACGTGGACGCCGACGTGTACTCGCCGTGCGCGCTGGGCGCGACCGTCAACGAGGAAACCCTGCCCCGCCTGAAGGCCAAGATCATCTGCGGCTCGGCCAACAACCAGCTGGCCAACAACGAGATCGGCGATGAAGTGGGCAAGCGCGGCATCCTCTATGCGCCCGACTACGCGGTCAACGCCGGCGGCGTGATGAACGTGTCGCTGGAGATCGAGGGCTACAACCGCGAACGCGCCATGCGCATGATGCGCACGATCTACCACAACCTGACCCGCATCTATGAAATCGCCGAGCGCGACAGCATCCCGACCTACAAGGCGGCCGATCGCATGGCGGAAGAGCGGATCGAGCTGATCGGCAAGCTGAAGCTGCCGCTGGGCCGTCCGGCACCGCGCTTCCAGGGTCGCGTCAAGGGAAGCTGATCCCAGGTTACTTCCAAACCCCCACCGCTTTGCGGCGCCCCCTTTACCAAAGGGGGCTTGGGGTTCCCAGCTTCACCGAGAGATTTGAGGTCGTATATGCGAGCGTTTCCGCTGGGCGAAGAGATTGATGCACTACGCGATGCGGTGAGGCGCTTCGCAGAAGCGGAGATCGCCCCTCGCGCGGAAGAGATTGACCGCGACAACGCGTTCCCACAGGATCTGTGGCTGAAGCTTGGCGAGATGGGCCTGCTGGGCATGACCGTGCCGGGCGAGTTCGGCGGCAGCGAGATGGGTTACCTCGCCCATCTGGTCGCGATGGAGGAAATCTCCCGCGCGTCCGGCTCGATCGGGCTCAGCTACGGCGCCCATTCCAATCTCTGCGTTTCCAACCTCTACGCCAACGGCACCGACGCCCAGCGGCAGAAGTACCTGCCCAAGCTGTGCAGCGGCGAATGGAAGGGCGCGCTGGCAATGAGCGAGCCGGGTGCCGGCTCCGATGTGGTCGGCTCGATGGCCTGCCGCGCGGAGCTCCGTGATGGCGAATGGATCGCCAACGGCAACAAGATGTGGATCACCAACGGCCCCGAGGCCGACGTGCTGATCGTCTACATGCGCACCGCCGGCAAGGAGGCGGGCAGTCGCAGCATGACCGCTTTCCTGGTGGAAAAAGGCATGCCCGGTTTCTCCACCGCGCAGAAGCTCGACAAGTTCGGCATGCGCGGCTCCAACACCTGCGAGCTGGTGTTCGAGGACTGCCGGATCCCGCAGGAAAACGTGCTGGGCGAGGTCAACCTCGGCGTCAAGGTGCTCATGCGCGGGCTCAATACCGAGCGCCTTGTGCTCACCGGCGGGCCGCTGGGGCTGATGCAGGCGGCGATGGATATCGCCCTGCCCTACGTGCGTGATCGCCGCCAGTTCGACGTTGCCATCGGCAGCTTCGGGATCATGCAGGCCAAGATCGCCGATATGTACACGGCGCTGCAGTCCAGCCGCGCCTTCGCCTACCAGGTGGCGCGCGACTTCGACGCCGGCCACAGCTCACGGGTCGATGCGGCCAGCTGCCTGCTGCACGCCTCCGAAGCCGCCGTGCAGGTGGCGCTGGAAGCCATCCAGTCGCTGGGCGGCAACGGTTACATCAACGAATACCCCACCGGCCGGATCCTGCGCGACGCCAAGCTCTACGCCATCGGCGCCGGCACCAACGAGATCCGGCGGATGCTCATCGGTCGGGAATTGTTCGAAGACCGGTAAGGCGTCGGGGGGGGGGGGGGGGGGGGAGAGGGCGTGCCGAAATGGGTGGGAGCTACTAACCCACTCGACA
>NZ_JBCLVE010000001.1:0-43414 GCF_039548515.1 Luteimonas qiangzhengi | reverse complement strand
GGGGGTTCTGTTACTTCTTTTGGTCCTCCCTTCTCCTCCCCCCCCCCCCCCCCAACGCCGATCGCTCAGAACCCCAGCGCGTACTTCAGCGACACCATTCGGGCATCGCCGCGCGGGCCGAACCGCTGGTCATAGCCCAGCGTGACCATGCCGCTGCGTCCGACCGGCGCATCCAGGCCCAGCCCGAACAGTCCGCCCGAACGCGCCGGCTGCAGCCCCATCAGCGGCGACCAGGCATCAATGCCGACAAAGCCCGCTTCCAGATCGAGCCCCTGCGCGGACAGCGTGTGCTGCCATTCGGCATAGCCCTGCAGCTTCAATCCCGACAGCCACTGACGCTCTCCGCGCAGGCCGGCCACGGCCTGGCTGCGGCTGGAACTGAAGGCATCGGCACGTAAGCCCAGCCCGTCGCCACCCAGCTCATTGAAGCCGTCGCTGCGAATCCGGCTGTACTCGGCGCCCAGATACGGAGTGAAGCCCGCATCGGCATCGCCAAGGCGATAGCCGGCTTCCAGGCTGGCAGTCATGAAGTCGCCGGCGTAGTTGCTGAACACCCCCATCGAACGCTGTCCAGTAAACAGATGGCGCTCCAGCTGGCGGTCGAAGCGGCCAAACCCGACCTGGCCCAACGCGTAGGCCTGGTTGCCGGCAACGCCGGCGTACATCAGGCTCTGGGCCTGGCGATCCCGACCCCGGTCGCGGCTGCCCTCGCGGCGGCTGTTTGCCGTGGTCTCTCCGAAGGCGAAGCCGGCGATCGCATTCCCCAGCCGCACATCGCGGCCGATCATCCAGCCATCCATCGCCTGCTCATTGCCGGAGAATCCGCCCTGGCCGCCGCCACCCAACTGCCGCGCCCAGGTCGCCGGCCGCGCAGCGAGGTTGGCGCCCGAAGCGAACTGCGCAGACAGCGCCCGCCGGCTCATGTCGATCGCATCAAACGTGGTCGAAGAAGCCACCGCGTGGAGTTCGCCGGACAGGCTGGCCAGTGACACGTGCGCCATCCGCGCATCGGCAATCCGCTGGAATTCACCGGCCGACCGGATGAGTCCGCCGGCCACCACGCCCTCCCCGGACTGCTGGCCGTCCAGTTCACGAAACGCGTTCTCGACCCGCTTGGCCGAGGACAGCGAAGCGGCCGTCACATTGGCCATGCTGGCCACGGTGGCGTGCACATCCAGACGGCCGATATCCAGCCACACGTTCTGAAGGTCATAGGCCAGGCTCGCCTGCAGGAACATGGTGTCGGCGTCATAGGTGAGCGCGTCGAAATAGCCGCTCATCTCGCCGCCCACCTGCAGTACGTGCTCACGATCGCTGCTCACGTAGCTGTCGCTTACGCCGGCCACGTGCACGCTGCCACCCGCGATATCCGCATCACCGGCCACCACCAGCGGGCCATGCCCTAACACCAGTGCCAGGGTCGCGCCGTTGGCATGGGTGTAGTTGCCGGTGATCTCGAAGTGATCCGCCTGACCGGTACCTCCCTGATTGACCAGCACGGTGCCCTGGTTGATGACGTTGCCGAACACAGTCCCGCCACCGCTGAGGGTGCCATCGCTGCCAATGGTCACCCCCGATCCGGCGACCGAGCCGCTGACATGCAGCGTGCCCCCATCAATCCGTGTCGCGCCGCGATAGGTATTGTCCCCGGACAGTTCAAGCGTGCCGCTGCCGCGCTTGGTCAAACCGCCCGCACCGACGATGTCGTTGCCCCAGATCGATGTCTGGTCGCTGAAATTCGCGGTCAACGTGCCCCAGTCAAACCTGCCGGGACCCTGCACGGCCTTGCCGACATCCAGCAGGCCGTAGCCGAAGATCTCATCCACGCCGTCCGGGCCGATATCCTTCGCCGTGCCAAGGATGGTCTGGCGCACCAGGTCGTTGTTGAACCAGGGGAACGCCTCCCACACCAGCGCCGCGGCGCCGGACACCTGGGGCGCGGCAAATGAGGTTCCCGCAGAGACCCAGTATTCCGGCGAATCCGGCGCATCATCGGTGCCGGTGAACACCACCTCGCCGGGTGCGGCCAGGCAGTAGTTCATCGCAACGCCGCAGGCGTTCGAGTACTCGGCCAGCAGCGAGGGATCCTCACCATCCAGCGCCACCACGGTCAGCCAGCCCACCTCCAGTTCCGCAGCAGGGGTGCTGCCTCCGGTGCCCAGCTGGCTTGGCAGCGCAGCCATGTCGGTCGGATCGTCACGCTCTCCGTTTCCAGCCGCGAATACCACCAGCCCGTCATGCTCGAAAATGAAGCGCCTGTATTCGGCCGCAATCGGCGAGGTGGCCGCCGGATTGCTCCAATACAGCCCGCCCCACGAGTTGTTCAGAATCTTCACCCCGCGCGCGATCATGTCGTTGTGGATCGGCTCAAGGCCAAGGGCGCCGCCCACCTCGTTGCCGTCTCCGCTCCCATCATCCTCGGGCGGTTCGTCGTTGATGATCCGCGCTGAAACGATCTCCGCGCCCTGGGCGATGCCGCCCGGCCACTGGCCAAATGGCGTGCCGGCCGCGATCTGTGCAACCGCGGTACCGTGCCCGTCCTTGTCATCGACGGACATGTCGTTGGTATTGCGGTTGACGTAGATCAGGTTGTCCACCACCCGACCGGCCAGTGACGGATGGTTGCGATTGACACCCGAGTCAATGACGCCGATCCGCACGCCCTCACCGGTCAAACCCGCATCGATCGCCGGCTGGGCGTTGGTGAGCGTGATGTGGTCGCTGAAGTCTGGGTTGGCCGGCTCCACCACCGTTGGCGGCGGGGTCGGAGGCGGTCCTGCAGGCGGTGGATCCGGACGCAACGGACCTCCCCCGCCACCGCCACAAGCCGTCAGCGCCAGCCCGACAGCTGCCGCAAGCAGCGAACGCTGCGCGGCCCGCGATTTCGCCACTCCATCCCAGGCACCGATCATCGATCAACTCTCTTTGCGGGTCAGTGACGCATACCTATACCGCAACGCCGGGGCCCGCGGTATGTCCGGGTTCCCAGAATCGGACTCAGTGCACTCCATCGCGGCCCGGTGCGGTTTGCCGGGTGGCAGCGCAGGCCTGATAATCAGGCACGTTCCACACCCCACACTCAGGCGGAGCAATTCCATGAGCGACATCATCATCGCCGGTGCCAAGCGCACCGCCATCGGCTCGTTTCTCGGCCAGTTCAACGGCGTCCCGACCCCGACCCTTGGCGCGGCTGCGATCCGCGGCGCGCTCGAGCACGCCGGCATTTCCGCCGACAAGGTGGACGAGACCATCATGGGCTGCGTGCTGCCCGCGGGCCTCGGCCAGGCGCCGGCGCGCCAGGCATCGCGCGCGGCCGGCATCCCCGATGCTGCCGGTTGCACCACGATCAACAAGGTGTGCGGATCCGGCATGAAGGCGCTGATGTTCGCCCATGACATGATCCGCGCCGGATCGGCCAAGGTGGTCGTGGCCGGTGGCATGGAGTCGATGACCAACGCCCCGCACTTGCTCAACGGCTCGCGCAACGGCGTGCGCTACGGCAGCGCAGAACTGCTCGACCACATGGCCTGGGACGGCCTGACCAACCCCGATGACGGCCAGGCCATGGGCGTGTTCGGAGATGAAGCCTGCCGCAAATACGACTTCAGCCGCGAGGATCTGGACGGATTCTCGGCCGAGAGCGCACGGCGCGCCCAGGCGGCGATTGCCGAGGGCTCATTCAAGGACGAGATCGTCCCGGTCACCGTCAAGACCCGCAAGGGCGAGCACCAGGTGGACACCGATGAGGAGCCCGGCCGGATCGACCTGGCGCGGATCCCCACCCTGCGCGCCGCCTTCGGCAAGGACGGCCTGCTGACCGCGGCGTCGTCCTCCAAGATCTCCGACGGTGCTGCCGCGCTGGTGCTCACTTCAGCTGATGAAGCATCGAACCTCGGCCTGACGCCGTTGGCCCGCATCGTTGCCCACGCCGGACACGCCCACGAGCCGGAATGGTTCACCACTGCGCCGATCAAGGCGATCGACAACGTGCTCAAGCGCGCCGGCTGGTCGGTGGACGATGTGGACCTGTTTGAAGTCAACGAAGCCTTCGCCTGCGTAGCCATGGCACCGATGAAAGACCTCGGAATCCCCCACCAGAAGCTGAACGTGAATGGCGGTGCCTGTGCGCTGGGCCACCCCATTGGTGCCAGCGGTGCACGCCTTGTGGTCACCCTGCTGCACGCGCTGAAAGCCCGCAATCTGAAGCGTGGCGTGGCTTCGCTGTGCATCGGCGGTGGCGAGGCGACTGCGATTGCGGTGGAGTTGATCTGATCCGGTTAACATCCTCTTTACTTAAAAAGTCAAACAGATACTTGACAGCGATTGCGCGGCCGTCATGATGTTTCCCGGCACGTGCTAACCGGCGCGTTTGTCACTTTGATTACAACGACGAGGAAATCCACAATGTCCATCAACAAGGCTCTGCTGGCCCTGACCATGGGTTTCGCCCTGGCTGCGTGCTCGAACCAGGACGCCGCCCAGGACGCAGCTGCTGACGCTGCTGAAGCCGCTGCCGACGCGCAGGCTCAGGCCGATGCTGCTTACGGCCAGTTCGAAGATACCGCCCAGGCTGCTGCCGACACCGCTGCCGAGGCCGCTGATCGCGCCTCCGACGCTGCTGCCGACGCAACCACCGCGACCGACGGCGACTTCGAAGACGCTGCTGCCGACGCCGCTGAAACTGCAGCCGACGCTGCCGAAGACGCTGCTGACATCGCCGAAGACGCTGCTGACGCAGCTGACGACGAGATCTGATCCAGCCGGAAGCCTTCGGGTTTCCAGCACTGGAAAGATCAAGGGACCGCCGGGCAACCGGCGGTCCTTTTTTATGGGCGCTCCAAAACGGTCCACGCGCTCTTCACCTTCACGACCCAACACTTGCACCGTCCCCACAGCAACAGGTTCTGCCATGAACAATCGCTCCCTTGTGTTGATCGCCGCCGGTGTCCTCGCCCTGAGCGCTTGCAGCAATGATCCGCCGTACGAGACCCAGGAAGGTGCCGAAGCCGCCGCTGCCGCGGAGCGCGCGCGTGCCTCCGCTTCCGAAACGCTCGACCACACCGGCACGGCGATCTCCGAAGGTGCGGACGCCGCCGCTGCCCGCACCCGTGCCGCTGCCGATAACGCCTCGGAAGCCGCGCGACGTGCCGCCGACGATGCTTCTGCCGCGGCTGACCGTGCGGGCGACCGGGCACGCGAAGCTGCCGCCGATGGCGCCGAGTCCACTGCTGATGCATTGCAGCGCGCTTCCGATCGCGCCGACCGCCAGGCTGACGAAATCCGCCGCGACGACTGAGCCCTGCCCGCCCCGACCCACGCGGCCGGGGCGGGCCATCGCGGGTATCCTGTGCGGCCCACCCATCTCACGATGCCGCGCATGCCCGCACTGAAAACCCGTCTGGATCCAGGTTCACAGGAATTCATCGACAACGCCGAATATCACCGCGAGCTGGTGGCCGAGCTTGACCGCCGGTTGGCCAGGGCCGCGAACGGCGGCGGTGACAAGGCCCGCGAACGGCACCTGTCACGAGGCAAACTGCTGGTCCGCGACCGCATCGGCACGCTGCTTGATCCAGGCTCGCCCTTCCTCGAGATCGCGCCGCTGGCCGCCGAGGACATGTACAACGGCGACGCGCCTGCAGCCGGCATGGTCTGCGGCATCGGCCGGGTCATGGGCCAGGAAGTGGTGGTCGTTGCCAACGATGCCACCGTCAAGGGCGGCACCTATTTCCCGATCACGGTGAAGAAGCATCTGCGCGCGCAGGAGATCGCCCGCGAGAACAACCTGCCGTGCATCTATCTGGTCGACTCGGGCGGCGCCTTCCTGCCGCTGCAGGACGAGGTGTTTCCCGACCGGGAGCATTTCGGCCGGATCTTCTACAACCAGGCGCGAATGAGCGCGGAAAACATTCCGCAGGTGGCCGTGGTGATGGGCAGCTGCACCGCCGGTGGGGCTTATGTGCCGGCGATGAGCGATGAAAGCGTGATCGTCAAAGACCAGGGAACAATCTTCCTTGGGGGGCCTCCACTGGTGAAAGCGGCTACCGGCGAAGTGGTGGACGCCGAATCACTGGGCGGCGCCGACGTGCACACCGCGGTGTCCGGCGTAGCCGACCACCTGGCCGAGCACGACCATCACGCGCTGCAGGTGGCGCGCGACATCGTTGCCAACCTCAACCGCACCAAGACCCCGCCGGTCGCGCTGCAGAAGCCGGCCGAGCCCCTGTATCCGGCCGATGGGCTGTACGGGATCGTGCCCCGCGACACCCGCCAGCCGTTCGATATCCGCGAGGTGATTGCCCGGCTCGTCGACGGCAGCGAGTTCCAGGAGTTCAAGGCGCGCTACGGCAAGACCCTGGTCACCGGTTTCGCCCATATCCACGGCTGTCCGGTGGGCATCGTGGCCAACAACGGCATCCTGTTTTCCGAGTCCGCACTCAAGGGCGCGCACTTCATCGAGCTGTGCAACCAGCGCGGCATTCCGCTGGTGTTCCTGCAGAACATCACCGGGTTCATGGTCGGCAAAAAATACGAGAACGCCGGCATCGCCAAGGACGGGGCCAAGATGGTCACCGCGGTGGCGTGTTCCAGCGTGCCCAAGTTCACCGTGGTCATTGGTGGCAGCTTCGGCGCCGGCAACTACGCCATGTGCGGGCGCGCCTACGGGGCCCGTTTCCTGTGGATGTGGCCCAACGCGCGGATCAGCGTGATGGGCGGCGAACAGGCCGCCAGCGTGCTGGCCACCGTGCGCCGGGACGGCATCGAAGCGCGCGGCGGCGAATGGAGCGGCGAAGAGGAAGAGGCCTTCAAGGCGCCCATCCGCCAGCAGTATGAAGATCAGGGCAGCCCGTGGTACGCCACTGCCCGGCTGTGGGACGACGGCATCATCGATCCGGCTGACACACGCCGGGTGCTGGGACTTGCGATTTCCGCCTCGCTCAACGCACCGATCGAGCCCGCCCGCTTCGGCGTGTTCCGGATGTAGGGATCCATTGCCGGAATCAGTGCGTGGGGTCACAACAAGGCCCCACATGCTGCGTGATAGGCTCGTGAAATACGACCCTCCAGGAGCCCCCGCTATGGCCATCTTCAATCCGTCCAGCCAGCCCAAGAAAGACGCCAGTCCCTACGCCGCCGACCAGGCCGCCGCGCCCGGGCGTGATGAGCGTCCGGCAGTTGCCGATTTCAATCCCACATCATCCCCGCCCCGCCAGGCGCCCGCCACGGGCCCCAGCGCAAGCGCGAAAGAGTCGCTGATTGCGGCCAACCTGACGATCGAAGGCAAGATCGAGGGTACCGGCCATGTCCGCATCGCCGGCCAGTTCA
Organism: Luteimonas qiangzhengi; assembly: GCF_039548515.1. Taxonomy (NCBI): domain Bacteria; kingdom Pseudomonadati; phylum Pseudomonadota; class Gammaproteobacteria; order Lysobacterales; family Lysobacteraceae; genus Luteimonas; species Luteimonas qiangzhengi. Next base: position 36,088 of record NZ_JBCLVE010000001.1, on the reverse strand, counting down.
AGGGCGATGTCAACGTCAAGGGCGACCTGACGATCGAGCGCGGCGCCAAACTCAACGGCAGCGTCCGTGCCGACAAGGTCACCGTGGCTGGCGACCTGGAAGGCAACATCGAATCGGCCGAGCGCGTCGAGCTGCTGGACAGCGCCGTGCTCAATGGTGACCTGAAGGCCGGCACCCTGACCGTCGCTGCCGGATCGCGGATCCGCGGCCACATTGATTGCGGCTGGGACGAGTCGGACAAGCGCTCCGGCAAGACCGCCTCCGATACGAAGTCAGCAGGCAAGGCGGAGAGCAAGACAGGCGTCGAAGCCGTCTCGTGAGCAAGGGCCGGCCGGGCGCGGCGGGCGCCACGCGCACCTGCCCACACTGCAAGACCACGATCCTGCAGAGTGCTGCGATCTGCCCGTCCTGCCGGCATTACCTGCGTTTCGATACACCCGCTCCGGGCACCGGCGAAGGCACAACTGCCGAACCCGAATCCACCAACGCACTGCAGGTGGAAGGCACCATCCGCCACCCGGCCGAGGGCGGCGCCTGGGAATATTCGGTGGTGCTGGTGGTGCGCGACGGCGACGGCAAGGAAATCAACCGCCAGGTGGTGGGCGTAGGTGCGATGTTTCCCGGCGATGAGCGCAGCTTCAGCCTCGCCGTCGAGGTCACTCCCACCGACGATCATCGCCGCCCCGGGCGGCGTCGACTGCGACACTGAGCGGGCGTCATTGCAGCCGCGTACGGGCGGCGGCCTCCAACTGAACCGGTATCATGGCCGGCCGTCCACTACCCGGTGAGCTGACGCCCATGTCCGATGCCCTGACGATCACGCGCGAAGGCCCTGTCGCCCGATTGCGACTCGAGCGGCCCGAACTGCACAACGCATTCGATGCCGCGCTGATCGAAGCACTCACCACCACACTTGAGCAGCTTGCCGGCGACGCCGGCGTGCGCGTGGTGGTGGTGGAAGGCGCCGGACGATCGTTCTCGGCAGGCGCGGACCTCAACTGGATGCGCAGCATGGCTTCCGCCGGCGAGGCCGGAAACCGGGAAGACGCGTTGGCACTGGCGCGCCTGATGCGCACCCTCGACGAGTTGCCAAAGCCGACCATCGCCCGCGTCCACGGCGCCGCGTTTGGCGGCGGCGTCGGCCTCGTGGCCTGCTGCGATATCGCCATCGGCGTTTCGGAAGCGAAGTTCGGGCTGACTGAAAGCCGTCTCGGCCTGCTGCCAGCGGTGATTTCTCCCTACGTGATTGCCGCCATGGGCGCACGCCAGGCACGCCGCTGGTTCTCCACCGGCGAGGTATTCGACGCCGCCCAGGCCGAGCGTTTCGGCCTGCTCCACCAGGTGGTCCCGACCGAATCACTGGACGCCGCCGTGCAGCACCAGGTGGACCTGCTGCTCAAGGCCGGCCCTGTGGCCACGGCCCAGGCCAAGGCGCTGGTGCGCTCCGTCCAGCCGCATATCGACCGCGATGCCCTGGACGGCGCCACCGCCGATCTGATCGCCGCCCTGCGCGTCTCGCCGGAAGGACAGGAAGGCCTCAGCGCATTCCTCGACAAGCGTGCGCCGGCCTGGATCGGGGGCTGACCATGTTCGAGAAGATCCTGATCGCCAACCGCGGCGAGATCGCCTGCCGGATCATCCGCACTGCGCGGCGCATGGGCATCCGCACCGTGGCGGTGTTCTCCGAGGCCGATGCGGATGCCCAGCACGTGCGTCTGGCCGATGAGGCATACCCCATCGGCGGTCCACGCCCGCAGGACAGTTACCTGCGCGGCCACGCGATCCTGGACGTGGCCCGGCGCAGCGGCGCCCAGGCCATCCACCCGGGCTACGGATTCCTGAGCGAGAACGCCGACTTCGCCGAAGCGGTGGAAGCGGCCGGGATCTCCTTCATCGGTCCGCGCGCGGCATCCATGCGCAAACTCGGCAGCAAGGCCGGGGCCAAGGACCTGATGCAGGCGGCAGGTGTGCCGGTCGTACCGGGCTACGCCGGGGCGGACCAATCGCCACAGCTGCTGGCCGCAGAAGCGGAGCGGGTCGGCTTCCCGCTGATGATCAAGGCGGCCCACGGCGGCGGCGGCAAGGGCATGCGGATCGTCCACGACGCCAGCGGTTTCGACCCCGCGCTGGACAGCTGCAAGCGCGAGGCAGCGAACGCGTTCGGCAATGATCGCGTGCTGCTGGAGCGCTACATCGAATCGCCACGCCACATCGAGTTCCAGGTGTTCGGCGATGCCCACGGCAACCTCATCCATCTCAACGAGCGCGAATGCTCGGCCCAGCGCCGCTACCAGAAGGTGCTGGAAGAATCGCCCTCGCCCTTCCTGACCCCGGAAGCGCGCCAGCGCATGGGCGAGGCGGCGGTCAAGGCCGCGGGCGCGATCGACTACGTCAACGCCGGCACGGTGGAGTTCATCGTGGCGCCGTCGGGCGAGTTCTGGTTCATGGAAATCAACGCCCGTCTGCAGGTGGAACACCCGGTCACCGAGATGGTCACCGGTCTGGACCTGGTGGAATGGCAGCTGCGGGTAGCCGCCGGCGAACGCTTGCCGCTGGCCCAGGACGCGATTGTCCGGAATGGCCACGCCATCGAAGCGCGCCTGTACGCGGAGGATCCGGCAGCCGGCTTCCTGCCCGCTTCCGGCCGGCTTGAGCGCCTGTCACTGCCCGAGCCATCCGACGGCGTGCGTATCGACTCGGGCGTGGTTGAAGGCGACACCGTCACGATCTTCTATGACCCGATGATCGCCAAGCTCATCGTCCACGCCGACGACCGGCCTGGCGCCCTGGCGCGCATGCGCGAAGCGCTGGCCGCCTGCACGATCAGCGGGCCGAAATCCAACATCAGCTTCCTGGAACGGCTGATCCGCCACCCGGTGGTCACCGGGGCCAGCATCGATACCAGCTGGCTGGATCGCAATCCCGACGCGCTGCAGCCCTCATCCGAGCCGCCCTCGCCTGCTGCCGTTGCAGCGGCGGCCGTGACGGCGCTGCTGCTTCGGGAGCAGGCCAGCCTCGAGGCCGCAACTTGCACCGCGGAGCCGCACTCCCCGTGGGCCCGGGCCGACGGTTGGCGCCTGGGCCGTGCGGGTGAAAGCGTGCTGCGACTGCAGCAAGGCTCCATACGCCATGAAATCCATGCATCGGGCAGTAACGGTACCTACCGCCTTCGCAGCGAAGAACGCACCCATGTGGTGGAGAGCGCCCGTCGAGAGGGGCATCTGCTGTTGCTGCGACTGGATGGTGAAGCCCACCGGTTCCGCGTTGATGGTACGGCCGCGCAGGTGATGGTCCATGATGGCACCCGGCGCCTGGCGTTCGACCATGTGCCTGCATTCGAGCTGGCCACGGCCACCGAGTCGGCCGGCGACGACCGAATTGGCGCACCCATGCCCGGACGCGTGGTGCTGGTGAGGGCTGCCGCGGGTGATACGGTGGCGGAAGGCGACGAGCTGCTGGTCATGGAGGCGATGAAGATGGAGCTGACGCTACGCGCCCCGCGCGACGGCACGGTGGCTGAAGTGCGTGCCACGGCCGGCGATTTCGTTGAAGCGGACGCCGTGCTGATCACCTTGGAGCCCGAGGCGGAAGCCACCTCATGAGCCACCTGCCCGCCGCCGTGCGCATCGTTGAAGTCGGCCCACGCGACGGGCTGCAGAATGAAAAGACCATCGTGCCCACCGCGGACAAGGTTGAACTGATCAATCGCCTGTCCGCGACCGGCCTGCAGTCGATCGAGGCCACCAGCTTCGTCAGTCCCAGGTGGGTACCGCAGCTGGCCGATGCAGCCGAGGTGTTTTCCGGCATCGAACGCCGCCCCGGCGTCTCCTATCCGGTGCTGGTCCCCAACGAGACCGGCTATGAGCGGGCTCGTGCGGTGGGCGTGGAAGAGATCGCGGTATTCAGCGCGGCCTCGGAGGCGTTCAACCGCAAAAACATCAACGCTTCGATCGACGAATCACTGCGCCGTTTCGAGCCGGTGCTGGCCCGCGCGCGCGAAGATGGCGTGCGGGTGCGCGGCTATGTTTCAACCGTGCTCGGCTGCCCCTATCAGGGCGAGGTGCACGTGGCCGACGTGGTCCGGGTTTCGCGTGTACTGCACCAGATGGGCTGCGATGAAATCTCCCTGGGCGACACGATTGGAACCGGCACGCCGAACGCGGCGCGGGCCATGCTGCGTGCCGTCGCCGAAGAGGTCCCGATGCAGGCGCTTGCCGTGCACTTCCACGACACCTACGGCCAGGCGCTGGCCAATATCCTCGCCTGCCTGGAGGAAGGCGTAGCGGTGGTGGATGCGGCGGTTGCCGGAATCGGCGGCTGCCCCTACGCCCGCGGCGCCAGCGGCAACGTCGCCACTGAAGACGTGGTGTACATGCTCCACGGCATGGGCATTCGCACCGGCGTCGATCTCCCCGCACTGGCCACCACCGGCCGCTGGCTGGCCGAACGTCTGGGGCGTGAAACCGGCAGCCGCGTTGGGCGCGCCATGACGGCGGGCGGCGACTGAGATGAGTCCTCCGGCTCACCGCAGGCCAGACGCCCTGCCGGATCCGGACGACCCCCAGCGCGTTGCCGCCGCCCTTGAGGCCGCCTGCGCCAACCCATCGCTGCCCAGTGACCTTTTAGAGCTGCTGTCCTCCGCCCGCAGGGCGCTGGAATCGGTCGCCCGCGATGCAGAAGGCGCGGATCTGCGATACCGGGCGCTGTTTGATGCAGTCCCCGACCCGGTCAGCATCCTCGATGAGCAGGGGATTGTGCTCGACCTCAACACTGCGGGCATGGTCGCCTATCGCCGCCGCCACGACGAAATCGTCGGCCAGCCGATCGAGCTGCTCAACCCGGACCTGCCCAAGGATCACATGCAGCCGGTGCTTGAAACGCTGCGCCGGGGCGAAACCTATGTGATCGAAGTGACCAACATGCGCGGCGATGGCAGCCGCTTTCCGGTGGAGGTGCACTCCGCCGGATTCCTGCACGATGGCCGCCGCTGCGTGGTGGCAGTGGCGCGCGACCTCAGCGCCCGGCGCGAAGCGGAACTGCGTTACGGCCAGCTGCTCGCAGTGATCGACAAGGGCGTGCTGGCGCTGGATGCCGAGGGCCACGCGCTGCAGGCCAACGCCGCCGCGATGCGCATCCTGGGCGCACGGCCGGACGACAGTCTGCGCGACATGCTGGACCCCGCCATCTGGACTTTGCTGGACGAATCCGGTCGCCGCATCGCTTTTGAAGACCTGCCAAGCCAGCGCACCCAGCGGACCGGCCAGCCCACCAAAAGCACCGTGATCGGCATGTATCACAAGCCCGAGCGGCGTCTGCGCTGGCTGTCGGTCACCACCGTGCCGCTGTTTGCCCCCGGCGGGCATGCGCCCTATCAGGTGATCTCGCTGTTCAGTGATGTCACCCGGCTCAAGCGCGACAGCGCGCTGTTCAGTCGCGCCCAGGCGCTGGCACGGATCGGCGGCTGGGAATGGGAAGTGGGCCGCGACGCGCTGTACCTGACCGACGAGGCCATCCGCATCCTCGGCCAGGCATCGCCGCCGGCCACCATGGAAGGACTGATGTTGTGCCTGGGCATTGGCGACCGGGTGCGCCTGGGCGAGGCCCTGCGCGTGGCCGCGGAGCATTCCGTGCCCATCGATCTGGAGCTGCAGGGCCTGCGCCTGGACGGGCGGACGCTGTGGATCCGGATCATCGGTGAGGCCGAGACCGATGAGTCGGCCAACGTCAGCATCACCGGCACCGTGCAGGACATCAAGGAGCGCAAGCAGGCCGAGGAAAGCCTGCGTGTGCAGGCCCGCACCGATCCGCTGACCGGGCTGCTCAACCGCGACGCGATCCTGGGTGAGATCGGCCAGCGCATGGACGACCCGCTGCAGGCCCGGCTGGCGGTGCTCTACATCGATCTGGACCGCTTCAAGATGGTCAACGATGGCCTCGGCCACGCCGCCGGGGACCAGCTGCTGTGCCATGCCGCCCAGCGCATCCTTTCGGCGGTGGACGAGGACGGGCTGGTGGCCCGCTTCGGGGGTGACGAGTTCCTGGTGCTGTGCCAGCTGGAAGACGATGACACCCTGCCCGAACAGATCGCGCAGCGGATCGTGGACGCCTTTGATGACAGCTTCCACCACGGCTGCGAAGAGTTCCACGTGACCGCCAGTATCGGCATCGCCCTTTCCCCACGTGATGGCGATCGCCCCCAGCCCCTGATCCAGAATGCGGACGCGGCGATGTACGACAGCAAGCGCCGGGTCCGCAACGGCTGGCTGGTCTATTCGCCCGCCCTGAAGGAATCGCGCGAAGACCGGCTGCGACTGGAGACGCAACTGCATCGTGCCGTGGACAAAAGCGAGTTCCACCTGGTCTATCAGCCCCAGGTAAGCCTGCGCAGCGGCGAGATCGTTGCCGCCGAGGCGCTGATCCGCTGGAACAATCGCCAGCTTGGAGAGATGCGGCCGGACCACTTCATCGGCCACGCGGAAAACAGTGGCGACATTGTGCGCATCGGTCGTTGGGTGCTCAGCGAGGCCTGCAAGCAGGTGGCCGCGTGGCGCGATGCCGGGCACGGCGTGGTACGGGTGGCGGTGAACGTGTCCTATCGCCAGTTCCTGGGCGATGACCTGGTCGGATCGGTGCGCGCGATCCTGGAGGAGTACAACCTGCCGGGCAACGCGCTGGAACTGGAGTTCACCGAGCGCGTCCTGATCGAGGATTCGGCCGACACCCTGCAGGCCTTCGCCGCGCTGCGGAAGCTGGGCGTGATGCTGACCATTGATGATTTTGGCGAAGGCTACAGCGCCCTCAATTACCTGCGCCGGCTGCCCATCCACGGGCTCAAGCTCAGCCAGCTGTTTGTCGGCGGCGCACCCCGCGACCGTTCCGACGTGGCCGTATGCCAGGCAATCGCAGGCATTGCCCGCAGCCTGGGACTCGGGCTGGTGGCCGAGGGCGTTGAATCGGAAGCCCAGCGGCAATTCCTGCTGGAGTTGGGCGTGCGGGTGGGCCAGGGCTTCCTGTTCGCCCCCGGCCTGATGCCGGCCGAGTTTGCCCGCCGCCTGGCCGTCGGCCACCGCCATGCCCGACTTGCCGAGAGGATCAGCGCGGTGGAGCCCAGCAGTTAGAATAGTGGGCTTTTCCGCACCCGCAGGAGCGTCCATGCAGCTTTCCGATATCCGCGCCATCGTCACCGGCGGCGTGTCCGGCCTTGGCCTGGCCGTGACCGAACATCTGGTCGCCAACGGCGCCAGGGTGGTGATGTTCGACGTGAACGACGGCAAGGGCGCGACTGCAGTGTCCTCGCTGGGCGAAGACAAGGTCCGCTACGTGCGCACCGATGTCACCTCTGAAGAAGGCGTGGTCGCCAGCGTGGACACCGCCAAAGCGTTTCTGGGTGGGCTGGACGTGTTGGTCAACTGTGCGGGCATCATCGGGGCAGCCCGGGTGCTGGGCCGCAACGGCGCCATGCCGCTGTCCACGTTCTCCAGCACGGTGATGGTCAACCTGGTGGGCAGCTTCAACGTGGCCAAAGCCGCCGCTGCAGTGATGCAGCACAACGAGCCCGGCGAAGATGGCGAGCGCGGCGTGATCATCAACACCGCCTCGGTCGCTGCCTATGAAGGACAGATCGGCCAGGCCGCGTATTCCGCTTCCAAGGGCGGTGTGGTGGGCATGACCCTGCCGATGGCACGCGAGCTGGCGCGCTTCGGTATCCGGGTGAACACCGTTGCCCCGGGTATTTTCCACACGCCGATGGTCGATGGCATGCCCGAGGAAGTGCAGCAGTCGCTGGGCGCTTCGATTCCCTTCCCTTCGCGCCTGGGCCGCTCGCAGGAGTTCGCCGACCTGGTCGGATACATCCTGGGCAACCGCTATATCAACGGCGAGACCATCCGCCTGGACGGCGCGGTGCGTCTGGCACCGCGCTGAGGAGCTGACCGATGAGAGCAAGCGACGCGAAAAAAGGCACCGTGGTCGAACACGACGGCGCCACCTGGCAGATCCGCGATATTGATCGCAGTTCGCCCCAGGGCCGCGGCGGCAACGTCCGCTTCCGTTTCACCATGTACAGCGTGCCGGGCGGCAACCGCATCGATGCCAGCTTTGACGCGGACGATGAGCTGCGGGAAGTGGAGCTGTCGCGCCGCGCGGCCAGCTATTCCTACCGGGATGGCGATGCGTTCGTATTCATGGACGACGAGGATTACACCCAGTACCTGCTGGATGCCGACGCCGTGGGCGATGCTGCCGGCTACATCACCGACGGACTGGGCGGATGTCACGTACAGGTCATCGATGACCTGCCGGTTGGCGTGCTGCTGCCGCAGACGGTCGCACTGGAGGTCGTGGAAACCCCGCCCGAGCTCAAGGGCGGCACCGCCACCAAGCGTCCAAAGCCCGCCAGGCTGAGCACCGGTATCGAGATCCAGGTGCCCGAATACATCGCCACCGGCGAGCGCGTGCTGGTGAACACCAGCAGCGGTGAATTCTCCGGCCGGGCCGGCTGAGCGCCACTTCATCCAGGACAGCATGCCGATGACTGACAAAGACCCCGCGGCCCAGCCGGCCAGCCCACTTGCCCGCCGATTCCGCGGTTACCTGCCGGTGGTGGTGGATGTGGAAACCGGCGGCTTCGACTGGAACCGGCACGCGCTGCTGGAGATCGCCGCGGTGCCGATCGACCTGGATGAGGACGGTCGCTACGTGCTGGGCGAAACCACCAGCGCGCACGTGATCCCTGCCGAAGGCACCGAGATCGATCCGCAGTCGCTGGAAGTGACCGGGATCGACCTGGACCACCCGTTCCGCCTGGCCAAGCCCGAGCGCGAAGCGCTCAACCACGTGTTTGGCCCGATACGTACGGCAGTAAAAAAGCACGGCTGCCAGCGCGCGATCCTGGTCGGGCACAACGCCCATTTCGATCTGAACTTCCTCAACGCCACGGTGAACCGCTGCGGACACAAGCGCAATCCGTTCCACCCCTTCAGCGTGTTCGACACGGTGACCCTGGGCGGCGTGGCCTATGGCCAGACGGTGCTGGCCCGCGCGGTGCAGGCGGCGGGCTTTGAATGGGACGCCGCCGAGGCGCATTCGGCCGTGTACGACGCCGAGCAGACCGCGCGCCTGTTCTGCACGGTCCTCAACTCCTGGCCCTGGCCGCCTGCAGAGCAGCTGTAGGAGCGCGGGTCAGGCGGAGGCGAGCTTCAAGCCGATGATGCCGGCCACGATCAATCCCAGACTCACCAGCCGGCCGGCGTTGGCCGGCTCTTGGAACAGGAAGATCCCGAGGATGGCGGTGCCTACCGCTCCCACGCCCACCCAGACGGCGTACGCGGTGCCCAGCGGCAGCGAGCGCATGGCGATGGCCAGCAGGTAGAAACTGACGCCCATCGCCGCCAGCGTGCCCACGCTGGGCCACAGGCGGCTGAAGCCGTCGGTGTACTTCAGGCCTACCGCCCAGGCAACTTCAAACAGACCGGCAACAAACAGGATCAACCAGGGCATGACAGCCTCCATGGATTGCTGGGGCCGTCCCCGGAATGATGTGGAGCGGCGGGGCCGTCCCCGCTTCCTGAGCGCCGGATTATCGCAAGCTGGCGATGACCCGGGTGTAACCAGCAGCGGCTAAATCCTGCGTTGCTGGTGGATCTCGGCCAGCACCGCGCGGGTAACCGGATCGTCCACTTCCACGTCTTCACCACGTACCGCAGGCAGCAGCTTGCCGGCGATCCGCTTGCCCAGCTCCACGCCCCACTGGTCGAACGCATTGATGCCCCACAGCACCGACTGGGCGTACACGCTGTGCTCGTACATGGCGATCAGCGCGCCGAGCGAATGCGGGGTCAGCGCATCCAGCAGCAGCAGGGTGGAGGGGCGGTTTCCGGGATAGGACTTCTGCGGGTCGGCGTCCTGGTGCCCGCGGGCCAGCGCCTCGGTCTGGGCCAACAGGTTGGACAGCAGCGCGTCATGGTTCCCGGCATGCGGGTGCGCTGGATTCACCACTCCAATGAAGTCCGCCGGCACCGCCTGGGTCCCCTGATGCAGGGCCTGGAAGAAACTGTGCTGGCACGTGCTGCCCGCCCCGCCCCACAGCACCGGTACGGTGTCCACGCGAACCGCACGGCCGTCCGGTGTGACCGACTTGCCCAGGCTCTCCATCACCAGCTGCTGCAGGTAGAACGGCAGCAGCTCCAGGCGCTGGTCGTAGGGCAGGACCGCGTGCGCAGACAGGCCAAGCGCGTTGCGGTTCCACACCGCGGTCAGCGCATGCAACACCGGCAGGTTGGCAGCGAGCGGGGCCTGCAGGGCGTGGGCGTCCATCTCCGCCGCACCGGCCAACAGCTCCTCGAAGCGCGCCATGCCAACTGCCAGGGCAATGGAAAACCCCACCGCCGACCACAGTGAAAAGCGTCCACCGACCCAGTCCCACATCGGCAGCACGCGTTCAGCCGACACGCCGAACGCCTGCGCCGCCGGAACATTGGCACTGACCGCATACAGCCGCTCACCGCCGCCCATCCAGTCGCGCAGCAGCGCACCGTTGAACAGCGTTTCCCGGGTACCGAAGCTCTTGGACACCAGGATCCCCGCGGTGCGTTCCGGCTCGAGCCCGGCCAGCACGTGCTGGATATCGCTGCCGTCCATGTTGGCCACAAAGTGCAGGCGGAAGCGGCCGTCATGGAAGTCCTTGAGCGCATCCACAACCAGACGCGGGCCCAGATCGGAGCCGCCCACGCCCACGTTCACGACGTCGGTGACCCCGGATGCGGCCAGCTCCGCCACCAGCGTGGCCATGCGCTCACGCGCGGCCGCAGCCAGGCTGTGCGCTTCCTTCGCCGTCGCGCTGCCACCCAGGCACGAGCGCAGCGCCACGTGCAGCGCAGGGCGATTCTCGGAGACGTTGACCGTGGCGCCGTCGAACAGCGCATCGAACGCTGCGGGAAGCCCTGCAGCTGCCGGGCCAGCCAGGTCCAGCAGGGCTGCCAGCGCCTGGCGGTCGTACCGCTGCCGGGCGAAGCTGGCATACAGCGGGCCGACCTTCAGCGAAAAGTCCATGGCACGCGCCGGATCGGCATCCGGCATGTCAGCCAGGTGCACACCCGAGATCCGCGCTGCGTGCGGCGCCAGCGTCCCTTCCAGGTCCGACGCCGCGGCCATCTTCAGGCCACCTGGGCGGGGATGGAATCGTTGGTGTGGGTCATGCGGTTTTCGCGGTCCACGTAGACCAGGCTGGGCTTGAACTTCGCCACTTCCGCCTCGTCGAGCATGCCGTAGGCGCAGATGATCACCAGGTCGCCCGGTGTGGCCTTGTGCGCCGCGGCGCCGTTGACCGAGATCACCCCGCTGCCCTCTTCGGCACGGATCGCGTAGGTGGCAAAGCGCTCACCGTTATTGATGTTGTAGATTTCCACGCGCTCGTATTCACGGATGCCCGAAATATCGAGCAGGCGACCATCAATCGCGCACGAACCTTCGTAATGAAGCTCGGCGTGGGTGACGGTGGCACGATGGATTTTGGCTTTGAGCAGGGTCAATTGCATGATCTGACTGCCGGTTCACGGCAAAAACGGGCGGTGGGGGCCACGGAACAGGAAAGTATAGGGACCATCTGTCGCATCGCAACAAATGGCCGCCGGGCACTCAGGTGCCGGCCATCTCGAATTCAAGGTTGTCGATCAACCGGGTATTGCCCAGCCGCGCCGCGATCAACAGCACCCGCGCTCCGCCATCGTCGCTGGGCTGCGCCAGTTCCGGGGTGCGCAGCACGGCATATTCAACCGCGAATCCGGCGGCCTCCAACCGCTGCATGGCGGTGGCCTCCACCTGGGCTGCCTGCTCGCCGGCCAGCAGGCTGTCACGCATGGCCAGCAGGCTGCGATGGATCTGTGTCGCCTGCTCCCGTTCGGCCTCTGAGAGATAGCGGTTGCGCGAACTCATGGCCAGTCCGTCCGCTTCGCGCACGGTGTCCCCCGCCAGCAGCTGGATGGGAAAGGCGAGATCGCGCACCAGGTAGCGGATCACCGCCAGCTGCTGGTAGTCCTTGCGCCCGAACGCGGCAACGTCGGGCTGCACCTGGTTGAACAGGCGCGAGACCACCGTGGCCACGCCATCAAAATGTCCCGGACGGCGTTCGCCCTCCAGCACGTCGGTCACCCCGGGGACGCGCATGCGCACGGCATTGTCCGCGCCGAACGGATACATGGTCTGCACCGATGGCATCCACACCGCGTCGCAGCCGGCCGCCTGCAATCCTGCGGCGTCTTCTTCCGGGGTGCGCGGGTAGCGGTCGAAATCCTCATCCGGTCCGAACTGGGTCGGGTTGACGAACACGCTGGCCACCACCCGGTCGGCATGCTCGCGGGCCAGGCGCACCAGCGAGTGGTGTCCGGCGTGCAGGTTGCCCATGGTGGGCACGAACCCGACCCGCAGCCCCTCACGCTTCCAGCCGTCCACCCGGGTGCGCAACGCATCCAGCGAGGTGATCGTCTCGATCCTGCTCATTCCGTGCTGCCTCAGCTGTAGGAGTGCGCGTCGTCCGGGAACGAACCGTCGTGCACTGCCGCCACGTAGGCCCGGACCGCCCCGGCCACCGAGCCTCCTTCGGCGAGGAAATCCTTGACGAACTTCGGTCGCCGCTGGCCCGAGTCCAGGCCCAGCATGTCGTGCAGCACCAGCACCTGGCCATCGCAGCCCGGGCCGGCACCAATGCCGATGGTGGGCACCGCGCTTTCCGCAGTGATGCGGGCGGCCACGTCTGCCGGCACGCCTTCCAGCACCAGCAGCGCTGCCCCGGCTTCAGCCACGGCGCGGGCCTCGCCCATCAGGCGCTCCGCGGCGCTCTCGCCCCGGCCCTGCACCTTGAAGCCGCCAAAGCGCAACACCGATTGCGGGGTCAGGCCCAGGTGGGCACAGACCGGAATCTCACGCTCGACCAGGTAGGAAATGGTTTCCAGCTTATGACCCGCCCCTTCCAGCTTGACCATGCCCGCGCCGGCCTGCAGCAGCCGTGTGGAAGCATCCAGTGCCTTCTCCGGAGTGGCGTCGGCCTGGAACGGGAGGTCGGAAATCAGCAGCGCCCGCGTCAGCCCGCGCGCCACGCAGCGGGTGTGGTAAACGATGTCGTCCACGGTGACCGGCAGGGTCGAATCGAGCCCCTGCACCACCATTCCCAGCGAGTCACCAACCAGCACCATGTCGATGCCGCTGGCGTCCAGCGTACGGGCGAAGCCGGCGTCATAGACGGTCAGCATAGTGAGTTTGCGCCCTTCCTGGCGTGCGGCGGACAGGTCGGGGACGGTAACGGGGCGCGTGGGAGTCTTCATCCCGATAGTATGGCCCGCGCACGGCTGTGGTTGCAGCAAAGAGGGCGTCCGCGGCCTGGTTGCCGCCTTACAGGCGCTGTATTTCGCCGGCATCCAGGGCGGCCAGCGCCGCGCGCGCCGGGCCGATTCCCGGAATGCCCGCATCCGGCGCCACATCCAGCAGCGGTACCAGCGCAAAGGCGCGCTCGTGCAGGCGCGGATGCGGCACCCGCATCCCAGGCACATCAATCACCGCGTCTGCGTACAGCAGCAGGTCCAGGTCCAGGGTGCGCGGCCCCCAGCGGTCGCTGCCATCCGCGGCACGGACGCGGCCGAAATCACGTTCGATCCCAAACAGCGCATCCAGCAGGGCCTGCGGCGCCAGCGCGGTACTGATCGCCGCAGCCGCATTGATGAAGTCCGCCTGATCCTCAACGCCCCAAGCGGGCGTGCGGTACAGCGGCGAGGTGGCCAGCACGGTGCTGTCCGGCAGGTCTTCCAGCGCTTGGAAGGCGCGACGCAGCGTCTGCCCGCTGTCGCCTACGTTGCCGCCCAGACCCACGACGGCAACCACCGGCTGGCCCATCAGCCGCTCACGGACCGGCTTCGACGCCGCCGGCGCGGGCGCGGGTTGTGTTCTGCATCGTCCGTTGGCGGGTGGGAAGCGATCGCCAGGTCGGGATCCTGCTGCGCCTCACGCCAGAACCCCACGTCTTCGGCGTGCTCACTGGAAGCGCTCTGGCGCAGCATCAGGAAATCGAACGCCGCACGGAAACGCGGATGCGCCAGCGTCCGCATCACCCGCTTGCGCTGGCGCAGGGGGAAGCGCGTCTGCAGCAGCCAGATCTCCTGCATCGGCAGCGAGAACCGCCGCGGCAGGGCCACGGTGGACAGCTGATGCACGGTGACCCGGTCAGCGGCGCGGCGCTGGGCCTCCACCGGCTGGATATCCTGGGCCTGCAGCGCCATCAGTGCGCGGCAGTAGGCCGGCCACAGCAGCAGTGCGAACAGGAATGCCGGCGACACCGGCTCCTCCGCCGCCACCCGCGCATCGGTGTTCTTCAGTCCGGCGATCACCATCCGCCGCAGCGCGCCGCTGCGGTTGGCCGCCAGCGCCGCCGCCGATTCCGGAAACAGCGCCTCCAGCAGGCCATACCTCTCCAGCCCCAGGAAGCTACGCTCGGCGTGGCCGGACAGGAACAGCTTCAGACATTCCTCGAACAGACGCGCCGGTGCGGCCTCGGCCAGCAGCCCGGCCAGCTTCGGAATCGGCGCGGCGGTGCCCTCCTCTATGCTGAATTCGAGCTTGGCCGCCAGCCGCACGGCGCGCAGCATGCGCACCGGATCTTCACGGTAGCGCAGCTCCGGATCACCGATCAGGCGCAGCACCCGGGCCTGCACGTCTTCGAAGCCGCCCACGTAATCACGCACCGAGAAGTCCTCGACCGTGTAATAGAGGGCATTGGCGGTGAAATCGCGCCTGACCGCGTCCTCTTCAATCGTGCCGTAGATATTGTCCCGCAGCAGCATGCCGTCCTCGTGCTGCTGGCGATTGCCGCTGCCGTCGTCCACGTTGGCGCGGAAGGTGGCCACTTCAATGACCTCACGCCCGAACAGCACGTGCGCCAGGCGGAACCGCCGACCGATCAGCCGGCAGTTGCGAAACAGCGCCTTGACCTGCTCCGGCGTTGCGTCGGTGGCAACGTCGAAATCCTTGGGTTTGATCCCCGCCAGCAGATCGCGCACCGCGCCACCGACCAGGTAAGCCTGATGGCCACCCTCGTTCAGCCGGTAAAGCACGCGCAAGGCGTTGGGGCTGATGTCCTTGCGGGAGATGGGATGGCTGTCGCGGGCAATGCTGCGAAGCTGGGCAATTGCAGGGGCGTTATGGGTTGGCATCAAGACTTGGATTAACGGAAAGCCTGCTATACTAGCAAGCTGCTCGGCTCTCAGGCCTGCAGTTTGGCAGCAAACGCCAAAAGGGGCCTGGCCCCAGCTCCGCTCCCTTCGTCTAGCGGTCCAGGACGCGGCCCTCTCAAGGCTGAAACACGGGTTCGATTCCCGTAGGGAGCGCCATATTGCGCGGGACAGCCCGCAACCGGTCCGCCATGGCGCGGACCGGGCGCAACAGCCCGGCTCCGGCCGGGTTGTTCGTTTCCGGACCCGGGCTGCGCTGTCCTACAATAGTGCCAGTACCACATGGGATCCGAATCGCAATGGCTTTCGTCGTTACCGAGAACTGCATCAAGTGCAAATACACCGACTGCGTGGAGGTGTGTCCGGTCGACTGTTTCCACGAAGGCCCGAATTTCCTGGTGATCGATCCGGACGAATGCATCGACTGCACCCTGTGCGAGCCGGAATGCCCGATCGGCGCCATCTATCCCGAGGATGACGTGCCAGCCGGGCAGGAACAGTTCATTGCCCTGAACGCCGAACTGTCGCAGGAATGGCCGGTGATCACCGAGCGCAAGGACGGTCCTGCCGACGCCAAGGACTGGGAAGACAAGCCGGACAAGCTCAAGTACCTGGAGCGCTGACGGCTGGAACACTGACAAAAAACGGCGGGTCTGGAATTCCAGACCCGCCGTTTTCCTATGGCCCGAAGCAGGCGCCAGGCCTGCCCGGACCGTCAGCAGCAACCTTCAGCCGCCAATCTGTGCGCGCAGCAGTTCGATCAGCTTGCGGGCGGCGTCACCCTGCGCCGGCTGGCCACGGGGATCCACCGCACTGACGTGGGACCCGCCCTCGGTTGCAACAATGCGGATCATGAAATTGCTGTCTTCATAGCTCAGATCGTAGGTACCCAGCAGCTGGGCACTGCTGACCACGCTCAGCCCTTCGGTGGCAGCCAGCACCTGACCGACCTGCTCATACACCGCATCCCGTGCGCCGGCGACGCTGAAGCCGACCGCGCTGCTGGCGGCTGGCTGCTCCGACATGCCGGAGCGGGTCACCGAGCTGCCAACCTCCGGAACCACCATTGCCCCGGCCGTGCTGGGACGGTCCAGATCGGGCGGCACTTCCAGCGGCCTGTTTTCCGGGCTGGCGGCGTACATGGGGTTCTCCTTGCGGAACCAGCCGCAGCCGGAGGTCGCCAGCACGGCGATCGCCAATGCGGACAGCACGCCGGTGCGCAACACATGGGGACGAACGGACATCTTTGTCTCTCCTGAAGTCAGGCCGCGAGTGTATCGCGACAGTCATGTTCAATCTGTTCCAGCAGCCCCAGAATGCGCGCGGCTTCCGGCTGCAATTGCTGTGACAGCGGCATCAGCGGCAGGCGCAGCCCGTGCCCGATTCCCTGGCGGGTGAGCAGGGCCTTGATCGGGATCGGATTGGGCTCGATGCCGGCGAACGCGTAAAGCCCGGCCAGCTTTTCATCCAGCGCTGCGGCCTTGCCTTCGCCGGCCAGCCGGCACAGCAGGCGCATTGCGCTGGGCGCCACGTTGGACACCACCGACACCACGCCCTCGGCTCCCGCCTGGATGGACCGCGCGCAGCTGGGATCATCACCACTGAGCACGGTGAATTCCGGGCCGCGCAGGGCCACCAGCGCCTGGATCCGCTCCGGCTCACTGCTGGCCTCCTTGATGGCAATGATGCGCTCGTGATCCACCAGCCCGGCGACCGTTTCCGGCAGCAGGTCGCATCCGGTGCGCGGGGGCACGTTGTAGAGCACGACCGGCAGCGCGCCGTCATCGGCGACCGCCCGGTAGTGCGCCGCCAGCCCCGCCTGGGTCGGGCGCACATAGGGCGGGGTCACCACCAGCGCCACGTCGGCGCCCAGGGTGGCCGAACGCCGGGTCTGCTCGATGGTGCGTGCGGTGCTGGACTGGCCCGTCCCGGCGATCACCGGCACCCTGCCCGCCACCACTTCCACCGCGGTGCGCAGCAGCAGATCGAATTCGGAGTGGAACAAAGCCGCCGCTTCGCCGGTGGATCCGGCCACGACGAGTCCGTCAATACCGGCATCCAGCTGCTGTTCCAGCAACCTGCGCCACGCCGGCAGGTCGATTTCGCCAGCCAGCGTGAACGGGGTGGCCAGTGCGGTGATACAACCTGTGAGTCGCAAACCTGTGGTTTCCTGAGCGGGTGCCAACGATCTTACTTGCGGCTCCAAAGCGCGGGCAAGTATGCTGGCAGGTGGCAGCGGCCCGGCACCGGGCTGCTGTTCAGGACCAGAGCGACACCCCTTTTCCCCGGACGCTGCCTTGACCGAACCCGACATCGTTGCCAGGCCTGCGCCGAACGAAAACCACCTCATCATCAACGCCTACACGACGCATCCGCAGTCACCCCTGCTGATGCTCAGCCGGCGCATTGCCGACAGCGGCTGCAACCTGTCCGATGCCCGCCTGTCCACGGTGGGTCGCGATGTATCGATGACGGCGCTGGCGGTCGGCTCCTGGGATGCGGTGGCCAAGCTTGAATCCATGCTCTCCCGGCTGGACCGGGAGGAAGGCCTGAAGCTGGTCTGGTACCGCACCGGCCCCAAGGCGTTGCAGTCCAACCTGCTGCCGTACGTGGTCGAAGTGATCGCGGCGGACAAGCCCGGCATCCTGTTCCAACTGGCGGATTTTTTCGATCGCCAGGGCATCACCATTGAAAGCCTGCACTCCTCGCGCTACCAGGCGATGCAGACCGGGGCGGACATGTTTTCCGCCCAGATCACCATCGGCGTGCCGGCCGACATGCACATCGCCGCCCTGCGCGATGATTTCCTCGAGTTCTGCGACCATCTCAACCTGGACGCGATCATGGACCCGATGAAGTTCTGATCGTGCAGGATCGACGGCAATCTGCCATGGCCCACGACGCAACACAGGGACCCGATCCATGAACGAAGGCGACACCCTCGGCCAGGACATCCTGGACCTGCCGCTGAACCTTTCCGGCGGCACCACTGCCACCCTCGGCGATTACGCCGGCAAGTGGCTGATCCTGTATTTCTATCCCAAGGACTCCACCCCCGGCTGCACCACCGAGGGGCGGGACTTCAATGCCCTGTTGCCGGAGCTGGAAGCGCACAACGCCGCCGTACTGGGCGTCTCGCGTGATTCGGTGAAGTCCCACGACAATTTCAGCGCCAAGCAGGGTTTCAGGTTTCCGCTGGTCAGCGATACCGATGAAGCCCTTTGCCGGGCGTTCGACGTGATCAGGGAAAAGAGCATGTTCGGACGCAAGGTGATGGGGGTCGAGCGCAGCACCTTCCTCATTGATCCGGAAAGCCGCATTGCGGGCGCATGGCGCAAGGTGCGCGTGCCGGGGCATGCTGAAGCGGTGCTGGAGAAGTTGAAGCAGCAGGCGTAGGTCGGGGCTACGCCCCCGGCGCCGACGACCCGAAAACGTCGGGGGCGTAGCCCCGACCTACGGAAGCTACGCCCAGTCACGGAGCCAAGCAGATGATGACCCAAGGCAAGCGCGTGTACGTCCTCGACACCAACGTGCTGATGCACGACCCCACCGCGCTGTTCAAATTCGAAGAGCATGACGTGTACCTGCCGATGCAGGTCATCGAGGAGCTGGACAACGGCAAGAAAGGCCTGACGGAGTCATCCCGCAACGCGCGCCAGGTCAGCCGCTTCATCGATGAACTGATCGAGACCCAGGGCGCGGACAGGATCACCACCGGCCTGCGCCTCACCCCGCCCAACGGTCTGCTGCTGCGCGGTGAGGATGCCATCGGCTTCCTGCGCTTCCAGACCACGGTGCCGAAGGAGGACAAGACCTCGTTCGGCGCGGTGGCTCCCGACAACCGCATCCTCGGTGCCATCCTCGCCCTGCGCGAGGAGGCCGGCGATACCCCGGTGGTGTTCGTTTCCAAGGACATCAACCTGCGGATCAAGGCGGCGATCGCCGGGATCCCCAGCGAGGACTATGAGAACGACCGGGCGCTGGATGATTTCAGCCTGCTCTATACCGGTGCCACTGCCCTGCCCGAGGATTTCTGGCAGCGCCACGGCCGCAACCTGAAGTCCTGGATGGACCGCGGCCGCACCTGGTACGAGCTGGACATGGCCGATGGCGAAGACTGGCAGGTCAACCAGTTCCTCTACCTGCCGGGCGACGAGCAGTCCGAGTTCCGGGTGGCGAAAATCGAGGGCGGCAAGGCCACCCTGCAGGTCGTCGACGACTACCGCAACAGCCAGCACGCGGTGTGGGGGATCGTGGCCCGCAACCGCGAGCAGAACTTCGCGCTCAATGCGCTGATGGACCCGGAGATCGATTTCGTCACCCTGCTCGGCACCGCCGGCACCGGCAAGACCCTGCTGGCCCTGGCCGCGGGATTGGCGCAGACCATGGACCAGCGCCGCTACCGGGAGATCATCATGACCCGGGCCACGGTGAGCGTGGGCGAGGACATCGGCTTTTTGCCGGGCACGGAAGAAGAAAAAATGACCCCGTGGATGGGGGCGCTGACCGACAACCTGGAAGTGCTCACCAACAACCAGGAGGGTGGCAACTGGGGGCGCCAGGCCACCAATGACCTGCTGGCCAGCCGGATCAAGATCCGTGCGCTCAACTTCATGCGTGGGCGCACCTTCCTCAGCCGCTGGCTGATCCTGGACGAGGCCCAGAACCTCACGCCCAAGCAGATGAAGACCCTGGTCACCCGGGCGGGTCCCGGCACCAAGATCGTCTGCCTGGGCAACCTTGAACAGATCGATACGCCATACCTGACCGAAACCACTTCCGGCCTGACGTATGCGGTGGACCGGTTCAAGAGCTGGCAGCACAGCGCCCACATCACCCTGCGCCGCGGCGAACGCTCGCGCCTGGCGGATTACGCATCGGAAGTGCTCTGACCTGGAAGGAGACCGCGTGAGTCCGTGGCGAGGATCGATCCCGAATACCTGAAGATGTTCGAGCCCAAGCTGGTCACCGCTTTCCGCGAGGGCTATGGCTGGGGCGACCTGCGCGCCGATATCGTCGCCGGGCTCACGGTAGCGATCGTCGCCCTGCCGCTGGCCATGGCGCTGGCGATCGCCAGCGGCACCACGCCCGACAAGGGCATCAGCACCGCGATCATCGCCGGCTTCCTGATCTCCGCGTTTGGCGGATCGCGGGTGCAGATCGGCGGGCCCACCGCGGCGTTCATCCCGGTGGTGTTCGTGGTGATCGAGCGCTTCGGCTACGGCGGGCTGATCCTGTGCACGCTGATGGCCGGGCTGATACTGATCGCCGCCGGCCTGCTGCGGCTGGGCACGCTGATGCGCTACATGCCGCAGCCGGTGATCACCGGCTTCACCGCCGGCATTGCCGTGACCATCTTCTCCAGCCAGATCATCGACGCGCTGGGGCTGCAGATCACCGACGTCCCGGGCGATTTCATCGGCCGCTGGACGGTGTACGCGCAGCACTTCGCCAGCACCCAGCCGGTCGCGGTTGCGCTGACGGTGCTCGGGCTGGCTGTGATCGTCGGCCTGCGCCGCTGGAAGCCGAACTGGCCGGGCTTCCTGGTCGCGCTGCTGGCCTGTACCGGCGTGGTGCTGGTGTTCGGACTGCCAGCTGAGACCATCGGTAGCCGTTTTGGCGCGCTGCCCAATACCCTGCCGGACTTCAGCTTCCCGACGATCCCGTTCGAGCGCACCTTTGAACTGCTGCCCAGCGCCTTCACCATCGCCTTCCTGGCCGCCGTGGAATCGCTGCTGTCGGCGGTGGTTGCCGATGGCATGACCGGCGGGCGCCACCGTTCCAACGGCGAGCTGGTGGCCCAGGGCGTGGCCAACGTGGGCTCGGCGCTGTTCGGCGGCCTGCCGGCCACCGGTGCGATCGCCCGCACCGCCACCAACATCCGCGCCGGGGCGCGCTCACCGATGGCGGGCATCCTGCACGCGGGGTTCCTGCTGGCTTTCATGCTGCTGCTGTCGCCGCTGATGGGTTACGTGCCGCTGGCTGCACTGGCCGCGGTGCTGCTGATCGTGGCCTGGAACATGAGCGAGCACGAGAACTTCCGCGCCACCATGTCGGCGCCCATCGGCGACCGGGTGGTGCTGCTGCTCACCTTCGGTCTGACGGTGCTGTTCGACCTCACCGTGGCGATCCAGTCCGGCATCGTGGTCGCCGCGCTGGTGTTCATGTACCGCATGTCCGAATCGGTGGAGATCAGCTCGGGCATCCGCACCTTCGACGACGATCTCTACAAGGACGGGGAGCCGCAGCTGGCCGAGGGCGAGCAGCGCCGGCTGCTGCCCAAGGGGGTGGAGGCGTACCAGATCACCGGCCCGGTGTTCTTCGGCACCGCCAACCGTCTGGACAACCTGCTTGATCAGTTCTTCCAGCCGCCCAAGGTGTTCATCGTGCGCATGCGGCTGGTGCCAATGATCGATTCCAGCGGGGTGCACGCGATCAAGGCGCTGGCCGAACGCTGCCGGCGCAAGGGCATCGTGCTGATCATCTCCGGCCTGCAGGACCAGCCCAACCGCATCCTTTCCAGGATGCAGCTGCAGGAGCGACCGGGCGAGCTGTACTACGCCAACAACTTCCACGCCGCCCTCAAAATCGCCCGCACCCTTTTGTAGGAGCGCGCCACGCGCGCGAAGCCGCGTGACATCAATCCACGCCCCGTGGCTCCGGACAGGACACCGTGACCGACACATTGCCGCGACGCGGCTTCCCGCGGCTTCCCGCGGCTTCCCGCGCATGGCGCGCTCCTACGGGGCACAATGGACGGATGAATGAATTTCCTTCCGCACTCACTATTGCCGGCTCCGATTCCGGTGGTGGGGCCGGCATCCAGGCCGATCTGAAAGCCTTCGCCGCCCACCGCGTGCACGGCCTCTCCGCGATCGCCGCGCTCACCGCCCAGCACACCCGCGGCGTCACCGCCGTGCACGTCCCGCCGCTGGATTTCATGCGTGCGCAGATCGACGCCTGCTTCGATGACTTCCGCATCGGTGCGGTCAAGATCGGCATGCTGGCCAACGCCGCGGTGATCAATGCGGTGGCCGATGCGCTTCAGGCTCACGGCAATCCGCCGCTGGTGCTCGACCCGGTGATGATCGCGACCTCCGGCGCCCGCCTGCTTGAATCCGAAGCACTCGACGCACTGCGCGCGCGGCTGCTCAGCGGTGCCGCGATCCTGACCCCCAACCTGCCCGAAGCCGAGCTGCTGCTCGGCCACTCCATCAGCGACCGCCAGGCCATGCGCAGCGCTGCCACCGAGCTGCTGCAGGCCGGCGCCCACGCGGTGCTGCTCAAGGGTGGGCACCTGGAAGACGGTGCCGACGACGTGATGGACCTGTTCGCCGATTCCGGTGGCCTGGTCCGTGAGTTCAGCCATCCGCGCCTGCCCCAGGACGCCCACGGCACCGGCTGTACCCTGGCGGCCGCGATCGCTGCCAACCTGTGCCGCGGTCTGTCACCGGCCGACGCCTGCGAAGCCGCCACCGGCTACGTGCACCGGGCCCTGGCCGGCGGCTACCGTCCCGGCCGCGGCGACGTCCTGGTGCTGGACCACTTCGGCGCCGCCGAACCGGCGCCCCTGCCAGGTGGCTGACTGG
This sequence comes from Luteimonas qiangzhengi, assembly GCF_039548515.1. NCBI lineage: Bacteria > Pseudomonadati > Pseudomonadota > Gammaproteobacteria > Lysobacterales > Lysobacteraceae > Luteimonas > Luteimonas qiangzhengi. The sequence continues at coordinate 13,287 of NZ_JBCLVE010000001.1, read as the reverse complement.
CTCAGCCGCTGATGGCAATGGGCACAGCCGGGGTCGGGGCCATGACGCCATCGGCCCCGGCAAGATCCGTTTTGCCATCACTGTCATAGCCTTTGGGGTTGCGCGCCTGCCAGCGCCAGGCATCGCGGCACATGGCGTGGACATCAAGCTTTGCGCGCCAGCCCAGCAGCTCCCGCGCCAGCGACGGGTCGGCGTACACCTCGGCCACGTCTCCCGGCCTGCGGGAAACGATGTCGTAGGGAATCGTCCGTCCACTGGCCCGCTCGAAGGCACTCACCAGCTCCAGGACGCTGGTTCCGCGCCCCGTGCCCAGGTTGATCGCCGCGCTGCGCTTGTCCCGCACCAGGAAATCCAGCGCGTCGGCGTGCGCCTGCGCCAGGTCTGTGACATGGATGTAGTCACGCACGCCGGTGCCGTCCACCGTGGGCCAGTCACCGCCATATACCGCCAGCCGCTCGCGCTGGCCCACCGCGACCTGGCACACATACGGCATCAGGTTGTCAGGAATGCCGCCGGGCGCCTCGCCGATCATGCACGACCGATGCGCACCCACCGGATTGAAGTAGCGCAGGCTGACCGCATGGAACGCCGAATCGCTGGCGCACAGGTCGGCGATCAGCTGCTCCATGACCAGCTTTGAACGTCCGTAGGGATTGGTGACCCGCAGCGGCGCCGCCTCACCCACAGGAACCAGGTCGGGAGCGCCGTACACGGTGGCTGAAGAACTGAACACCAGACGGTCCACGCCATGCGCACGCATCGCCTTGAGCAACTGAATGGTGCCGCCGATGTTGTTGTCGAAATAGTGGAGCGGCTTCGCGCAGGACTCGCCCACCGCTTTGAGCGCCGCGAAGTGCATTACCGCGTCAAAGCGATAGCCGTCGAACAGTCGCGCCAGCGCCTCCCCGTTTCGCAGGTCCAGGCGGTGGCACGTCACCGGCACGCCAATGACCTGCTGCAGGCGCTGCAGCACCCGCGGCGAGCTGTTGACGAAACTGTCGGCAATCACCACCTGGTGGCCGCGTTCGGCCAGCTCCACACATGCGTGGCTGCCGATATAGCCGGCGCCCCCCGTAACCAGAATAAGCATCAGTACGCTCCCTTCCTCTTGTGAGGGGGAAACGCGGAAAGCGGGCTTTGCCGGCAACCCGCGGTTTTTGCGTTGGAACCGACACACCTCTTCGTCGGTTGCGAATCCGTGGCGGGAGGAATCCGCCGCGGCAATGGCCGGACCGTCTGGCATGTCGCGTTATCCCGATAGGGAAACTGGAGAACGGACCTATGAACAGCTTGTGTTCCGCACTGCTAGCAGTGTCGCTGTCGATCATGATGGCTGCCTGCGCCACCACCGGCAGCGACGGTTCCGGCCCGCCGCCGGCGCTCGACCAGTCCGCCGAGGCCTACCTCATCGGCGTGGACGACATGGTCCAGGTATCGGTGTGGGGCAATCCGGACGCGGGCGTTACCGCGCCGGTGCGCCCGGACGGGATGATTTCGGTCCCGCTGCTGGGAGACGTGCCCGCGGGGGGGCGCACCCCGCCCGACGTCGCCAGGGACATCGAGGGTCGTCTGCAGGAGTACATCAAGGACGCCAGGGTTTCGGTGATCCTGACCGAACTCAACAGCCACGAATACCTGTCCCGGATCCGCGTCACCGGAGCAGTCCGGCAGCCGGTGTCGATTCCATACCGGCCCGGCATGACGGTGCTGGACGCGGTGCTGGCCGCCGGCGGGGTGACCGAATTCGCGGCCGCCAACCGCACCCGCCTGCACCGCAGGAGTGGAAACGGCACGGGAAGCTACGCGGTGATGCTGGACAACGTGCTCACCACCGGCGACCTGACGACCAACTACACCGTGGCACCGGGCGACGTGCTCACCGTGCCGGAACGGATGCTGTAAGGGGGCTGCATGACCAATCTTGCCGAATGGAGGGCTCCCGCTTCCGGGAGCCGGCCGAATCTTGTCCAACTGCTGCCGGCCGCCACCCACGAGGCCCGACGGCGGCGCTGGGTGCTCGCGGCCCTGTTCGGCGCGATCCTGATCGCCGGGTTGGTTCTGGTGCTGCTGATGCCCAGGGAGTACACCTCGTCCACCACGCTGCTGGTCGAGGAAACAGACGTCATCCAGCCGCTGCTGGAAGGCCGGACGGTGCCGACCAGCGTTGTGGACCGGGCCGCCATCGCGCGTGAGGTGGCCTTCAGCGCCCAGTCCATGGACCGGATCCTGGAGACCGGCGGCTGGCTGGCGACCAGCCCGGGCCCGCTGCAGCGGGCCCAGTTATCCAGCCAGATCGTGGGCCGGGCCGACATCACCAATCCTGTTGAAAACCCCAACCTGATCAGGATCAGCTACAGCGATTCAGACCCGGAGCGGGCCCAGGCAGTCACCGCGCGCTTTGGCGAACTGATCATCGAGGAAAGCCTGAGCACCCGCTCCCGGGAAAGCCGGGCCGCGTTCGAGTTCATCGACTCGCAGGTGGACGACTACCGGACCAGGCTGAGCGACGCCGAGGACAGGCTGGCGCAATACCGCGAGGCGCATCCAGAAGTGCTGCTCGGCGATGAGGAAAACGTCGCCCGGCGGATCAGCGAACTGCAGCTGCAGATCGACAGGTCGCTGATGGACCAGGCGGAGCAGCAATCCCAGGCCGGCAGCTGGGCATCCCACGTGGCCCGCGAACAGTCGATCAGCACGGCGGAAACACGCACCGGCCCGCTGCAGCAGCGCATCGCCGAACTGCAGGCCGAGCGGATGGCGCTGGCCGGCACCTACACCGCGCAGCACCCGGACATGGTGCGGCTGCAGGCCCAGGTGGACGACCTGCAGGCGCAGCTGCAGCGTGGCGGGATACCGGCCGCAGCGCCGCTGCCTGCTGCCGTCAGCGGCAACATCGATCGCGGCAGGCTGACCGAGGCGCGCAGCCGCAGCGTCGGTACCGCCTCGCGCATCGCCACTGGCAACCAGCTGCTGCAGCAGGAGCTGCAGCGCCTCAGCCGGGTGGCAGCGCTGGGAGGTGACCTGGGCCACCTGACCCGCGACGTGCAGGTCAATCGTGATTTGTACCAGGACCTGCTCGAGCGGCGCGAGAACGCCCGGCTTTCGATGAACCTGGACCTCCAGCGCGGCGGCCTCAACTTCCGGGTGCAGGAGCCTGCCGCGCTGCCGCTGATCGCCAGCAGTATCAGCCGGACCCAGGTGGCGATGGGCGTACTGGTCCTGGCCATCCTCGCGCCTGTGCTGCTGCTTCTGGCCTGGCTGCGGTTCGATCCACGGGTCCGCGTGGCCTCGCAGATCGAAACCGTTGGATTGCCGGTGCTCGGGACGATACCGACGGGCGGCCGTTTGCTGGCCCGCCATCGTGCGCCCCGGCGCAAGGCGCTGGCCTTGACCGGCGTGGTCCTGACCGGCGCGGCCCTGACCAGCGCGGCCCTGCTGGCCTTCCCCATTGCCGCCACCGTCGCACTGCTGCCGAGGTAGGACCCGGATGATCACCAACACGCATGTCCTCGAGAGCCTGCAGCCGGTCACGGAGCTGCATCCCGTCTCAGACCGGTCGGCCCCTGACCGGCCCGGCACACGGCTGGCTCCATCACCGACACCTGGGCATCCGCGACCGGACCAGCGGACCACGATTTCGCGGGCCGACATCGGCCAACCGCACGTGGATGCGTTCAGGACCCTGCGCACCCGCCTGCTGTCCGCCATCAACGGCGCCCCGAACGCCACAGTGGTGATTGCCCCGGTCAGTCGCGGAAGCGGGGGCAGCTACGTGGCGCGCAATCTGGCGGCCGCATTCGCATTCGACGACACCATCAATGCCGTGCTGATCGACTGCGACCTGGCTCGCGGAACACAGCACGCCGCGCTGCGCCTGGATCCGATCAACGGCGGCTTGGTGAACTACCTCGAGGACCCGGCGGTGCTGGTGGGCAACATGCTGTACGAAACATGCGTTCCGCGACTGCAGCTGCTGCCGGCCGGAACGCCAAGCGGGACCAGCGCCGAATACCTGTCGTCCTTCCGCATGCGGCTGTTGATAGACGTGATGCGCAGCCGCAATCCACCGCGCCACGTGTTTCTGGACAGTGCGGCTGTCCAGGACTCACCCGACGCCCGCATCCTCGCCGACTATGCGGACCTTGTGGTGCTGGTGGCCGGCTACGGCCGCGACAGTCCGGAACAGATTTCCCGCGCTGCCGCCGAGTTCGATCCCGGCAAGTTCGCCGGCGTGGTCTTTAACGAAGGGCCATGAGGAGCAACCATGAGCAAGGGAAGGGGAACCGCCTGTCGACTGCTGGCACTCATGCTCGCCATATCCGGCGTCTGCGCCGCGGCGGAAATCGACTATGAGCTCGGGCTGTCCGGCACGCACTCAAGCAACATCGCACTGGCGGAAGAGGCCGAAACCAGCGACACCATTCTTGCGCCACGGCTGCGTTTTGCAGTAGCCCAGCAGGGCTCGGCGCTTGCCCTGCAGGCCCGTGGCCTGGTTGAACACCGTGAATACCTTGACGACACCTTCCCGCGCGAATGGCGCGGCGAGCTGGCCGGCAAGGCCGAATGGACAATCGCTCCAGACCGCTTCAGCCTGGTGCTCGAGGACTACCTGAGCCACCAGCCGGTCGATATCGACAGTGGCCTGTCCCCCGGCAATCTGCAGCGGGTCAACGTGTTCATCGCCGGCCCCACCTTCCAGACCCGCTTCAACCAGGCGACCCGTGCCCAGCTCGACCTGCGCGCCGCTAAAAGCTACGCCGAGGTGAGCGAGGAATTCAACGGCGACCGGCTCAGCGCCGCCGCGCGGCTGCAGCGTGAAACGGGGCCGCTCGGCCATGTGGCGCTGAACCTGGTGGCGTCCGAAGTCGAATTCGACGTACCCGGGCAGGTTGCCGATTATTCGCGCACCGACGCCTATGCAAGCTATCGCCGCGAACTGGCCTACGGCAGCATCGAACTGGACCTGGGACGCTCCTGGGTGGATCCGGAACGCGGTGGAGACAACGTGTCCGCGACCCTGGCCCGTGCGGGGATCATCTGGGTCCCCACCGGCCGCAGCCGGTTCGATCTGCAGGCCCGCTACCAGCTGGCCGACAGCGCCCAGGAACTGATCATCCGCCAGATCGACCTGTCCGAGCCCGCCATCCAGGAGCTGTTCGCTTCCACCCTGGACGTCAATGCTGATGTGCATCGCCAGCGCAGGCTGCAGCTCGACTACAGGTTCAGAGGCGAACGTCTGGAGTTGCGACTGCGGCCGCGCTACCGCAGCTACCGCTATCTGCAAAGCACGACCCGCGACCGCGAGGACGTCGGTGGCTACGCGGAACTGGCCTGGCGCGTCCGTCCGCGCACCACGCTGGCCCTGCATGCCACGGCGCTCAACCGCGAGTTCATGACCACCGGGCGCGAAGACCGGGATCGCATCTACGGGATCAGGGCCGAACATCGCTGGACCCGCCAGCTCACAACCCAGGTCGGGTTCCACCGCAATACCCGCAACTCGACCACGCCGGGTTTCAACTATGGAGAGAACGTGGCCACCATTACCTTTCTCTGGGCCCGTAACAATGGACGGTGAGCCGGCCGCCACGCTCGCCCCCCGCCGGGTGCTGTACGTGGTGTCGCTGTTTCCGATCCTGGCGGAAACCTTCATCGTCCGTGAGATCCAGGCGCTGGTCGACAAAGGCGTCGACGTGCGCATCCTGTCGCTCAAGACCCCGCGCGGCCAGGCCATTGTGCATCCGGAAGCGGCCGCGCTGCTGGACAGGGTCCGCCAGCCGCAGGCACCGGCCACCGCATTCTGGAATACCCTGCGCGCCGTGCTCTCCCACCCGGTCGCGGTGACCCGCGATGCGGCCATCGTCGCGGCGGGAACCTGGCGCACGCCGGTGGCCATGATCAAGTCGCTGGTGTCGATGGCGCGGGGGCTGGAGCATCTGTCGTGGATGCGCCGCTTCGATCCGGATTTCATCCACGCCCACTGGTCAACCTACCCGTCCACCGCCGCCTGGGTCCTGTCGCGGGCCGCGGGGCGCCCATTCGGTTTCACCTGTCACGCCCACGACATCTTCGTCGACCGGCACATCCTGGCCCGCAAGATCGCGGACTCGGCGCTGGCAGTCACCATCTCGCGCCACAACGTCGACTGGATCGACCGGAATGTTTCTTCGCTGACCCGGCACAAGATGAAGATCGTGCACTGCGGCGTGGACTTGGCGCAGCTCCCATGGTCGGGCGACGCCAGGGACGGCAACCACATCCTTGCCATCGGCCGACTGGTTGCGCAGAAAGGCTTTGCCACCCTGATCGAAGCACTCGCGCGGATGCATGCCGATGGCGTCGCATTCCGTTGCACGGTGGTCGGCGATGGACCGCTACGCAAGGAACTCCAGGCGCGCATCGACCGGCTCGGCCTGGCAGACAACATCACGATGGTCGGCGCACTTCCGCAGCAGGCGATCCGTGAGCTTCTGCAGGAAGCCACGATCTTCGCCCTGCCCTGCGAGATCGCCCCCGACGGCAACCGCGACGGGATCCCGGTCGCGCTGATGGAAGCCATGGCCGCCGGTTGCCCGGTAATCAGCTGTGCGGTCTCAGGCGTGCCGGAACTCATTACCGACGATGTCAACGGACTGCTGCCGTCCGCCAACGATCCAACCGCGCTGGCCGGGGCGCTGGAGCGCCTGCTGCAGGATCCCGCGCTTCGACTGCGACTGGCGCTGGCCGCGCGTCAGCGGATCGAACTGGAATTCGACGCGCGCAAGGAGGCCCTGAAGCTGCATCGGCTGATGGCGGAGGCACTGGGCAATGCGACCTGAGCGTCTACTGCTGGTGGTCGATGAGATGGAAGTGGGCGGCAGCCAGCGCCAGATCCAGCATCTGCTGGCCGGTCTGGACCGTGATCGGTGGGAACCCGAGCTGGCGTATTTCCGCAGCGATTCGTTTCTGGTCGAAGCGATCCGGCGCAGCGGCGTGCCGGTGCACTATCTGCCCAAGCGCTCGCGGTTTGATATCCGGTTCGTGCTCGCATTCACCCGGTTGCTGCGACGGCGCAACTACGCCCTTGTCCACGCATTTTCGGTGACCGCGGAAATCTGGTCGGTGGTCGCGCGCACGCTGTGCGGACGCGCGCCGGTGCTGGTTGCTTCAGAACGCAGCTTCGGGTCCGACAAGGGTGCCGGGTATTGGCTGCTCAAACGCATGGTGGTCGCGCGCAGCGCCGCGGTCATCGCCAACTCCAGGGCCGGGGCACGCTCAACGGCGCGCCATACGCGCATGCCCGAAGCACGGTTCGCGGTGATCGGCAACGGGGTGGAAACGCCAGCGCCAATGTCCGCTGTCGAGCGCGACGCGCTGCGCCGTGCGATCGGCGCACCCGCGGGGCGCACGGTTGGGCTGTTCGTCGGCCGACTGGTGCAGGCGAAGAACCTGCCCTGTCTGGTGGAAGCCGTGGCATCGCTGCCGCCCGGAGATCGGCCATGGATCGCCATGGCCGGCGAAGGACCGATGCGGGCGGCGCTCCACGACCAGATCGAAGCGGCCGGCGTAACCGACAGCGTGCGCCTGCTGGGAGAGGTGGAAAACGCGGCGCAGCTCATGCAGGTCGCCGACTTCCTGGTGCTGCCATCCCACTTTGAAGGCCAGTCCAATGCGCTGCTGGAAGCGATGGCCGCTGGCTGTCCGGTCATTGCTTCGCGAGTTGGTGGCACCCCGGAACTGGTCGAACATGGCTGCACCGGCCTGCTGTTTCCGCCGGGGGACGCGTCCGCCCTGGCGACCGCGATGGCAGGCCTGGCGGCGGATCCGAAGCTGCGCCGGCAGCTCGCGGATGCAGGCCGGGAGTTCGTGGCCCGGCATCACAGCGCCACCGCCCTCGCCGCCGCCACATCAGCCGTTTACGAGCGCTGCCTGGCTGCTGACGGCAGCAGCACAGCCCGGGAGGGCACCGGCGAGCTGGTGCCCTCGCCACCGCCGCGTGAGTAGGCGCAGCCGATGAACATGCTCTATGCCCTGCCGATCGTCCTGCTGCCGTATTCGCTGTTTCTGCCGCCGGATGTGGGCGTTGGCGTGTCCGCGCTGGCACTGCTGTGGGCAAGCCTGTTCGGCCGACGCGACCCGCCCGGACTGCCGCGTACCAACCTGCTGCTGGCGCCACTGCTGGGCCTGTTCCTGGCCTTCCTGCTGGGCTGGTTTATTGCGCTTGGCCACGACCCGTCGCGCCCCGGCGCGGTTGCGTTGGAGGCCAAGTACGCGCTGACCTATCCATTGCTCTACCTCGCCTACCGCCATTGCGGCCTGGATGCCAGGGGCACCCGCCAGCTGATCATGCTCACGCTGGTGGTCGCTGCGTTCGCAGGGTTTCATGCCGTCTCGCAGGGGCTGCAGTTCGATACGGCGCAGTTTGCGGACGGGCAGCGGGCCACCGGCCCGTTCGGCGCGATCGACGCCGCAAATCGTGCCGGCGTGTACTTCGCCATGTTCCTGTCCATGTTCGTCGCCCTGGCACTGCAGCCGGGCTGCCAGAAGCCGCTGCGGCTGATGGCCATCGTCGCGGCGGGGGTGCTCGTGGCAGCGATCCTGTTCACTTTCTCCCGCCAGGCCTACGTGATCGCGGCGTTCGGGATCGCACTGCTGCTGCTACATCGCAGTTTCACCGTAGCAGCCGTGGCCATGCTCGTCGTTGCCGTCATCGGCGCCAGCCTGCTGCCCGACAGTGTGATCCAGAGAATTGATGAAACCCGCCAGATCAGCGCAAGCGGCGCGGTGTCCTACGACGGCAGTACGGAGAGTCGGCTGGAGATCTGGAGGGGGGCATTTTCGATGCTGGCAGACCACCCGGCCGGCGTTGGGCTGGGGCGCTTCCGCGAGCACATCGGCGATTACACCGTCTATGCGGGCATGGACACGCACAACGGATTTCTGCGCGTGCTGGCCGAATGCGGGCCGCTGGCCCTGGCGATGATGCTGTGGCTGGTGTGGCGGCTGTGGCAGCTGGTGCTTGGGGTGCAGAGCGCCAGCCGCGACAGCCACCCGGTGTCACGCGCCCTTGGCGTTGGCCTGGCGGTGGCGGTGATCGCGATGCTGCTCGGCAACCTGTTTGGCAGCCCCTATTTCGACGGCCTGGTGATGTACAGCTTCTGGATCCTGTGCGGGCTGATGGAACGCCACGCGGTCATCCAGGCACACGCCCAGGGCGAGCGGACCGACGTTGAACGCTTCCCGCAGGGCGCTGTCGCGACGGGTCGATTCCCTGTCGCGGCCCGATTGTTTCCGGGCCTGATCCGCAGGCCCAACCCGGGGCCGGGTGAGTGATCCGGCAGCGGCACGCCTGGCTTCCACTTGTGCAGACACCCACACCCGCACACACGCTGCTGATTGCCTGCATGGCAAGCATGGCGGCGTGCCATGCGGCCGACACACCCGACACTGTCAACTGCTTCCAGGTGCAGCCACCGCTGCCGGCACCACCCAGAGCAGCAGAAGCTGCAGCATCCAGCGAGGACGGCCAAAGCACCTATCACGTGCGCACCGACGGCGGCACGGCCAACCAGTGCACCGGCCGCGCCGACGCCCCCTATCCGGGCAGCGGCAGCGCGCAGAACTGCGCCTGGAACAGCCCCCTGGTGGCCCTGCCCGCTTCCGGCTCGGCGCGTATCTCCGGCGGCGACACCCTGATGATCGGCGGCGGCACCTACACCATCGGCAGCCAGATGCGGGCCGTGCCCAGCGGCACCAGTTCGGCACGCACCCGCATCCTGGGCAAGTCGGGCAGCACCCCCAAACTGGTCGGCAGCAACGGCATCCACCGCGTGCTCAACCTGGAAGGCAGCTCGCACGTCGAGCTCGGCCATCTGGAAGTCACCGATCGCAGCGATTGCGTTTACGGCCACTCCAATTCCAATGCCCGCTGCGGCTCCGGCGATGCGTGGGCCCGCGTGGGCCTGTACGCCAGCGATTCGCGCAACGTGTGGATGCATGACGTCAACATCCACGGCATGGCCGCCCGCGGCATGCAGGCCGGCCGCCTCACCGACTGGACCATGGAGCGGGTCAAGCTCAACCGCAACGGCACCGCCGGCTGGGATGGCAACGTCGGCAACAACAGCTCCAACGCCGGCAACATGACCCTGCGCGATATCGAGATCAGCTGGAACGGCTGCGGCGAGCGCGTCTCCACCGGCGAGCCCTGGGCCTGCTGGGCGCAGCAGAGCGGCGGCTACGGCGATGGCCTGGGCCTGCCCGCCTCGGGCGGAAAGTGGCTGATCGAGGACGCCTTCGTCCTCTACAACACCTCGGACGGCCTGGATTTCTACCACATGGACGGGTCGCCGAACTCCAGCGTCACCCTGCGCCGGGTGTACGCGGCCGGCAACGCCGGCAATCAGGTCAAGATCACCGGCAATTCAACGGTTGAAAACTCGGTCCTGGTCGGTCATTGCACCTACTTCAAGGGCAAGTACAACATGACCGAAGGCGATATCTGCCGCGCCTACGGTGCCACCGTGCTGCTGGTGCTCAACGGCGGTCACACCGCCACCCTGCGCCACAACACCCTGGCCGGCGAAGGCGATGGCAACATCACCTACAGCGGCAGCTCCGGCCGGATCGACATCCTCGACAACGTCGTGGTCGGCTTCCCCTACTACCTCGACGGTTCCAGGCGCGCGTTCAACGCCGGTCGGGCACCGGACACTTTGAATATCTCGGGCAATCTCGGCTGGAACCTTTCCTCATGCCCCAGCGGGGTCAGCTGCCGGGCGCAGAGCAGCGGGATCGATATTGCCTCCATCGCGCCGTGCGCTCAGCTGACCGGACCCGGCCAACGCTGACTGCCCACTCATCGCAGCGGCGTCCAGACCACTACCTTCCGGCCCCTGATGAAGCGCACCAGACTGATCGCGGAAGACAGATTGGTCAGCAGGAAATAGTACGGCTGCGCCAGCAGCTTGAATGCGCCCAGACGGGGCAGCGGCAGGAAACCCAGTGATCCCACCAGGATACCGGCGGCCTGCAGTCCCAGCAGCCACACATACTGGCCCTGCATGGCGAGAGCCAAGTTCGCGCCCAGCGCCGCCGTCCAGAACACCGGCGACAGGTACCTCAGCAGCTTGTGTGAGACCAGCTGCCAGGCAAACACCCCATAGCGGAACGGATTGAGCAGGTGCCGGTTTTTGGCCAACACAAGCAGACTCTGCAGGGTCACCCGGTTGCGCATGGACAGCTCCTGTCGAGGCCGGTCCAGGGACTCCTCGAAGCAGATTGCCTCCGGCTCCAGCACGGTGCGCAACCCCTGGTCACGCACATCCAGGGCAACCACGAAGTCGCTGATCAGATCCGTGGGAATCGGGCGATAGGCGCTCGCGCGCACTGCCGACAGCGCACCGCTTACGCCAATCAGTGATCCCAGCGAGCTCTCCGCACTGCGCAGCAGGCTCTCGTACTTCCAGTAAGCCGAGCCGCCATTTCCCGTGGGATCAGTCGAGCGCGCCCTGTACACCAGTCGGGCCGCGACGCAGCCCACCTCCGGGTCGTTGAAGTTCCTGGTAATTGCGCGCAGAGCGCCCTCGTCCACCACCGTGGTGGCGTCAGCGAACACCAGGACCTCACCAGACGCAGCTGCCGCGGCGGCGTTCTGGCATGCGGTCTTGCCGAGCCGGCCTTCAATCCGCAGCAGCCGCACCCCGGATGCCGACCAGGCCTGCACGATCCGGTCGGTGTCGTCGGTGGAAGCGTCCGACACCACGATGATTTCCAGTTTGTCCGCAGGATAATCCAGGGCCAGGGTATTGCGGATTTTCCCGGCTATATGTTTTTCCTCGTTGTACGCGGAAATAATAAATGTAACCGGCGGCCCAAAATCCGCACGCTTCACCCGACGCTGGAACACGCGGCCGAGGAGCAGGGTCAGGGCGGGATAGCCAAAGTAGATATAACCCAGCATCCCGATCGCGCCCCACATGACGATCTCGAGCATGTTCCGCCCTCCCAATATGGCCATTCCGGCAATCCGCACCGCTGCACCTGGATGAACGCGTAAGGCGGGGCAGGACGGCCATCCGGCAGCGGATATCGCAGACAAACCCCACTGACGGCTTAACCACTCCGTACCACGCCATGAATGCCGCCCGACGTTGGTCGAATACCGCGCCCATCCGTGACCTGCGTCCCAATACCGGATGTTGCACCGCACATAGAATTCCTCGCGGACCACGGAGGGCCCAATTCCCCCAACCCTTCGGAGGCCCCAGTAGTGACTCGTGCAGTAAATACTTTTCGTGCTTTGCGAAATAATTCTTTTTCGCCTTCTTCTCTCCTCTTTGCTTCCCTTCTTGCGTTTGGCGCGATCGGCTCGGCCCAGGCGGCGACCTATCACGTGCGCACCGACGGCGGTACGGCCGCCCAGTGCACCGGCCGCGCCGATGCCCCCTATCCGGGCAGCGGCAGCGCGCAGAACTGCGCATGGAACAGCCCGCTCGTCGCCCTGCCCGCTTCCGGCTCGGCGCGTATCTCCGGCGGCGACACCCTGATGATCGGCGGCGGCACCTACACCATCGGCAGCCAGATGCGGGCTGTGCCCAGTGGCACCAGCTCGACCCGCACCCGCATTCTCGGTAAGTCGGGCAGCACCCCCAAACTGATCGGCAGCAACGGCATTCACCGCGTGCTCAACCTGGAAGGCAGCTCGCACGTCGAGCTCGGCCATCTGGAAGTCACCGATCGCAGCGACTGCGTCTACGGCCACTCCAACTCCAATGCCCGCTGCGGCTCCGGCGATGCGTGGGCCCGCGTGGGCCTGTACGCCAGCGATTCGCGCAACGTGTGGATGCATGACGTCAACATCCACGGCATGGCCGCCCGCGGCATGCAGGCCGGCCGCCTCACCGACTGGACCATGGAGCGGGTCAAGCTCAACCGCAACGGCACCGCCGGCTGGGATGGCAACGTCGGCAACAACAGCTCCAACGCCGGCAACATGACCCTGCGCGATATCGAGATCAGCTGGAACGGCTGCGGCGAGCGCGTCTCCACCGGCGAGCCCTGGGCCTGCTGGGCGCAGCAGAGCGGCGGCTACGGCGATGGCCTGGGCCTGCCCGCCTCGGGCGGAAAGTGGCTGATCGAGGACGCCTTCGTCCTCTACAACACCTCGGACGGCCTGGATTTCTACCACATGGACGGGTCGCCGAACTCCAGCGTCACCCTGCGCCGGGTGTACGCGGCCGGCAACGCCGGCAATCAGGTCAAGATCACCGGCAATTCAACGGTTGAAAACTCGGTCCTGGTCGGTCA